>JAYTKJ010000878.1:0-2896 GCA_043730365.1 Acidobacteriota bacterium | reverse complement strand
ATCGCCGATTGGGCCAAGATCGTTGGTTCCCGGCCGCGGGTGATAGCGGAAAACGGGGTCGGGTGTGTGGGTCCAGTTGAGGCCGTCCGGCGACGTCATCGTGAAAATGCCGCTCTGCGGTCCGTCCCAATCGAAGCTTGACCAACCGAGGGCTTTGTAGCGGCGCTGCGGATCGGATTCCAGAGGGTCCTTCATAACGGATTCCCAGTGCGCCATGCCGTCACGATAGCCGTCGCCAATGACGACGTTGTTGGCCCGCGTCCCGCCGGCGTCGTGGAGTCCAAACTTGGGCCGCTGCCAGACGACGCCATCCTGCGAAATGGCATAACAGAGCACCGAGTTCGACCGGCAATTCGGGCCGGAACAGCCAGAGATGTCGCGGCCAGAAGTGCCGCCGTACCAGGCTTTGAAGATTCGCTCCTCGGCATCGAAGATGACCGAGCCCCAGGTGCCTCTTGATTGCTCCCATGGATGTACGCGGCGCAGGACCGGATTGGCCGAGTGCTTCTCGGCCGCGTGAAAAGTTCGAGTCACGTTCTCAAGCGCTTCGACACGGTCGAGATCCACGAACAATTGCGGGGAGGCGTCGAGCGGGGACTCGTTCATTATCGTCGCTGGCGGACGAGGCCGCCTAGAAACTTACCTTCAACCCGAATTGAATGATCCGCGGATCGCGGGCCGAAGAAACCTGCCCAAACGCGGCCTGATCGACAAAGCGATTGGGCGGTTGCCACTGCGCATGGTTGGGGAAGTTGAAGAACTCGGCGCGGAACTGCGTGGTGACGCGCTCGGTGATGTTGGTGTTCTTCAGAATTCCGATGTCTATGTTGTGAATCAATGGTCCGGTAACAGTAGATCGGCCCGCCGTTCCATAGCGGATCGGACTCTGAATCGCAAAACAGTTGGTGGCGAAGAACCGGTTCACGGTGCGGGCGCTGGAGTCCAGGTTGGGGTTACAGACAAGATCCGGGCGGGCGTTGTCGGTACCGGAACCGAAGTAGTCACCGTTGAATTTCACGGTCATCGGCAAGCCAGTCTGGTAGGTATAGATCCCGTTTAGTGACCAGCCGCCCAGTATCTTGTTGAGCACCGAGGGGGCCGTACCAAGGAATGACTTGCCTTTCCCGAACGGCAGGTCGTAGATGACCGATGCGCTCAGGCGCTGGCGATGATCGATGCTGGCCAGCCCCTTGTCGGCTTTCTTGTTGAAGATGTCCTGGATGCGGTTGCCCGTGTCGTAGGGGCCGCCGCCGTTGAAGCCGGTGGCATCCGAGAGAGCCTTGGAGAAGGTGTAAGACACCAGCCAAGTGATCCCCTTGGCATGCCGTTTTTCCAACCGTAGCTGAGCCGAATTGTAATTCGAGAAGGCGGTGGAGGTTGTCTGAAAAATGTTGTCAAGCAGATAGAGAGCATTATTCTCCCAGACATTGATCGCATAGGGAACCAGACGGCGGAAGCGCGACCGGAGCCCAGCGTTCTCAATCGGGTTGGGCGAAAAAGGCTGACCAGTAACCGGGTTGATTGGTTGCGCCGGAATCGCACTCAGCGGCACCGTAGCCCCCGGGCCGTTCGGTTCGGCGGTGTTGGTATTCTCGCGGCGATTCAGGCGAGTCCCTTTGCTGCCCACATAGGAAAGTTCAAATAGAATCGCGCCTGGCAGTTCGCGCTGAATCCCGAAGTTCCAATGCTGCACATAGGCATTCTTGAATTCAGGCGAAACGTCATTGGGGCCCGGATTGAATTGCCCGGGGCCCGGATTGGCGATTCGAAAACCGATAAACGTCTCCGGGCTGGGCAGTCCCTCCTGGAACAGGCTCAAGCTCTGCTGATCCTCCTTGAGATTGGGCAAGTTCTCCAGCGTATCTTGAGTAATGAAGAGAGGCACGGTGTCGAAGAACACGCCGTAGGCGCCGCGAACGACCGTCTTGCCGATCGGCCGATAGGCGAAGCCGAAGCGCGGTCCGAAGTTTTTCTTATCCGCCGGGAAGAGAGATCTTGGCAGTTCCTTGCCGGCGCGCCCCCAGTTGGGAGCAAAACGCTGGTTGCCGGGTTGCAGGAAAAAGAGCGCGCCTTCGTTGTAATTTGACGGCCGGCGGTCCGGATAAGTGAGTGTGGACACGCGGTCCTGAGTTTCATACGGCGGCGCGTAGTACATGTAACGGAGGCCGAGGTTGATCGTCAGTTTGGAGTTGACCTTCCAATCGTCTTGAATGAAGCCGGCATATTCGGTGGAGCGCAAGTCCTGGAAGAAGCCACTCACACGCCGTCCTTTTTGAACCGGCAGACCGAGGAGAAAATTCGCGAAGGTGTTGCCCGTGTTGGCAAAGCCCTGCAGGCCGCTCCAGTTGTTGCTGGTGAAATTGAAAGAGCCGCGGAGAGTATTGGCGCGGGTGATCGCATTCCGGACACGGCGCACCTCGCCGCCCACTTTGATGAAGTGGCGGCCTTTGTTGAAAGAAAGCTGGTCAATGAACTGAAACGTATTGTTGCGGGGGCGGTACGGGCCGTCGCCGTCGCCGATCGTGGCAAAGCCGCTGATCGCGAAATTGGGCGCACCGCGGAGTCCCGGCGTGCTGGCAAAATCGAGGCCGCTCACCCCTAAGTCCTTCACGAGGTCGCGCTCAGCAATGGTATTTTCGCCGGCTTGAAACTGCGCCCAGCGCAGATACCCGAATTTGAACTCGTTGACCGTCGTCGGCCCGAAGATCCGAGTGTAGGCGATGGTGCCCGCCATCTGCCGCTGGTTGTCTTGCGAACCATATCCGGGAAAGGTATTGGGCGCGAATGCGTTGGAGTCGGTGACGCTGTATCGCGCCATCAAGGTATCTTTCGAAGAGAACTGATGATCGAAGCGCATGCTGAACAAGTCATAGTTACTTGAGCGCGTACGGCCGTC
>JAYTKJ010000877.1:0-3223 GCA_043730365.1 Acidobacteriota bacterium | reverse complement strand
GCGTATTTCTTTCTGCCCAGCCTGCGCGCCCTGCGTTACTTCGCCCGGATCGGCGAAGCGCAGGGAGGCGGAGGAAGTTAGTCTCGATCCCGAGCCAGTATCTCTGCCAACTGCTTCGACATGGTAAGAATCCGCGTGCAACTTTCGGCGTGCCAAACCCTGAAGGTTCCCAGGATGTTCCCTGCCACCAGCGGTCCCATCACGTAACATCGCGGGCTGGCTTCATACTGCGCATTGATGGCAAACCCGCGTTTGGAAGCGTTCGGTGCGCAGAGCCCGCTCCGGATGAGATTTTGCATCAGGACGGATGAAGTCTTCGTAACGTCCTGAAATCCGGCGCAACTGATGGCAGCCGAGATCGGGGCGGAGAGAATTTTTGTGCCGCCGGTTCGGCCCTCCAGATACACGCATCCCGGCCCACCTTGATCGTGGGTAAGATACTTCACGAACCTTCCCTTGTGCATTTCGAGCTTTCCCTCAGCGATCAGAGATTGGGCCACACCGAGGTATTCCGAGCCGGCGCGCCGCTGCAATTTTCCTATCTCCACTCCATCGGCCGCGACAAATTTTTCCTGCTCATCCCGGTCCAATCGACCCAGGGCACTCAAAACTCTGCGCGATATGTCGCAATAAAGGTCAGCGATGTTAATTCCCTCTGCTGCCGCGCCGGAAACATCTTTTTCCACCGCGGCCAGAATGTCTCGCGAAGTAACAGAACCCGCCTCCGCCAGAGCATCCAGATGCGCCAGGCGGTAGTTGGATGGCGTAACCTGCGGATTGATCAGATGGGGAAAGGCTGCGTCCGGGGAAAGCATGATGATCTTGCCGATCAAACTCATGGCCTTCCTTGAGTTAGCCAGGTTGTAAAGGGTTTCCAGCGCGCTCGCATTCGAGCCGATGATCAGGACCTGGTCGCCGCCAGATTGCGCCAGACATTCGCAGATGCGCTGAACGTTTGCGTCCAGCGACGGCTCATACATGTTGTCGATGAAGCAAGCATCGTTACATGTAGCGTCGGAGGAAAATTGAGCGACACCGCTGTAAGGAGGGCTGCCGATAGCCAGGACGACTTTTCTTGCGAGGATGCCGGGCGCTTCTCCGGAGGCCGGAACAAGCCGCTGAAGTTCCCCCGTACGCTCGATATCCGTGATGCCAAAGTTTGATAGCTTGAACTCGACAAGGCGACTGGCCACCGCGTCATGTAACAAGGCAGTCAGCCGTTCCCGTAAGTAAGAGCCAAACAGATAGCGCGGCAGGAAAAGATCGTCCCAATTACCGGCGGACATCTCACCTTCGTGCTCGAGCAGCCAGCGGGCGGAAAGCTGCCCGTCCGGCTCGGCGGACTTATCCAGCAGCCTCGACCGGTTTTGGGTCAGCCAGAGCTTGAAGTCCGCGCGTTCTGCCTCTTGGGGGATGAACTCCTTCAACGACGAGATCAGCAGGGAGGCGCGGCCCGAGACACGGCCGTATGGAACTCCGGTCCAGAACTCACCTGATTTATCGAATACAATGATTCGGACGGCCTTTCCCGGCGGGTGCCCGGCCAAAAGGGCAAGATAATGCCTGAGTGTATAGGCGGTGGAAACTCCCGAGCCGACAAACGCGATGTCATAGATTTCTTCCATGCCTATCTTCCGGCTGAAGGAACTGCCCGGTCATGCGGCGCGTTTACCTTGATAATTCTCGCGGGGTTTCCGACTGCCGTGGCGTAGTCTGGCACGTCGCGCAGCACTACCGCCCCGGCGCCGATGGTACACCATCGCCCGATCTTGATACACTGAATGACTACAGCCCCCGCGCCAACGTGCGTTCCTTCTCCTACTTCCACGTGGCCGCAGAGGGTCGCGTGCGGCGAGACATGCACGAAGTCACCGATCACATTGTCATGGTCGATACTGGCCGCAGTGTTGACCAGGACGTGCCGGCCGATGCGCGTGTCCGTCTGCACGATCGCACCATGCAACACCACCGTGCCTTCGCCAATCGACACGGTGGAAGCGATGAGAGCGCTGCCGTGAATGGCCTGGCCGTAAGTCGCGCCAAGGGCCGCGGCCAACTCCGCGCGCCTGCCATTGTGCCCGACGGTGATGATCAACGGCGCATCCAGCTTGGGAAATCCTTCGCCGAGCAAACGAAGGCCGTCGCGCACTTCCATGATCCGCAACTTGGCATCAGCCGGGTTGTCATCGAACACGCCGGCTACACGCACGCCGGCGCTGGTTAGGATTTCGTGGACGACCTTGGAATGGCCGCCTGCGCCGTAGAGATACATGCGGTCAGTGGTTTTCATAACGTCTAAGCAGAGCCGATGCCACGGGGCAGCGCTCCTAGTGGGTGACGACCGCGGCGCGGTGTTCGAACTCCGCCCGCGAGGATCCTGACGGCGAGACGGCGGGAGGCGGCGGGTCGGAGGGGTGAAACGGGGTGTACTCGGGGACCATCGTGGCCAGCAATTCCTTCAAGGTGGCCGGATCGTAAACACCATCGTCGAGCGCGTCAGCCAGGTCCGTGAGAAACGATTTGATATCGCTCTGCGGCATGGGGGGCGCGAGGAGGCGCGCGATCTTTGGGTGCTCGGTGGCAGTTACGCTTTCATTGCCGTGGCTCAGCTCCTCGTAGAGTTTTTCACCCGGCCGGAGACCGGTGAAAACGATCTCGATGTCCTGGTGCGGCGTGAATCCGCTCAGCGCGATCATCTGCGTCGCCAGGTCCACGATTTTCACCGGCTCACCCATATCGAGCACATAGATATCTCCGCCATTTCCAAACGCGGAGCTTTGCAGGACCAGCGTGACCGCCTCGGGAATTGTCATGAAGTAACGCGTGATCTCCGGGTGCGTGATGGTGACCGGTCCGCCTTCGGCGATCTGCCGCGTAAAGGTCGGCACGACGCTGCCGGAGGAGCCGAGGACATTGCCAAAGCGCACCGCCATGAACGTCGTGGCGGACCCGCCGGCGGCGAGCGCCTGGAGGTAAAGCTCGGCCACGCGCTTGGTCGCGCCCATCACATTGGTGGGATTGACCGCCTTGTCGGTCGAGACGAGGACAAAATGCTCGACGTCGTGCTCGACGGCCAGGTCGGCGAGTTGCGCGGTGCCGAAGATATTGTTGCGAATCGCCTCCTCCGGCTGGCCTTCCATCATCGGCACATGCTTGTGCGCGGCGGCATGAAAGATCACGTCCGGCTGGAACCGGCGGAAGATTTCCCGCATCCGGTCGCGCC
>JAYTKJ010000876.1:0-1545 GCA_043730365.1 Acidobacteriota bacterium | reverse complement strand
TCAAGCTGTCGAACCAGACTCAGATCGGCTGACAGGAACACGTCAAAAGGCGCGCCGGCTCGAATCTGGGCCGCCAGTTGACCGGACGAACCAAACACGAATTTCAAGTCCTGCCCGGGCACTAAAGCCCGCATTTGCCTTTCAAGAGGAGCCAGATCGGAGGCGGCTGCGATGATGACCGGCTGATCGGCCCACAGAGAGCACGCAAATAAACTTGACAACAACACACTCAACATGGATACTGAAGTTGAGCTAAGCGACCGGCAAAACGCCCGGCGCGGCCAGAGCATTTGGAGGCTTTCAAGCACCGTTATGAGCAAAATAATTGGCATTGACCTGGGCACGACCAACTCCGTCGTCGCCGTGATGGAAGGCGGCCAGCCTGTCGTCATTCCGAACCAGGAAGGCGGGCGCACGACACCGTCGGTTGTCGGCTTTGCTAAAGGCGGCGAACGCCTGGTGGGTCAGGTAGCCAAGCGGCAGGCCGTTACCAACCCCGAGAATACCATCTATTCGATCAAGCGCTTCATGGGCCGGCGCTTTGACGAAGTAGCCGAAGAGACGCGGTTTGTACCGTACAAGATCGTCGCTGGTGAGAACGGCGACGCCCGCGTGGACGCGCAGGGCAAGAAAGTGACTCCGCCGGAGATTTCCGCCATGGTGCTGGGCAAGCTCAAGGAAGCGGCCGAGTCCTATTTGGGCGAGAAGGTCACCAAAGCGGTGATCACGGTGCCGGCCTACTTCAACGACGCGCAGCGGCAGGCCACCAAGGACGCCGGCAAGATTGCGGGCTTGGAGGTGATGCGCATCATCAATGAGCCGACGGCGGCCGCGCTCGCCTACGGCCTCGACAAGAAGAAGGATCAGACCATCGCGGTCTATGACTTTGGCGGCGGCACGTTCGACGTCTCGATCCTCGAAGTGGGCGACGGCGTGGTGGAGGTGAAGTCCACCAATGGCGACACGCATCTGGGCGGCGACAACATTGACCAACGCATGATTGAGTGGATCATCGGCGAGTTCAAGAAGGAACAGGGCATCGATCTATCGAAGGATCAGATGGCGCTGCAGCGGCTGAAGGAATCGGCCGAGAAGGCCAAGATTGAGCTCTCCACGCTGCTTGAGACCGAGATCAATCTGCCGTTCATTACCGCCGATGCCAGCGGTCCCAAGCACCTGGTGCTGAAGATCACTCGCGCGCGGTTTGAACAGATGATCGACGACATCCTCCAGCGGACGCTGGGGCCGTGCAAACAGGCCATGGCCGACGCCGGCCTGACACCGCAGCAGATCGACGAAGTGGTGATGGTGGGCGGCTCCACCCGTATCCCGAAAGTGTCCGAACTGGTCCGCACGATGTTTGGCAAGGATCCCAACAAGAGCGTGAACCCGGACGAAGTGGTAGCGGTGGGCGCGGCAGTGCAGGGCGGCGTGCTGGGCGGCGAAGTCAAGGATGTGCTGCTGCTGGACGTGACGCCGTTGTCGCTCGGCATCGAGACGCTGGGCGGCGTCTTCACCAAGCTGATTGACCGCAACACGACGATT
>JAYTKJ010000875.1:0-4280 GCA_043730365.1 Acidobacteriota bacterium | reverse complement strand
CAAATGCAGTTACTGCTGCGGTACGAGTTTTAGATTAGGTGGATATTGTTGTTGTTCGGCGCGCCGTCCGTCAGGAACTCCACATTGCGCGACGTGGAGCCGTTGATGCTCCATGCGCCGAGGCCGGAGTTAGCGTACGGCACAAGGTGCTGCGAAGAGCCCGAGTGCAGCACGCCTGGTGAGAGCGACGACAGCATGATCGGCGCTGGGTTGTTTAGCGGAAGTTCGGAAATGCGAGTGCGGTCCACCACCACGCCACGGTCGGCTTTGTCGGTCTCCGGCAGGGGCGGGGTACCGGTCACGCTGACGGTCTCGGTCTGCGAGCCTACTTGCAGGCTCAAGTCCCCGCTGGCCGACTGCGCCACTTGAAGGACGATGCCGCGGCGCTCATACTTGCGGAAACCGGCCACCTCCACGGTGAGCGTGTAGTTACCCGGATTCAGCAGCAAAAGGCGGTACTGCCCCGCCTCGTTCGTCGTGGCCGAGATTACGACACCGGTCTCGACATTGGCCAGTCCGAGCGGGGCGCCCGTGACCACGGCGCCGGTCGCATCGGTCACGGTGCCGCTCAGGGACCCCCGGGACTCCTGCGCCAGTGATGGCGGAGACAGGATCGTAACGACCAGCAAGATCGATCGTAGATGCTTCATGGAACGGTTCTCCTTATTCGCCGGGAATGATACTACAAGGTACCTCCGCTTCCCTGCGACAGTCTTGTCCAATACAAGATGAGCCTGAAGGGAGCCGGATGGGCCAAGCTGGGGATTGCTCATTCGAATGCAAGAGATCGAGAATCCGAGCCTGGAGCAGATACAGGCTTTTCTGGAAAGCAGCCAGGAGGTGCACTTCCATGCCGAGGGCCGAGCGGATATTTACGCCTGGGTGGACCGGACATTGAGGCAGCAACAGTACTCCCAGCTGGGTCGTGCAACCAAGGGCTTGGTGCGGCGCTACGTCACCAAAATGACGGGACTGAGCCGGGCCCAAGTGACGCGACTGATCGGCCAGTTCGTGAGGACGAAAACAGTCAAGCCGCCGGTGTATCGGCGACACCGGTTTCGGCGATGTTACACGACGGCGGATGTGGCGACTCTGGTCGAAGTGGATCAGGTTCACGGGCGGTTGAGCGGGCCGGCCACCTGCGCCATCTTGAAACGAGAGTACGAAATATTCGGGAATCAGCAGTGCAAACGGCTGGCGGCGGTCTCGAGCGGGCACCTGTACAATTTGCGCAACAGCGTGGGCCATCGGCGGCAACGCATCGACTACACCGCCACGCGCCCGACGCCGGTCTCCATTGGGGAACGGCGCAAGCCGACGCCGGAAGGCCGGCCGGGCTTTGTGCGGATCGACACGGTGCACCAGGGCGATCAAGACGGAGTCAAGGGTGTGTATCACATCAACGCCGTTGATGAAGTAACCCAATGGCAGGTGGTGGGAGTTACGTGAATCGCCAGTAAAACCGGCATTAGCCAAGCCTCGCTGATGTAAGACTGGCCCAATTCCCCTTCGTGTTGTTGAACTTCCATTCCGACAACGGCGGCGAGTTCATCAATCATGTCGTGGCTAATCTGTTGAAGAAATTGCTAATCGAACAGACTAAGTCGCGTCCCCGGCGTTCCAATGACAAGGGTTGGTGGAAGCCAAGAACGGAGCAGTGATCCGGAAGGAGATGGGCTATTTTCATATTGAGGCACAGCCCGCCGCACCCATCCATGATTTCTACCGCGAACACCTCAATCCCTACTTGAACTTTCACCGGCCTTGCGGTCAAGCCGAAATCATCACCGATGCCAAGGGTAAGGAGAAGCGAGTCTACAAACGGTATGCCACGCCCTTGTTTTTCAAAAACTGCCCAACCCCGCTCAGCACCTCCGACCCGGTCAGACGATGGCGCGTTGGCGGCCGAAGCGCTGCGGCTCAGCGATACCGAATCGGTGCGCCGCATGCAACAAGCCAAGCACAAATTGTTCCGCAGCTTTTATCCGGAGGCGCGCCCTGCCTAACCGGACGAAAACGGCCGTGGAAATGACGGGCCCACCGCCTTGACTACGAATCCCTTGTTTCCGATATCGAACCGCCGACACCGAATTGTGGAAAGGAGTACATGCCCGAACGCGGCACAACTATCGAAAAGGAAAAGCTTCATGCAAGATCATGGATTCGAGAAAAGCCCCGGTCGTGGAGCGCGAATCGGAAGGCAGAGCGGCTCGGCATTGACCCCCGCCGCAATTACGCGGCGATGACGCCGGGCCGCAGCTTGATCTTTACCTCGACGCGCGATCCGAGCCGGTTGATGATCAGTATGAGCCGATCTACAGTGAACCGGCTGAGATCCGCATTTCGAATGCGGGAAAAGTCGGCCGCGGCGATTCCGGTACGGCCATGTGCGGCACGCACGCTAAGCCCCTCCCTATCGAGGGCCTTGATGATCTCAGCGGCGAGCATCGCCTTAAACTGGTCCACATCCGCGTTCTCACGCCCGAGATCGCGGAAGACATTGCCACTTCCGCGCACGAGGTCCACACCTTCCCTTTTCATCGCAACATCTCCTTCAGCTTCCCCAGACGGCTTTGGATCAGATCGATCTCCCGTTTCGGCGTCTTGACCGCCTGGGTCGAATTCTTCTGAAATACATGGACAACCCAGATTTCGGTGGCGAGTTGCACCACATAGACAACTCGGTATGCATCACCTCGAAGCGGCAGCGCAATCTCAAATACGCCCGAGCCAAGTCCCTGCATAGGCTTGGCAATGTCAACCTTGCCGCCTTCGGCCGCGATCGTCAACGCTGCCAGGCAGACCGACTGCGCTTGCACCGGGAATTCTTCAAAACGCTTTGAGTGCGGCTTTGATCCAAGAAACGGGCCGTGTTCTAGGCGTCATTCGAGCCCACTCCGGCTATCCATACTTCAATTGTTGTCATATCTGACAACGGTTGTCAAAGGAGCTTTCGCCATATCGGATGTTGGCACTGTATAGCCCGAAGTTCCCCCTTCTTTGAGCGCATCTGAGCGCTTATCTCCCCGCAAGCGCAACGGATTAGCGGTTTGTCGCTTTCTTTCTATATACCCATGTAAATATGCATTTTGTGCTTGATTGACTTGGTTTGTTGTATTGTATTCCCATGTACGTCGAGAGCGTCCCCAATCGCGGCTCCCCGCCCGCCGTCTTGCTCCGCCAGCCCTTCCGCGACGGCTCCCGCAAGCGCACGCTCGCCAATCTCTCCGATTGGCCCCAGCCCCAAGTCGACTCCCTCCGCCGCCTCCTCGAGGGCGAGACCCTGGTGGCTCCCAGCGACGCCCTCACCATCACCCGCTCGCTTCCTCATGGCCATGTGGTCGCCGTGCTCGCCACGCTCCGCTCGCTCGGCCTCGAACAACTTATCTCGCGCACCGCTTCGCGCCAACGAGATTTGGTTTGCGCCATGATCGTGGCCCGCCTCCTCCAACCCAGTTCCAAACTGGCGCTCGCTCGCGGCCTGGACCTCGAGACCGCCTCCAGCAGTTTGGGTGAGTTACTCGACCTCACCCGCGCCAACGAAGACGACTTGTATGAGGCCATGGATTGGCTCTCGCGCGGCAATCCGCCATCGAGTCTCAGTTCGCCGGCCAGCGGCTCGCCCACGGCTCGCTCGTGCTCTACGATCTGACTTCCACTTACTTCGAGGGACGGCATTGCCCCCTGGCCAAGTTCGGCCACTCGCGCGACGAGCGCTCCGGCAATCCCCAAATCGTCTATGGCTTACTCACCGATGCCGAAGGCTGTCCGGTGGCCGCGGAAGTGTTTGCCGGCAACACCGCCGATCCCAGCACGGTCAAGGGCCAGATCGACAAGCTCCGCCAACGATTCGGCCTGGAGCGAGTGATCCTGGTGGGTGACCGCGGCACGCTGACCAGCGCCCGCTTGCGGGAAGATCTGCAAACTCAACCGGGTATCGATTGGATCACCGCCCTACGGGCCCCGCAGATTCAAACGCTGGCCCGAGCCAGCGTCTTGCAGATGTCGCTGTTCGATCAACGAGACTTGGCCGAGATCACCCACGAGGACTTCCCTGGCGAGCGGTTGATCGCTTGCCGCAATCCGCTGTTGGCCGACGAACGGGCGCGCAAACGGAAAGAACTGCTGGCCGCCACCGAAAAAGAGTTGGTCAAGATTCAGACGGCGACCCAACGCCTCAAGCTCATCTTCTACACTTTGCACTACAAAGTCGTCAGAACCTGTTGATTCTACAAGCAGCGATTGGCTCAGACGACAAATCCTAGTGACACGCCAAAGAA
>JAYTKJ010000874.1:0-5974 GCA_043730365.1 Acidobacteriota bacterium | reverse complement strand
TCTTCGTCATGGCCGGTTTCTCCTTTGCACCTCGAGTGCGTCTTCTATTGGGAGCATACAGCATCCCGCGAGGACCGGCCAGCCCTCTCATTCCATCTCAGTTTGGCGACATTCCAACGCGATGTCGTCACCCGTTGGGCACGAGTTCCGGATGCTGTTTGGCCCAGGCAAGATACTCGGCTACCGTGTAGAAGGTCTGGTGCTTGTACAATCGGCCGCCGTGTTCGAGCGGCTGCGTCCAGTTGTGGGACCACGCATCGCCCGTCTCCTTCATCCATTGGGCCAGGCGCTGTTCAAGCCGGGCTTGCATGGCGGCCGCTTCCGGCTTGCCCACCAGATTCGTTTGCTGGAAGGGGTCCTTTTGCAGATCGTAGAGCACCCAGGGCCGGTCCACATAGCGGGCGTACATGTGCGTGGCGGTCCGGACACCCCGCCATCCGCCGTGGGCGCCGTCGCCGGCAAAGGGGCCAAAGATCTGGAAGAAGGCTGAGTCTGGTCCACGGCCCTTACGCTGCACGATTGGCCCGGAGAGGTCTCGGCCTTGCATTGCCTTGGGCACCGGCACGCCCGCCATCCCGAGCAAGGTGGGGGCAAAGTCCACGTGCGTGAAGAAGACGCCGCTGCGGGTATTGGGCCGCACTTTGCCCGGCCAACGCAAGAAACCCGGCACGCGAATCGACTCTTCCCACGGCTTCCGCTTCAGGCGTTCGCCTTGCGACCCCAGCATGTCGCCGTGGTCACTGGAATAGAGCACGATCGTGTTTTCGCGGAGGCCGAGTTCATCCAGCTTGGCCATCAAACGGCCCACTTGGTCGTCGAGCGCCGTCACCATACCGTAATACTCGGCAATGTCCTTGGGCGCGGGAACGCTATGGGCCAGGCGTGTAGTTGGCGCGCATCGCGAGGTGTTCAGGCGGGTAAGCTTGCGAGTAACGTTCAGGAGCCTTATAGGGATCGTGGGGCGGTCCCCATTGAACGGTGAGATAAAAAGGCCGCGGATCGGACTTAGTCTTGTCGAGAAATTCGACAGCCAGGTCTGCCCAGCCTTCGGCTTCAAACTTACCCAACTTGATCGGTTGGTCCGTATCGCGAAAGTAGTGGTTATCGAAGTGCCGATGGCTGCATTGGTGGGCCGCCCAAAACTCAAAGCCCTGGCGGCGGGGTCCTGGAGGAACGAAGCCCGGCTCCCGAGGTCCCCCGTCCAGATGCCACTTACCGACGAAGCCTGTGCGCTAGCCGGCGTCGCGCAACGTTTTGCGGGAAACTCACCGAGCCCTCGCGCAGGCGAAGATCGTTGGCGACCATGCCGTTGCGATGGCAGTATTGCCCGGTGAGCAGGATCGAGCGCGCCGGGCAACAGACGGGCGTGTTGGCAAAGACGTGATCGAGAATGACTCCTTCCGACGCGAGCCGATCAAGGTGCGGCGTCTTGACGTCGGTATTGCCCAGGCAGCCCTCCGCATGATAGCGGTGCTGATCGGGCATCAGGAAAAGAATGTTGGGGCGCCTTCGCTCAGCAGCCTTTCCGGAAGTGGTGGCGGCGGTGGTGGCGAGCGTACCGGCCGTGACAAACTTGCGGCGGGAAATCGGCATTGCGCTTTGGAGGATACCACTTTCGCGTTGCGGAGAACGGCCTGCCATCGGGTCGCTAATTGCGATACACTACTCGGCGATGACACGAACCATTTTCCTTTCACTGATAGCCGCAGGCGCCATGGCCCTGGCCGCCGACAAGAACTCGGGCGAAGAGGCAGCCGTGCGGGCCGCGGTCAACCAATTCAACGCCGCCGCGCACTCTGGCGACGAAGCCACGCTCAAGAAGCTGATCGGGGACGATCTGATGTACAGCCACTCCAGCGCCAAGGTGGAGAACAAGGCTGAATGCATCGCCGCGCTGGTTAAGAGCAAGCCCAATTTTGTCCTGACCGAGGGCTGGAACGTACACGTCTACGGCAAGAGCGCGATGGTGGACGGCAAGATGACGGCGCACACCGGCGCCGCGCCGATTCCGCTTCACTTCATGATGATGTGGGTCAAGGATGGCAACGCCTGGAAGCTGGTGGGTCGCCACACTACCAAGCTGCCGGTGTAGATCAGGCCTTTCTGCGCGAAGAAAAACTGATCCGGATGGCAGCCAATCCCAACGCCGCCATCCACATTCCGCCGGGCTCGGGCACGTCCGAGGTCTGTTTCAACGACACCAGATAGACTGCGCCCGTATCGGCGCCGAAACCGAATTCCTGGAACATGTCGGCCACGTAGAGCCCCTCGTTGGTGGCCAGCAGGCCGTCCGGCTTACTAATCCCGCTCTGACCCGCAGTGATGAATGAGGTGTACACGCCGGTGATCGGGTCGACGAAGTAAACCGGATTGGAAATGTTGGCCGTGCCGACCTCGTCCCACAATCCGTGGAAGCCGACGAAATAGCCTTGGCGGAGGGCCTGCGGAAAATTCGAGGGTGCCTGTGTTACATCAGCGGCGCCTACAGAGGGCAGACCGCTTAGCGGAACGAAAGCAGCGAAAGCCTGTTGCCCCGCGCCACCCACTAGAGCGCCGGTGTTGTAGTCCGGGTAGTGGTCAGGATAGCCGAGAAAGGTGGAGGAGCCGAGAGATCCTGCGCCAAGGCGATGCAGTTCATCGGCACTGACCACGTCGTACCCGTTGTCGGTGATCAGAAGCGACCCGTCGGATGTAAATGCGATCCCGGCTGACGTACGAATGCCCGAGGCAACCTGGCTTAGAGCGGAAACAGCGAAAGAGCCCGAGGCCGGCGTCACGGTGGTCCGCCAGGCTGAGCCCGGCGTCAGTGAGCCGTTGATCAGGCCCGTAGCAGTGACGGTGCCGGAGTTTCCACCGAGATGGTCGGTGCCGGGCAAAGTGAAAAACAAATCGAACTTGCCGGGCTGGCCGGGCGTCGGGCGCGTGGTTAGCGCGACGGTCGGTAATTCACCCAAGCTGTAGGCGAACTGAATCTGGCCCAGATTCGTATACGCGCCGGTTGGCAGCGCCCCTTGCCGGAAAAAAGTAATGGTGGCTGCCTGCGAATGAATATTGGATCCGTTACCGACGGTGGCAACGGCGACAATATCTCCGAAAATTCGAACGGAGGTGACGGCTCCCGGCAGCCCGCTAGCTACAACAGACCCTGGACCGTCGGCGATGCCATTCGCGTCGGTGTCAGTGAGGCGCAAGATCTGTCCCAGTCCAGTGTAGAAATTCAGATAGCCTGCATTGCCTTGCCCATTCGGATTCGACGTCCCTATGATGATTGACCCGTCCGGCAGGCGGGCCATGGAAGTGGGGTAATCGAGACCCGAGGCAAAGGTTGTGACTCGGAACAGGGACGGGTCAACCAAGGGATTAGCGCCGTTCAAAATAGGCGAGGCATGCAGACAACAACCCGTGGCTCCGAAAGCAATGGCGAACGCTAATCTGAGGTTCATAGACTCCTCCTAGTCAACGGCCAACATCGTTCCGCTGATCCGGCTGGAGATCGCAGGTTTGTGCTGAGCCTCTCACATCCTAACATTTCGGACCATAAATGTTTGCGTAAAGTGGCGCGGGGGTGCTTCACCGTTTTGGGGTAGAGAGTGCTTGCTTACGCGCGCGCCTCAGAAGGGCAAAGTTGAACCCCAAAACGGTTAATTAAGCACCCGTGGGGATGTTCACCTCATGATGGTGTTGGTCAAGGAGGGCGGCTCCCGGAAACTGGCGGGCCGCGCGACTGCCCCGCTGCCTGTGGATTCTGCGAAGCGGCCCCTGGCTAGAGCGGCCGCTTTCGGCTCAAGACGGATGTTGGTGATCTCGACCAGGCCTTCGGCCGAGCGCTGGCCCGGACGGCGATGAATCGCCAGCTCAAGTTCGCAAATCGGGCGGGTCCCCGGCACCTCTATGTCGTTACGGTCGCCGGTTCCGACGACGACGCCGTTCCAACGCCACTCGACGGCGGCTCGAGTGGTTTCGTCGCCAGCCACGAGCGCTCGAAAGTGGTAGCTGCGCCCTGCCTCCACCACCAGTGGACGGCGGAGAATCGTGGCGGAATCCGGCTGCCTGCCGCTCAATTCAAGCCGCACGACGGTGTCGCCTAGTTCGATGAACTCGACCCCATCGGCTGCCTGTCGCTTCCAGTCCAGACAACGGCCTCCGGCCAACCCAAAGCGAGGCAAGTTCCGCCAGAGTTGGGCCACCTTCGAGCCAGCACCGGCTGCCAGTAGCTGCTCGCAGTAGTTGAACAATAGGTCGCGGTCGCGCGGGTGCGCCAGATCGGCCAAACGGAGCGCGGCAGGGAGCCCGGCGGTCTGGTCTCCCCGGCGCATGAGTAACTCCAGATATTCTCGTTGCGCTTTGGCTCGTGGCGGCACAATGGAGCGGTAGACCTGTTCGGGATTGGCGCCGTTCCGCAGGCACAAGTCGAAGAGCGCCGTCAGATCGCCTTCGTAAATGGCGGCGGCGGGGGCGGCCGCGCGCAGCACTTCGGCGGGGTGGCCGTGTCGCACCAGGAAGTTAATCATCGCCCAACGCGGTCCAAAAGTGGCATCCCGGCGCAGGGCCGCTTGCAGCAATTGGCGCGCCTTGGGCAGGTCTCCCCGCATCTCAGCCTGCAGCGCCTGATCAATGAACGCGACGAACCGGGTGGGCGCGTCCTCGACGGCTTGCTCCAAGTCGCCCGGCGCCGCTCGTAACGTGCGTGCCGCCGCGTGGCCCGGCGTCAGCCGGAGCACCGCGTCCATGTCATTCCGCTGCCAGTAGTGATCGGTCAGTGAGTTGCGGAGCGAGATCGCGGTGGCAAGTGTCAGACAAACCGCTGCGCCAACCAAGACGAATTTGTTTCCCTTCATATATCTATGGTGTAGTTCACCCCGGAAAAATCTCACGCAATCTCCGTCTTGTTTTCGCAGGCGCTCGCACCGATGAAGTTATGTGAGACAACGCATGTCTCAGACGCACTATTACTACGTGAAACTATTCTGCGCGCAGGTCCACGCGCAGATTCGAATCGGCAACAAGGAGTTTACAAAAGATATGCAGTTGAAATCGTTCTTCGCCATCCTCATGGCGATGCAGCTTTCCCTCGGGTTGGCGGCGCCGTCCGCTATTGGCATTGCCTCGGCGAAGGGCAATTTTCGCATCGACAATGCAGCCATCTCAGGAAACGGAACCCTTTTTGATGGGGTGACGGTGGAAACCCAGCGCTCCACCGGGCAACTGGATCTGACCAGTGGCGCACAGTTGCAGCTCGGCGTGAACTCGCGCGGCAAGGTATTTACGGATCGCTTGATTCTCGAGCAAGGCCAAAGCCAGTTCCGCACGGGCAAGAATGGCAAGTTTGGTCTTGAAGCGAGAACCCTGCACATCATTCCGGCCGATTCCGGCTCGGTGGTTCAAGTGAGCATGATCGGCGCCAGTCGCGTTCACGTCTCAGCTCTGAGTGGCAATCTACAAGTAACCAACGCCGGCGGCGTGCTGGTGGCTGCACTGGCCGCGGGTCACGCCCTGGAATTTGAGCCGCAGGCCGGAGCCATGCCGCCGTCCAAACTGACTGGCTGCGTGGTCAGCAAGGATGGCCGCTTTTTCCTTGCCGATGAAACCAGCAACGTGACGGTGGAGTTGCGGGGAGCAGGGCTGGTCCAACAGGCTGGCCACAAAGTGGAAGTCACCGGCGCCCAATTGCCGGGCGTGATACCCACCGAACCCGCCTACAATGGCGCCGGACAGGTGGTTCAGGTGAGCGGGATGAAGATGATTTCGAAGAAATGCGCGCTGCCTGTGGCAGCGGCGGCTGGAGCGGCTGCGGCTGGCGGGGCAGCGGCCGGTGGCGCGGCGGCTGGAGGTGCGGCTGCCGGGGCGGCGGCTGCGGGGGTGGGTGCGGCGGCAGGCATCAGTACGGCGGTAGTAGCGGGGGTCGTTGTTGCCGCGGCAGCCACGGCAGCCACGATCGGTGTGGTCACGATTAAGGACAGCCCGACGATTAGCA
>JAYTKJ010000873.1:0-7626 GCA_043730365.1 Acidobacteriota bacterium | reverse complement strand
TGGAACTCGCAGAAGGCGACTACCAACTGGAAGTCTACGGCGAGGGCATCAAGCCGCAGCGCCTCCCGTTCAAGGTGTCCAAAGGCATGGCGGCTCTGGCGCCGATCCAAGCCGAAGTGGAACCGCCGGCGTTGATGCTGGCGCTCAGCGGCGCACGGGCCACGCTCGACGGCAAGCCAGTGACTGCCGGAGGGCGGCTGCCCATCGAACCTGGCGACCACCGGCTCGAGTTCTTTCAGGGGCAAGGCCGCGGCGTCGTGGAATTCAACATCGCCCCCGGAGTCGCGCCCACTGTCAAGAGCGCTGCCGGGCAAGGTATGTTCCTGACCGCGGTGGCCGTCTTGGGTAGGAGCGCTAAGCTGTTTGGAGCGCGCAAGGGCGTGCTCGGCACACAGGATTTGGTGGACGTTCCGCCCACCGGTCTTGACCTCACTGGCCTGACCGAGCAGCCGCAGCCGATGCGAGTCTCCGACGGCGCCGAGATTCGAACCTACGACTTGACCAGTGCCGTCGCGCCGACCGTGGCGATTTTCGTGGCCGATCCGGGCCGCGTCGATCTTACCGTGCTCAGTAACGAAGAGGGCGCCACCGTCCAGATCAACGGCAAACAATCCGGGGTGGTTCAGAAAGGGCAGCGCCTCGAGCAACTGCCGCCAGGGATCTACAAAGTACGAGTATCCAAGCCGGGCTTCCTCGAGTTGCCAGAGCGCACCGTGACGCTCGCCAAAGGCCGCGGCGCCCGAGAGCAGTTCGAACTCAAGGCGGCGATGGCGTCGGTGCGGATCGTGGGTAGCAACACGCGCGCTCAGGTTTCAATCGACGGCAAAGCTTTGGGAGAAATCAAGCCGGGCGAGCCCTTCGTCGCCAATGTGGAGCCCGGGCGTCACCGTGTGAGCGTTAAGGCTGAGCATCACCAGACTACCGATCGCGAGGTGGATTTCAAGGTTGGAAGCGAGACGGCGCTGGCTTGGCGGGAGGTCGCCGTCGCGGTCGGATACGTGCAGCTTTCGGTGTCAGGCTCGAACCTTAGTGTCTCGTACTCTTCGGCTGGAACACCACCGAAGGCCGCCGCGCCGGGGCGGCTCGAACTACCGGTGGGCGACTACACGTTCAAGGCGATTGCCCCGGGCGGCGGCGCCGAGCAAACGCAATCGGCATCGATCAAGGTGGGCCAGACCGTGCCAGTCAACTTCGCGCCCGCGTCCCGTGCAGGCCAGACTGCCGAGCCGGCGAAGCAACCGGGCGGAACCCCGGCCGGGCCTACCGCTCTTTCGGTGTTCGGCAAGGAGTGGAAGGACGGCGATGATGGCTGGATGAAGCTCGACGGCGGCAAGCAGGCAACGATACCCGGTTCCTTGGGTACGATTGCCTTCCAAATCCGCCGCAAAGGCGGCATCCTCAGCTTCGCCGGAGGGCGGCCCGGTTGGCTCTACATCATGCCCGCGGGATTTGTCCGGTTCGAGTTGAGCAGCGACAAACTCATGTGGTGGGTCCGGGACAAGAAAATCGGCGAGGCGGCCGTGCCCAAGGAAGTTGAGGACGTGCGCATCGAGATAGCGGCCGACGCGATTACCCACACCATCGGCTCAGCCACCGCTCGCATCCCAGCGGCTGAACTGGGCTTCCCTAGCTTTGCCGGCGGTCAGTTCCGCTTCAAGGGGCCCATCTCGATCAAGGGGCTTTCGCCGCGTCTGCGGTAGAGGCGGTGGCCGGCTCAGCCGCTTCCCAGCGCTCGTTGAAAAATCCGGCGTGCGCAATCCGGCCGGGCCAGCGGCCATCGGGCGGCGTGCTCAGATCCACGATCGCAAAGTCCGGCAGCTTCGGAATCTGCCGGGCGTTGTTCAAGTAATCGTACTCGCGAAAGGTAAAACCGGAGTTGATCACGATGTATTTCTTCCGGTTCAACGGGTTCGGGTAGATTAGCACGGGCATGTGTCCGGCTGCCGCAAAGCTCTGACGCCCGATGCCCACTTTTTCGGCATTCCAGGCGAGGGGCAGCTTTGCCAGCAAGCGGCCCAGCACCTGGTTGCTGCCGGGGTCGCCCCACAAGATCAAGTTGGCCGTGAGGGTGTCTTCACCGGAGACTTCGCTGTCGTTGCGTACGATCGCCTCGCCCCGAAATTGACGCCGCCACTCCTTGATGGCGCGCTTCATCTCCGCGTCCACCCAAGCCGCGCCGGAGGGAATGAGCGGCTTGCCGGTGGGCTTGACGATGATGAAGCGGTTCATGAAGGCGTCGTCGACCGGTCCCTGCAGTCCGTGGCGCTTCTGGAGCGGCTCGTCGTCCTTGCCCGTGGCGACGCGCCATTTGCCGCCGGCGACTTGTTTGCCGCCGGCCAGTGGTTTGCCGCCAGCGACTTGTTTGCCGCCGGCGACTTGAACGAAGGATGCGGTCCACGAACGATCGGTCAGCGGCCCGGCTACCGTGACCGGATGCCCATCGATGGTGACCGTTACTTTGCCGTTGAGTTCGAGCGGACAGCCGCCCGGCCCGAAGTCCAGCGTGAAGGCGGTGAGGCCGGACGTGGTAACCCGCACGGCGCGCGGCGCCCGCAACTCCGCTTCAATCCGTCCGGCTTCCCAGTGCTGGCGCAGCCCATCGACACGCACCCATTTCAATCGATCGTAGGCGAGCGTGTAGGTCACGAATTGGATCCGCTCCGGATAAGGATCGCGCCCGCGCGCGACAATCGCGTTCATCGCGTCGTCAATCAGGATCTTCGATTCAGCATGGTAGCGGTGCGGCGTATCGGGCCCGATGATGTGCTTCATCCGCATGCCTTCCTTGGCCAGTTCCCGCTCCATAACCAGCGCCGCTTGCATCTGGCGATCTTTCTCTCCTGAGTAAGCAACCAGCGGCAGATTGGCGAAGTTGGCTGCGTACACCGTGGCGTCGTAGAGGCGCCAAAGTTTCTGCTCCCACCACGTAGGTTTGACGGGTTCGCTTTTGAAGATGTCCAGAAATTCGGCGGACTCACTGAAGCCCGCGCCCGGCGCGACGGCAGCCCACAAGCCGGGATGATGCGCGCCGATGTGCCAGGCAGCCGCCCCGCCCATGGAAAACCCGCGCACCGCGATGCGATTGGGATCAATGCGGTACTGCGCGCGCACCGAATCGAGCGCCTCAAACAGATCGACTTCACCGGCAAACTTGTTGGCGTTGCAATAGCGGCCGTAGAGATGCAGCACGATCGTGTCGGGCGGTGTGAATTGCCCGGCGTTGGTGATGCGGTCCTGCAAGAAGTTCAATTCGGTGAGGGTCTCGCTGCGGCCATGGAACCAGGTGTCGAGGCGCCAGCGATGAGCCGAGCCCGGAGACCAGTTGGACGGCACTACCAGCCCGTACGGCTGCACGCTGTCGTCAAGCTTGGAGAAGTATCCACGCACGACGAGTCCGGATTGCACGGCCCAGGGGGCGCGCCCTTCCTGCAGATAGTCGGCCCGCTCCTGTCCCATCCGCAGCATGTCCTTGGCACGCGGGATTTCGTCGGTCTTCAGGAACTCGTTGTACTGGAGCGCGTAGCGCACTGCCTCGTGGAAAATCAACACGTCGGCCACCAGCATCGATCGCGATCCGTGCTTCTTTTTCAATTCGGCGATACTGGCGTTCAGCCGTCCCAGGCTAGCCTCGAGTTGCGCCCGATCGGCGGCGGGAACAGCCACTCCGGGAGGCGGAACGGGGCGTTCCGCAGTCCAAGCCAAACCAGCAATAACGAGCGAAAAAAGACAACGCCTCATGGTCCAATGAGTATATGCGAAAGTTGGTCCCGCTCGCCCTTTTGCTTTGCGTTGCCGCGGCCGCGCAAGACCCGGAAGTGCGGCTGGTGCGGGTCGCGAGCGGGTTGTCCAATCCGATCTCGATTCAGTCCGCACGCGACGGCTCGGGCCGTCTGTTCTTCGTTCAGCAGAACGGCTTGATCCGCTTTTCCCGGAACGGAGCCTTGGCCGCGACACCGTTTCTCGACATCCGGAGCAAGACGCGCGTCAACGGCGAGTGTGGTTTGCTTGGCCTCGCCTTCCCGCCAAGTTACTCGCAGAAGCGCTATTTCTACGTCAACTACACCAACCCAGCCTGTAACACCAGCGTGGTAGCGCGCTACCGCCTGAGCGCCAACGCGGATCTGGCCGATCCCGATTCGGAGGAAGTGATTCTCACCCAGGTTCAGCCATTTGAAAACCACAACGGCGGCCACTTGGCGTTCGGGCCTGACGGTTTCCTCTATATCGGCTTTGGAGACGGAGGCAGTGGCGGCGACCCCCAGAACAACGCTCAGAACTTCGAGACTTGGCTGGGCAAGATGCTGCGCATCGACACCGAGTCCGGACGGGCTCCCTACGCCGTACCGTCCTCGAACCCGTTCGCCGGTGACGCTCGCCGCCGTCCGGAAATTTGGGCGTTGGGTCTGCGCAATCCGTGGCGCTATTCGTTCGACCGCGAGACCGGCGAGTTGTGGATCGGCGACGTTGGGCAGAACCGGGCTGAGGAGATCAATCTGCAGTCCAACCTCAGCAAAGGCGGAGAGAACTACGGTTGGCGCGTTATGGAGGGCGCCTCTTGCTACAACCCGCCGCAGAACTGCGATCGCAACGGCCTGACAGCGCCGGTGCTCGAGTACACACGCGGTCAGGGAGATGTGTCCGTGACCGGCGGGCACGTGTATCGGGGCGCCAGCTTCCCATCCTTGCGAGGAACCTATGTCTATGGTGACTACGCGTCAGGCCGGATCTGGGGCATCCGCAAGCAGGGCACGCGGTTTGAGAACCGGTTGCTGCTCGATAGCGACCTCAATATTTCCACCTTCGGAGAAGACGAAGCCGGCGAGTTGTATGTCGCTCACCACGGGCGGGGCGAAATCTTTCGGATCGAAGCAATCGGGCCTCCGAACTTCACTGCGCGGTCGGTGACTAATGCCGCCAGCTTTGAAGCCGGCCTGACGCCGGGTTCCGCCGCCGCACTCTTTGTAAGTGGCGTCCGCAGCCTGCCGGGTATCACGGCCGCGCGCACCCTACCTCTGCCACTGGAGTTAGATGGTGTCAAGGTCATGGTCAACTCGCGCGAAGCACCCTTGTTCGCGGTAGCCAACATCAATGGGCTGGAACAGGTGAACTTCCAGACGCCGTGGGAAACCGAGGGTCCGGTGGCCCGCGTGTCCGTCGTGCGCGATGGCAAAGCCAGCCCGGAGGTAGACGTGCCAGTTATGGACCTGCAGCCCGCCATCTTCGAAGGCGCGGGCGGGGAAGCCGTGATCGTGCGGAGTGGCGACAATACGTTGGTCACCCCGCAAAGGCCACTGCGGCCCGGCGAGTTAGTCTACTTTTACGCGACGGGGCTCGGCGCTGTCGACGCTAACCCCGGGAATGGAAACGGCGGCCCCAGTAACCCGCTGGCCCGCGCCCGCAGCGCGCCTTCCGTCCTCATCGATGGTGTACAAGCTGAAGTCATCTTCGCCGGCTTGGCCCCGGCTTTCGCCGGCGTCTATCAGGTCAATATCCGCGTGCCTGCCTCGGTCCGCAGCGGCCAGCGGGAGATGACGCTATCAGTTGGCACGGTGCGCGGCAAGACGGTCCGCATTAGCGTAGAGTAATAATCTATGCTTACGCGCCGGCGCTTTGGGGCCCTGGGTCTGGGCGCTGCAGCCACGGCCGCCGTCGCCAGGCCCAACCTCCTGATGATCGCCGTGGACGATTTGAATGACTGGGTGGGCTGTCTCGGCGGCCATCCACAAGCGCGGACGCCGAATCTCGATAGGCTGGCGGCCCGCGGCCTGCTGTTCACCAACACCCACTGCAGCGCGCCGCTGTGCAACCCCTCGCGCGCAGCGTTGATGACGGGCATTCGGCCGTCTACGTCCGGCGTCTATGATAACGGCCAGCCCTGGCGTCAATCGCCGGTGTTGAAGAACGCCGTTACGATCCCGCAGCGTTTTCGCGCCCAAGGCTATCGGGTGGTGGGCGGCGGGAAGATCTATCATGGCGCCTATCCCGACGCGGCCAGTTGGGATGAGTATTTCCCCAATCAGGTGCAGAACAAGCCGCCCGATCCGCTGCCGCCTCAACGGCCCGCCAACGGAATTCCGAAGACCGGCAACCTGGACTGGGGTCCAGTCAATGTGCCCGACTCAAAAATGGGCGACGCGCAGGTGGTGGACTGGGCGATTGCAGAGCTGAACAAGGCTCAGTCCAAGCCGCTGTTCCTGGGCTGCGGCCTCTTCCGTCCACATCTTCCGTGGTACGTCCCGGGCAAGTACTTCGATCTTTTCCCGCTCAACGACATCGTGCTGCCGCAAGTGAAGCCAGACGACCTGGATGACGTGCCGCCGATCGGCATCAAGTTTGCCAAGCCAGACGGAGATCATGCCAACATCACCGGCCACAAAAAGTGGAAGGACGCGGTGCAGGGCTACCTGGCCTCGATCGCCTTCATGGATGCCCAACTGGGCCGGCTGATCGACGGCTTTGACCGCAGTCCGCGCGCAGGCGATACCCAAATCGTGCTGTGGAGCGACCATGGCTGGCACCTGGGCGAGAAGTTACATTGGCGTAAGTTCTCCTTGTGGGAGGAAGCCACGCGCAACGTGTTCCTCGTCGTGGCGCCGGGGATCACGACGCCGGGCTCGCGGTGTCATCGGCCGGTCAACCTGGTGGATCTCTATCCCACTCTCAATGAGTTATACGGGCTGCCGTCGACGCCTGCCCTTGAAGGCCGCAGCCTCCTTCCCCTCCTGCGAAACCCGTCACTCGATTGGGACCAGCCGTCACTAACTACTTACTTTCAAGGCAATCACTCGCTGCGCAACGAACGCTGGCGTTACATCCGCTATGTCGACGGCGGGGAGGAACTCTATGACCATCAGGCCGATCCAATGGAGTGGACTAATCTCGCCGGCCAGCCCGAGTATGTGACGGTGAAGACGCAGTTGGCCAAGTGGCTGCCCCGGGTGAATGCCGCGGACTCGGTGCACGCTCCCGGAATTGGCGAGGAATAATCACGCAACGTCGGGGAGCGGGGGCCGGTCAAAGTGATCGCCGGGCGAAATCGGGTTTGAACCGCGAACGGGTGTGACGAAGTGGGCGCGAGGCTTTACTCCTTTTGCTAGAAGCGGTTGCGGCGGGCTCTGTTCGGCGGGCTCCTCCTCGTGCGGCTCGGAATTCTGCTGCTGCTGCTGCTGTTTTTGGCGGGCGGCTTGAAGTTTCATGAGCATGTTGAGAGCGCCGTAGTAGGCTCGTCTGGAACGGCCCTCGTAGCGCGAGAGATCTTCCACTTCCATGGTCAGGCGGACTTCGCCTTGAGATTGGTGCTTGCGGAGGAGCGACGCGTGTTCCATGCGGCCGATGCGGATGAGGCGCCATTGGTTGAACGCCATGGTATCGACGAGGAAGGCCTCGATTTCAGAGTGCGGATCCCAGTTGCTGTTGAGAGTGGCCAGGAGGTCATCAAAGGAGGATTGGTCTTCGCCGGGGAGAACGACGTGCTCGCCGGCGAGTCCGTGTTTGGTGCGATTTTGCGCGACGCGCTGCTTGCCTTCCGGCGACTGCGGGCCGGCGGATTTTTGTGCGTTCAGGCGGTTGGCCTGGATTTGTTTGTTGGATGCCATGACGCCTCTGACGGTAGCGGGCGCGGCAAAC
>JAYTKJ010000872.1:0-6408 GCA_043730365.1 Acidobacteriota bacterium | reverse complement strand
GCCGGATTCCAGGTTGAACGCACCAGCACGTCGTCCAGCGACATGCCGAGCGCCATGATCTTGCTCATCACGTTCAGCATGTCTTTCATGCCGGCGTTCATGCTGCCAATATGGAGGTCGGTAGAGATCGAATTGGCGTAGAAACCTTCCTTGAAGGCCTGCACCGCCGTGCCGAAAACGAAGCTCCCGCCTCCGTGACCAACGTCGAATATCACGCCGCGTTTCTGTGCCGGAAGGATCGCGGGGTTGACCTTGCCATCGATCAACTCACCCCGTGAGCCTCCATAGCAGTGCGTGAAGATGTCGCCCGGGCGGAACTTGCTCGTAACCAGTTCGGCGAGTGATCGCTCCGGATACGCGCGACCGAAATCCACCATAATCGGAATCTTCGCCAGCGTGCCCGCGGCGATAGCCTGGTCCACGGGCTTCCACTCCGGGCCGCCAAAATGCGCGGTCTTCACGCCCACTACCAGCCCCTTGTACTTCATCGCCATCTCAGCGGTGGGCTTGGCATCCATGTCGTCCATGTTCTGTTCGAATCGCCCGCCGCGCAAACCGTTGCCGACGATGTTGAGCATCGCCAGGATGCGGGTCTTCGAACGGTCAATGACGCGATCCTTGAAGTCTTCAAAGTTCCGCCAGCCGGAACTCCCGGCGTCCACCACCGTGGTTACGCCCGCGCGATAGGTGAAGCCGTCAGGGTAGATGCTGTTGTCCCCGGCGTAGGAGCCCCGCTCCCCGGTGCCCGCGTAGACGTGAACATGAATGTCGATGAGGCCGGGCGCGACGTAGAGCCCGGCGACGTCCACCGCCTTGAGCGCGCGAGCAGCCTCGATGCTGGGCGCCACCAGCGCGATCTGGCCGTCCTTGATTCCAACATCGCGGACCGCGCTCAGCTTGTTCTTGCCGTCGACGACGTGCCCGCCCTTGAGTAGCAGGTCAAATTCCTGAGCGCCGGCGAGCGCTGTTATCGCCAGGCCAACCACGATGGGAGTATGAAAACATTTGGATGTCATTGTTTGATTCCGACTATAATCCACGAGGGAGTTTTTCTTGATCAAGTTTACAGTGGAACAACTGGCTGAGATTTCCGGGGCCGTCTTTGCCGCCCATGGTGTGCCCGCGGATCAGGCTGGCATGGTGGGCCGCTCACTGGCCAAAGCGAACCTCGTCGGTCATGACTCGCATGGCGTCATCCGCGTCAAAGACTATATCGGATACCTTGACCGCGGCGATGTGGAACCTCGCGCTGAACTCACCGTCACGAAGGATGCCGGCCCGATCCTGCAACTGTCCGGCAACTTCGGCTTCGGTCAGGTGCTGGGTGCGTGGGCGATGGAAAAGGGTATCGCGAAGGTCAGAGAGCACGGCTTCTGCCTGATGGGGCTCAACCAAAGCGGTCACCTGGGGCGCATCGGCGAATGGCCCGAGATGGCGGTAGCCGCTGGCCTGGTCTCGGTTCACTTTGTCAATACGCATGGCGGAGGCAAGATCGTCGCGCCGTTTGGCGGTGCTGAACGCCGCATGTCCGCCAACCCTTTCGCGGCCGGTGTTCCGCTTCCTGGCCGGACGCCAGTGCTGATCGACATCTCTACGTCGGCCATCGCCGGCGGCAAGATTCACGTCGCTCACAACAAAGGAACGTCTATTCCCGAAGGCTGCGTGATTGACCGCAACGGGAACCTGACGACCGACCCATCGGACTTCATGCAGGGCTTCGGCGCGCTGCTCAATTTTGGTGGACACAAGGGCTTCGCCCTGGGCTTCCTATGCGATATTCTCGGCGGCGCACTAACTGGCGCAGGATGCAGCCACCCGGATATCAACCGCGTCGGCAATGCGATGTTCAGCCTCATTCTCGACCCCGCGCAATTTGGCCCCCCAGGCGCTTTCTACGCTGAAGTGACCCGTTATGTCGACTACCTGAAAGCCTCGCCACTGCGGCCCGGCTTCACCGAAATACTCTATCCCGGAGAACCCGAAGCGCGCGCCGCGAGTGAGCGAACGCAGCATGGGATTCCGATCGACGAGACTACGTGGGACGAACTTGCCGAAACCGGCGCCCGATTCGGGTTGACTTGGAACATATCGAAAGGATGATGCGAATGCGGCTGCCTCTTTTCTTCCTCTTCGGCTCTCTGTGTTTCGCGCAAGGACGCGCGCCCTCGATCACCGACGGAGCGTATCAGGGCCGCCGGGCCTGGGTCCTTGAGAACGGACTTATCCGCGTCAGCATCCTGTCCGGCGGCGGGCATATTGCCGAAACCCGGCTCGTCACCGGCGATCCCAAGAAGGATCTGAACCCGATGCGCGTGCCGCATTACCCGACCATCGATCCGCATACCTACGTCCCGTCCAAGCACGATGCGATTTACGGCGGCGGTCCAAGCCGATGGTTGATGAGCGGCTACATGGGACACCTCGTCTGCTTTCCCAGCTATGGCCCTCCGTCAGATGCGGAGACCAAAGCCGGACTCGGTGGTCACGGTGAAGCGCCCATCGTCGAGTGGAAAAAGATCGCGATCGAAGCCGAAGTGGACGCTGTGACGCTGCGCTATGGCGCGGACTTGAAGAAGACGCAATTCCGGATGGAGCGAGCGGTCACACTTCGTCGAGGCGAACGCCACATCAGCGTAGAAGAGCGGGTGGAAAACCTCACGCCGTTTGACCGGCCCATCAACTGGATGCAGCATGCGACGTTTGGCCCGCCCTTTGTCGAACCGGGAAAAACGGCGATGGATGCGTCGGCCACCCGTGGTCTGGTTTCCGGTGGGCGCGCCGCCTCACTCGCGCCAGGCTCGGAAGTGAACTGGCCGCGTGGAAAAACCGCGACGGGCGGCGGTCCGGCCGATCTGCGCCCGTTTCAACCCACGCCCAACTCCGGCGTCTACTACACCATGCGTATGAATCCCGCGCGTCAGGAGCAGTTCTTCACCATGTATCATCCTGCCTACCGCGTCCTCATCGGCTATGTTTTTCCAGCAGCCGACAATCCGTGGATTGCAGACTGGCAGGAAAATCGCAGCATCGCCGCCCCGCCCTGGAATTCTCAGGTAATCGCACGCGGGATCGAGTTTGGCAGTTCACCTTTTGATGAGGGGCTTCGCAAAAGCGTTGAGCGCGGTTCCTTTCTCGGCACGCCTAGCTACCGTTGGGTTGGTGGCGGCGAACGTCTCCGCACCGAGTGGACGCTCGGGCTGTTTGAAATTCCCGAAGGATTCCGAGGCGTCAAAGATCTGCGCAGCGGCGTGAACGGCCAGCCCGTGATGACGGTGCGCTAGCTATGCGAACTCCTGCACTACTTCTCTCACTCGTGCTGGCAGGCCCGGTGCACGCAGGAGACCCGCTGCTGTTTTCGTATTTCCGGGGCAATGGCGAAGACGGGCTGCACATGGCCACCAGCGACGACGGCCTGAAGTGGCACGCGCTCCATGGCGGTAAGTCTCTGCTGGAACCGAAAGTGGGCGAATCAAAACTCATGCGCGATCCATCGATCACGCGGGGCCCCGAGGGCACGTTTCACATGGTCTGGACCACGTCCTGGGAGGGCAGGAGCCTCGGCTATGCGAGTTCCAAGGATCTCGTGCATTGGACCGAGCAGCGCGTGATTGTGAATGCTCTGGAAGGCGAGATTGTCAATTCTTGGGCGCCTGAGCTCTTCTTCGATGAACCCGCGAAAGAGTTTGTGATTGTGTGGGCGTCGACCGTGAAGGGCCGCTTTCCGGAGACGCAGGGTCAGGGCAACGGGAAATACAATCATCGGCAGTACATCATCAGGACGCGCGATTTTCAAACCTTCACCAAGCCTGAACTGTTTCTCGATCCCGGTTTTCAAGTCATCGACGCGGCCATCTTCCGCCACGGCAAACGCTACGCGCTGGTGGCGAAGAATGAGACCCTCACCCCGCCGGCGAAGTACTTGTTTCTCACCTTCGCCGATTCACTGCGGGGCCCGTGGTCCAAGGCCAGTGAGCCGATTTCTGGCAATGAGTGGGCCGAGGGCCCCACGCCGGTGCGGATCGGGGCTTGGTGGTACATCTACTTTGACAAGTACCGCGATCACCGCTACGGCGTGATTCGTTCCAAGGATCTGACGCATTGGGAAGACCTCTCGCCTCAGTTGGTCTTTCCCGAAGGCGCGCGGCACGGCACGGTCTTCACGGCGCCCCGTTCGCTGCTCGAAGGGCTTTAAGTTACTGCAACAAGGCTCGCCGCTTCAGGAAAGGTTTCGGGTCCGGATCGGCTCCGCGAAACGCCCGGTACATCTCCTTGGCATCCAGGCTCCCCCCGCGTGAGAGTAACATCGCGCGAAAGCGATCGCCGTTGGCCCGCCGCAAACCGCCGTTCTGTTTGAACCACTCCACGGTGTCGGCGTCCAGCACTTCGCTCCATAGATACGAGTAATAGCCGGCTGCATAGCCGCTACTGGCGAAAACGTGCGAGAAATACGTGGAGCGGTATCGCGGTGGGACCGGAGCGAAATTGAGCCCATGACTGGCGAGCGCGGCGGCCTCGAAAGCCACGGCGTCGTGCGTTAGCTCCTCCGGCTTGAGTTGATGCCAAGCCTGATCGATCGCGGAGGCGGCGACTAACTCGGTGGTCTGAAAGCCTTGATTGAATTTGCCCGCCGACATCACCTTGTCGAGCAATTCTTTGGGCATCGGCTTTCCCGTTTGATAGTGAACGGCATAGTGTTCGAAGATTTCCGGCCACGTGGCCCACATTTCGTTCACTTGGGAGGGAAACTCGACAAAGTCACGTGGCACACTGGTGCCTGAGAAATAGGGATACTTCACTGCCGAAAACAGTCCATGCAGGGCGTGGCCGAACTCATGGAACATCGTCTTCACTTCGCTATGAGTCAGCAGCGTGGGCTCACCGGCAGCCGGCTTGGGGATGTTCAGGTGATTGCCGATCACGGGCTTTTGGCCAGTAAGGCCCGACTGCGGCACGTAGGCATTGGCCCACGCGCCTCCCCGTTTGTTGGGCCGCGCGTAGAAATCTCCAAGGAACAGCCCCAGCGGCTTACCGTCTGGGTTGAATACTTCAAACACGAACATGTCTGGCGAGTAACCCTTAAGATCACGACGCTCTTTGAAGGTGATCCCGTAGAGCTTCGTCGCCGCGAAGAAAACGCCATCCACCAGCACGCGCCGAATTTCATAGTAAGGACGCAGTTGCGATTCGTCAAAAGCATAGCGCGCCAGCCGGACCTTTTCCGAATAGTAACTCCAGTCCGCCGCCGTGACCTCCCGGCCGCCCGCTACCTTAGCCAGTTCTGCGGCCTCCTGGCGCGCGTTTGCCACCGCGGCCGGGGCAATCTGCCCGAGCAGCTTGTTTACCTCGTTCACCGTGCCCGCAGTCTGCTGTTCCAGTTGATAGGCGGCGTAACTCGGGTATCCAAGCAGCTTGGCCAACTGCGCCCGCTTTCCGGAGATCGCAATGACTACGACGCGATTGTCGAATTCGCTCCCTCGACTGCCGCGCGCCAGGGACGCCTGCATCACGCGTTGCCGGACCGCCGGATTCTGAAGCGCGTCCAGCGGCGGTTGTCCCGTAGTGTTGGTCAGCCGGATGGCGAACTTGCCTTCCGCTCCCACAGCCTTCGCTGCGGTGGCGGCCGCGGCAATGGCAGGTTCCGGCAAGCCGGCGAGTTCTCCGCGGGTACTTACAATCACTGAAGAGGCGTTGATTTCCTTCAGCACGTTCTGCCGGAACTGGGTCGTCAGTTGGGCCAAATCGGCGTTGATCGCCTTCATGCTCTCCTTTTCGACGCTTGAAAGCTTGGCCCCGCTCCGCACGAAATCCTGATAGTAACGTTCGAGCAGGCGCTTGGATTCGGCATCGAGTCCCAATTCGTTCCGCCCTTCATGCAGCGTGCTGATGCGGCCAAACAAGGCGGAATTGAGCTGGATCGCGTCCGCGTGGGCCGCGAACCGCTGAGAAAAGGACGACTCGACCTTATCCAGATTGGGATTGGTGAGCGAGGCCGTCAGGATCGCGAACGCCCGCCGCGCCCGCGTGAGCAATGTGCCGGACCGCTCCAGGGCCACGATCGTATTCGCGAACGTGGGCTTGGTCTTGCTGTTGGCGATCGTGGCTATCTCGGCCAGTTCCTCGGCCATTCCTCTTTCGAAAGCCGGCGCAAAGTGCTCGTCTTTGATGTCGCCGAACGGCGGGAGATGATACGGCAGCCGGCTTTCCTTGAGCAGTGGGTTGTTATCCCGCACCTGTCCTGATCCTGCCAAAGCGAATCCAAGAATGAAAAAGATTGCCCGCTTGAAACCGATCACTCTCATGATGATCGAATGATACTACTTGCTTCCTCGCTGTTTGGTGTGGGTTGCGGGAGAGGAACAGACGTGCTTTTGGGTGAAGCGCAGTAGCTGGTTGGTGCTGCTGGACTTC
>JAYTKJ010000871.1:0-2563 GCA_043730365.1 Acidobacteriota bacterium | reverse complement strand
CGCGCGGGCGCCGATGCTGATTGCGGTGGGCATGTACTTGCCCTTCGATACGACGTCTGCGATTCTGCTGGGTGGCCTGATGCAGTGGATCGCAAAACGATGGGGTGCCGATGAAGGGCGCGGCACGCTGCTCGCCAGCGGACTAATTGCCGGCGAAGCGATCGTCGGCATCCTGCTGGCCGTGACGTTTGTGGCTGGTGTGCCGTCTTTTACGAAGGCGTTGTTTGGTGTGGACGAGTTTGCGTGGTTCCCGGCGATGGGTGGGTGGCTCTCGCTGGGGGCCTTTGCCGCAATTGGCTGGGTGCTAATTCGAATGGCTCGGAAGGAAACATGAGGATGAGAAGTTTGGCGATTTGTCTGATGTTGTTGAGCGCCGGCCTGGGACAGGCGCAGTTGGTGAATGCGCGGCGGCCCTACATTCGCTCGTCTGGAGAGGGTGTGGTTTCGGTGCGGCCGGACCAGGCCACCATCGGGGTGGGTGTGATCACGCAGGGCCTGACGGCAGCTGCGGCCACTGACGGAAATGCCAGCAAGGCGCAGGCGATTCTGGATGCGCTGAGGCGGCTGTTGGGACCCAACGCCGATATCCGCACGTCCTCTTTCTCGGTGACTCCCAATCAGCGATTTCCGCCGGGCGGCGGAGTGCCGGAGATCGTGGGTTACACGGCCACCAATCAATTCAGGGTGGTGATCGGCGATACGGCGAACGCGGGCAGAGTGATTGATGCGGCGACGGCGGCCGGCGCCAACTCGGTGGGTGGCATCACGTTTGGCGTGCGTGACGCGGTGCCGCTTCGGCAGCAGGCTTTGCGGCTTGCTACGCAGCAGGCGCGCTCAAACGCCGAAGCGATTGCCAACGGCATGAGCGGGCGCCTGGGTAACGTGATCTCCGCGGCTGAAAGCTCTGTTGGGACGGCTTTTCCTCTCGATCGCGCGGGCGCTCCCGGGTTGGCCGTCGCTACTCCGGTCGAGGCAGGAAATCTCGAGATTCGGGCGTCGGTGACGATGGAGATCGAAGTTCTCCAATAGCTGGCGGCGCAGAGTGCTCAAGAGTTTTGAGGAACACGCGCAAGACGGACTCGCTCCGGCGCGGCATCGTGAGTAGTTCCTCGCGGTTTGGCGCCGCGCCTCCGCGGCCTTTGCGCTTCTAGGACAAGCGTTCCGCGGCGGCCTGCCGTAATTCTGATTGCAACCAACGCAGGGCGGGGTCATCGGCGGTGTGACGGTGCCACACCATACGTGTATGAAATCGTGGCATCGGGAAAGGCACGGGAGCGATTCTGAGGCCAACCACGCTCGAGAAGTGGTTTGCGAGCCGGCGTGGCACACAGGCGATCAAGTCGGACGATGCAACAACGTAGATCACAGTCTGGAAGTGCGGCACGGCCAGAGCAAGCTTGCGCCGCCGGCCGAGCGCGGCCAATTCCTGATCGATCAATCCCCATGGTTCGGGGCGGTAGATGATCGCGGCGTGCCGGGCTTCGGAGAACGCGTCCAACGTCATCGCACCCTTCCGGCCGCGGCGTGAAATCACCACGTTCTCGTCCTCCAGCAACGTCTCGGTGAGCGTTCCTTCTTGCATCGTTCGCGCATCGCCAAAGAACCCGATGGCGAGATCGATGAACCCGGCGCGGAGTTCGGCGGCTGGAGTCTGGAATAACTTGTCGAGCCGCCGAACCTGCAGTTGAATCCCTGGTGCCTTGCCCTCCATGCGTCGCATCAGCGGTGACAACAGCAGCCACTCGGCATAGTCGGTCATCGCCAGGCGAAAAGTGCGAGTGCTGGAAGACGGATTGAATTCGGCTTCGCCTGCGAGGGCGCGCCGGAGTTGTTCCAGACCGCTACGGACAGGCCCCGCCAATTCGAGCGCGCGCGGAGTCGGCTGAATGCCGCGCCCTGACCGAACAAACAGTTCGTCGCCAAACAGGCTGCGCAAGCGTCCCAAGGCCGAGCTCACCGCGGGCTGGCTCAGGCCGATGCGCGCGGCGGCGCGCGACACTGCACTCTTCCAGTAGCGCTTCGAAGGCTAGAAAGTAGAAGGCCGGTGGAAATCCAACGCGGACACACGGCCGTGGCGCGGCACGTCGGCGGGCGGAGGATACTCGACGGCCGTTGACCTGATGAAGTTCGCGCAAGCGCTGACATCGAACAAATTGATTCCCGCGAAATTGTTGGCAGAGGCAAGCAGGCCGCGGGCAAAGGAGTCCGGCTACGGCTTTGGATTCGTCACCAGTGACCGCGGAGGCATGCGTAGCTTCGGTCACGGCGGCGGCGCTCCAGGTATGAACGGCGAACTCTGGATCTTCCCGGATTCCGGCCAAGTGGTGGTCGTGCTCTCGAACCTGGATCAGCCCGCGGCATCGAGGGTTTTCGGTTGGCTCTCCACTCGCATGCCGAAGGAGTGATAATCCGGCCTCTCAGGCCAGGATGCGAGTGATAGGCCCCTGGCCTTCCTCGATAAAGTGAAACGCCCGGGCGTTGGCGGTGAAATCCATCTTTTTCCAGTTGAGCCCCATCTGCTGCAAGATGGTGGCCTGGAGTTCGCTGATATAGTGCGGGTTCT
>JAYTKJ010000870.1:0-11100 GCA_043730365.1 Acidobacteriota bacterium | reverse complement strand
GGCGTCCAGTAGGGCAGCGCGGCGAGAGCCACTACCGCCGGCGCAATCCAGGCTTTGCGCCATCCGCGCGGAGTCTGCGCCACCAACACCGGCCACAGGGCCGCGGGCCACCACTTGACCGCGATAGCCAGGCCCAATGCAGCGTGAGCGATTGTTCCCGCCGACCCGCCGGCGCGCGCCAGCAGCAGCGCCACCACCATATAGAAGATCGCCAGCGCATCGTTATGGCCGTTCCACCAGAACTCGATCACCGGCAGTGGGGACCATGCGTAGATCAGCAAGCCCTCGAGCGGCAGGGCGCGGCTCAGCACCACCAGCGTCATGCTCTCAAAGAGCATCGCCGGCGTCTTCATCAGGAAAGCCTGCCGATCAGGGTCATCGGTGAGGCGCTCGGCGAGTGCGAATGCAACCCATTCGGTCATCGACGCCACCGGGCCATAGCCGGACCGCACGCCGGGCGCCGGGATGCGCGCATGGGTGGCGTCCTTCGGCATCATTTCGTCGGGCGAAGTCAGGTAGGGATTAAATCCGCGCGTCTGCGCAAGTCCTTCCCAACGATAGCGATACACGTCATCTGAAAGTTCCGGCGCGGCCGGCGCCATCGTCGCACGGAATACGGCCGCAGTCCCTAGGATAAACACCTTAGAGATCAGTAGTTTGCACCTGATGACGAAGACCAGCGAAACAATGTAGACTAAAAGAGCGAGCATCATGAGCCGGATCGCTCCAGGCGTGTCTAACCGGATATCGACCTGGGTAAGGAGCCAGTAGACAAGCTCCAGTACGAGGGCCATGATTGCAATCGGGAGAGATTTCATCTAATGCTTTACTCGCTGCCGCCGGTAGCGTTTTTGTTGGCCGCTAGCTGGAGAGACCGGCTCGACAAAGCGCTTTTCGACGACACGTTCGAAGGCATTCATTCGTTGAATTGGTTTGACTACTCTCTGCTCATCCCCTACTTTACTCTGATGCTGATCCTCGCCTTTTATGGGGCGCATCGCTACAAAGTGATGTGGGGGTATTTCAAGAGCCGCCGCAATCGCGGGATTGAGACGCCTCCGCAGCCGTTCGCGCAGTTGCCGCGCGTCACAATCCAATTGCCGCTCTACAACGAGCGCCTCGTGGTGGAGCGCCTCCTTGAGGAAGCGGTAAAGATCGATTATCCTCGCGAGTTGCTCGACATCCAGGTGCTGGACGATTCCACCGACGACACGCATCCGTTCACCGAGCGGCTGGTGGCTGAGTATCGGGCCGCGGGCCACCCGGTTGAGTACATCCATCGCAGCAACCGCCACGGCTACAAAGCCGGTGCGCTCGAAGAAGGTCTCGCGGTCGCCAAGGGCGAATTTGTGGCGGTCTTCGACGCCGATTTCGTCATCCCGCGCGATTTCCTGATGAAGACGATCCACCATTTCACCGACCCCAAGATCGGCATGGTGCAGACGCGCTGGAGCTATCTCAACCGCTACTACAATCTCCTCACCGAAGTGCAGGCGATGCTGCTGGACGGACACTTCATCCTGGAGCACAACGCGCGCTGTCGTTCCGGCCTGTTCTTCAACTTCAACGGCACGGCCGGCATTCTTCGCAAGGAAATGATTCGCGACGCCGGCGGTTGGGAACACGACACGCTCACCGAGGATTCCGATCTCAGCTACCGCGCCCAGATCAAGGGCTGGCGTTTTGCCTACGTGCCGGAAGTGGAGTGCCCGAGCGAATTGCCGTTCGACATGCACGGTTTCCAGATACAGCAATCGCGCTGGGCCAAAGGGCTGACGCAGGTGGCGATCAAACTGCTCAAACGCATCCTCAAAGCCGACCTGCCCTGGCGCGTCAAGCTGGAGGCGTTCACGCACCTGACGCCAAACCTCACCTATCCGATGATGATCATCGTCACGGCGCTCATGCTGCCGGTGATGATCGTGCGCTTCTACATGGGCTGGCAGCAACTGCTGCTGGTGGATTTTCCCCTAATGATGGCCACGTTCCTCTCGGTGGTGATCTTTTACATCTACGCGCAATATGAGCGGGACCGCAAGTCCTGGCTGCGCGCAGTGCTCATGACGCCGGTACTGATGGCGGCGGGCGCGACGCTGACGGTGATCAACACCAAGGCGGTGTTGGAGGCGTTGTTCGGCGTGCAGACCAGCTTCGTCCGCACGCCCAAGTACGCGATCACCGGTACGCAGACGCGCGAAAACAAGAAGGCTGAGAGCGTCAAGAAGTATCGCAGCCGCTCGGGCTTCCTGCCTTGGATTGAGCTGGCGCTCGGCAGCTACTTCCTGTTCATGGTGCTGTACGCTATCGACACGCTCAACTATCTGGCAGTGCCGCTGCTTTCGGTCTTCGTGGCCGGCTACTACTGGGCGGCGTTTTCGACATTGAGCCGGGATCTGCGAGACCGCTTGGCCTGGCAGCGCGCGCGCAAGCTTGAGGCGGCTCGGGTTCGGTAGTTTCGGCCTTGAGCAACTATGCACGAAGCTGGCGAGAGTCCACAGATCCCGCCTCCGTCGTTGCAATTTGAAACCGCCGAGGGGCTGACGCCCGATTCGCCGGCCTGCGCCATGTGCCGCGCGCCACTAGCCACTGAGTATCACGAGTTGAACGGCCACCCCGTTTGCGCCTCTTGCCGCGCCAAAGAAGAAGCGGCTTATGCTCAGGATCAGCAGTGGAGCCGATTTATTACCGCCGCTGTCTACGGCTTCGGTGCGGCGCTGGCGGGCGGCCTGCTCTACTGGGGTTTCGTCAAGCTCACCAATATCGAATTCGGCTTGATGGCGATCGCCGTGGGTTGGTTGGTAGGCAAGGCCGTCATGAAGGGCAGCAACATGCGGGGTGGACGGCGCTACCAGATTCTGGCACTGGCGCTGACATATTTCTCTATCACGCTGAGTTACGGCGTCCTGATGATTGAGGAGATCTCCAAGCGGCCCACACCAGTGGCGGTCGGGCTTGGGTTTATCCTCCTGCTCATGCTCGCGGCGCCGTTTCTGGGTGGCTTCTCAAACATCATCGGCCTCGTCATCATCGGCATCGGACTGTTCGAAGCTTGGAAGCAGACCCGTCTCGTGCCGTTCTCGTCGGGCGGCCCTTACCGGTTTGGGAGTGGCCCACAAGCCAAGCCTCCCTCACCCGCCGGCGCGGCATGAACCCAGCCCCAGATCCAGCAGCTTCACTTTGTCCTCAGTGTGGAACCCACTGGGCCGAGGGCATCCTCGCCTGCCCACAGTGCGGTCGCTTGGTCTACTCAAGCACCCTGAACCGCATGGCGGCCGAAGCGGCGGCGGCTGAAACGGCGAGCGACGCCCCGCGCGCCATCGCGCTGTGGCGAATGGCGCTGAGCTTGCTGCCTCCCGGTGCGGGCCAGCGCCGAACCATCGAAGACACAATCACGCGCCTGGAGCGTGCGCAAGCCGGTGGCGCCGGGGATGCCGAGGCCATTGAAAAGAAGAGTAAGTCGTGGGGGAAGTGGCTCGGCGTAGCGGCTCCGGCCGCGGCGTTTCTCGCCACCAAGGGCAAGTTTCTCATTCTCGGCCTCACCAAACTGCCAACGCTCCTTTCGATGCTCGTTTTCATGTCCTTCTACTGGGAGCGCTGGGGCTGGGGCTTCGCGCTCGGCTTCGTCCTGTGCATCTACATCCATGAGATGGGCCACGTCATCACGCTGAAGCACTACGGCATTCCCGCCTCGGCGCCGTTGTTCATTCCCGGTCTTGGAGCCGTTATCTTCGCCAGACAGCGAATTGTCTCGCCGGCCCAGGACGCGCGGGTGGGGCTGGCCGGGCCTGCCGCTGGACTCCTGGCCGCGCTCGGCTGCCTGGCACTCTATCCCATCACCGGTAGTAAGTTGTTTCTCGCGCTCACGGTCTTGGGCGCGTACATCAATCTGTTCAACCTGATTCCGATTCTGTTTCTCGATGGCGCGCGCGGCTTCCGCGGCTTGAATGACACGCAGCGATGGATGGTGGCGGGCGTCGCGATCGTCAGCTATTTTCTTTTCTCGAGTAGCCTCTCGCTGGGGATCGCCGCCGTGATGGCCGCACGCCTGCTCTTTTTCCGGAAATCCAAAGAGGCAGAGCCTCCGCCCGACTGGGTGGCGTTCGGGCTCTTCGCCGCGCTGCTGCTGATGCTGGCCGGGCTCTCCGACATCGCCGCGCCCTCGCCGGAGCAACTACGGGCGCCGGCGCAGACGGCCTCCGCTGCGCGCCATTAGAGTGCCGGTCGCTTACGCTCGCGGCTCGGAACCGATACGGAGCCGTGACCGTGAGGGAACGGTTCTTGGTCTAAAACCTGGCGATCAAACCCACTCGAACCGAGCGCGGGGAACCGGGCGAAATATTCGTGTTAGAGTCGGCGTTGACATAGTATCTCCGGTTAGTCAGGTTCTCGACGTTGGCCTGCAGCCGCACCTTCTCGGTGAGCGAGAGGAACACCGCCGCGTCCGCCCGAGTGTAAGAGGGTAAGGTGACCGTGTTATCGATCGCCGCGAACATATCGGAGCGGTTCAGCAGTCCCAGTCCCGCGCCCAGACGCTTCAGGATCTGATAGTTGTTCCAGAGCGAAAACTGATGGTGCGGCACTTGGCCCACCTGCGCTCCGGCACGCGCGGCGGCGGTGGCGCTGGTGACAAAGGCATCCTGATACGCGTATCCGCCGGCGATGCGCCACGCGCGCGTCAGGCTCCCGGCCACCCCGGCTTCGACGCCATTGGTGCGCTGGCTGCCGGTCTGGATGATGCGCGTGGGGTCATTCGGGTCAGTCGATCGCGTGTTAGTGCGGTCCAGCCGGTAAACAGCGCCGGTGAGCGACAGGCCGCGAGCGGCATCCCATTTCACGCCTGCCTCGTAGTTGTTGAATTTCTCCGGCTTCACCTGCTGGGTGATGGTCGTGAGCGAGGAGAACTGATCGCCCGAACTTGGCAGGTACGAGACGCCGTAGCTGGAGTAGATCGACACGCGATCCACGGGTTTGATCACGAGGCCGGCGCGCGGTGAAATCAGGTGGTCCAGGCGTCGCAGATTATCCGCGTTCCGGTTGTTGTGGTAGCGCAGGTCAAAACGGTCAAACCGTAGGCCGGCCACCACCTGAACGAAGCGCGAAAGCTGAATCTGATCCTGGACATAGGTGGCGGCCACTTGAGTCTCCAGATGATTGTTGGCATCGGTGGCGCTGGGACGAAACGTGATGGGCTCGGTGATGGCCGGATTCGAAAGCGGCGCCAGGAAGCTGGTGGCCGTGCCTTTGAAGTAGCCGGTGTTGCGTAGGTTATCCGTTAATTGACGGCCGAATTCCGCCCCGCCGAGCAGCGTGTGACGGATCCGGCCCGTGTAGCGAATGCCGGTGACGTCTGTCTGATTGAAGGCATTCAGTCGCACCGTGGCGTTATTGTAGGAGGTGATCGGCGCTTGCAGCCGATCAGCGGTGACAACGCCCGGCACGAAGTTCTGGTAGAACCGATCATAGTCGCCGATCATCGTGCGGTTGCGAAAATTGACCGCCCCCGCCTGATGCTCCAGCGTGGCGCTGCCCAGGTTGACGCGCGCCCGGACCTTGCTCTCGTCCGGATTGCCGAAGAAGGTGGTGATCGGGATATCCGCAGGCCGCCCCAGCCAAGAAGTAATGCCGCGGTCTGCCACGCGCCGGTCATCAAAGAGTTCATAGCCGAGCACCAACCGGGTGCGGCCAGTCAGCCGCGCCGTCATCGTCGGGCTGATGCCGAAACGCTCCAGACGACCGTAGTCCCGGAAGCCATCGGAGTTCTCGAATACGCCATTCAAGCGAACCGCCACCTTGCCGCCCAGCGGCTGATTGAAATCGGTGGCCACGCGCTTATTGCCGAACGAGCCGCCCTGTAGACTGACCTCCCGCAGCGGCCCAAAGTCCGGTTCCTTTGTCACCCGGTTGATCACGCCGCCCGCGCCGCCGCGCCCGAAGATCATCGCATTGGGCCCCTTCAGCGCCTCCACCCGCTCAAGGTTATAGAGATCGCGGTAGTACTGTACGTCGTCCCGTACGCCGTTGACGAAGAAGTCCGCCGACGAACTGTTGCCCCGGATGATCACCTGGTCCCGATTGTTCTCGCCCTGGTGATAGGTGACGCCGGGAACGTAGCGCACTACGTCGCCGACGCTCGTCATCATCTGATCTCGTATCTGTTCGCGGGTGACAATGGTGATCGATTGCGGCACGTCACGCAGAGCGGTCAGAGTGCGGGTGGCGCTATTGGTTGCCGGCGTTACGTAGTCGCTTCCCTCGTTGACCGTCACGGCTGTGCGAAGCGTCTCTATACGCAAGACGATGTCATTAAGCTGCAAACCAGCTTCGGACACTTGAATAGACTCAACCGTGGTTTGGAAGGCTTCTGCCGTGATTCGGAGCCGGTAGGCACCCGGTCGAAGAGGGAGCGAGAACTCGCCGTTGGTTCCGGTGACGACCGGTGATCCGGGCCTGCCGCCGGGTTCTGAAACCGACACCTGGGCGTTGGGAATGGGTTCGTTTGTAGCGTCAACGACTCTGCCTTTGACCAGCTGTTGTCCGTTTAAAATGAATATGGTAGAGGCGAATAGTCCTACGGCCAAAACACGCACAAGCTCTGGGCACACGACGTTTCTCACAATGACACCTCGACAAATTGAAACGGTTTGGCCCCTCGGCCGTTGCTACGGGCCGGGCGGCGAAACCAGCGATGCGGGTCGGGAGCCCCGAGGCTATCTACGACCTAATGAGTCCAGATTAAAGGATCACAGTTTTGTTGTCAAGTGCAATTCGCAACTGAGTTGCAACCACGGGTCAAAGGCCTGGATTCGGCATGTTGCCGGTTCGTTGCAAAATCGATCGTTTGAGGAATGAATTGCACCCATACGGGCCGCGTACTAATTTAGGGATGCCTGCGCCGTTTGAACGGTTGCTATCGCCCACGTCACGTTATTCCAGACTCCTTTCGGCGGGATTGAGGTCCGGAGCGTAGCTGGGCAACCATTCGATGGTCAGCCAAGATCGTTGCTCGGTCGGGTAATCTTTCATGAGTTTGCTGCGATGAGCGGGGAGGTGATCCGAAACTAGGGATGACCTGACTGCTCAGGCACGAACTTCTTGAGTTGTTTGAGAAAGCCGATCAAGCTCTCAGTGTCAAAGCTGTCCGGCTTGGTTTGCGAGAATAGCCGGGCGCGATTACCGTCCCACCGATATCCCAGCGCGGCCGCCCAAGTGGTGCGGACCGAGGGCTTTTGGGTGAAGCCGGACTCGTCCTGGAAGAAGATGCCCGTCCTCCACGCCGGATGGCGTGCGAAGTTTGACGCCGGCCAAACAACTGCTGAAAGCGACCCTAGCCCTTGCGCTTAACTGCGTCTTTCAGTTCCTTGTCCAGATTCGCCTTGAGTTCCTTGGTGTCCTTGCCCGTATCGGTGACGCTGCCCATCGCCTTGAGAGCCTGCTTGACGAGAAACTCCTGCACCGCCGGATTGCCCTGGTTCTTGCCGTTGTGGAGTTGGGCGGCGGCAAAGAGCGTCTTGGCCATCACCAACTCAAAGGCGCTGCGTGGGATCTTGAGCGGCAGCGTTTGCATCGCCGCCCGTCCTTTGGCCGCATCATCCTTGGCTCCGGCCGTTTCGCAAATGCCCAGCACGACGCCACGGGCAATCATCCCGCTTTGCGCGGCGGCCACGGCGTCCTCGCTGGGTACCCGGCCTTGCGCGATCTCACCTAACTGTGGCGGCTTGGAAGTGGTGCCGGCGGCGGGAAACGGAAAATCGATCACCGTCTCCGGGCCTGGGCTGGACTTGTCGTATTCGCCGTAGAGCTCGCCATATTGCAGCGCCATGCGGCTCGCTGCGCCACGGTATTCGGTCACCTTCTTGATGAACGGCGTAGGGTTATCCTTGCTGCTCCGTTGGCCGTATTCGTAGTTTTCCGCCAACTCTTTATAGCCCGTGATCAAACCGGACCCGATGAGTAAGCGGAACGCCCAGGCGCGCTCGGAATACTCATTCTTGTTCAGTTTGGTGATCTTGTCCAGCCAGTCAATCGCCTTGGGGAAGTCGCCCTTGGCGTAGGCGTCCTTGGCGCTTTGCCAGTAGTAGGGCGGCGTCCCGGTCCGCACCGCGGGCGGGCCGTCGGAACCGCAGGCAAGCAGGCAAAGGGCCGCCGCGGCCAGGATCGCCGTTGCGGGTTTCAGTATGAATCGAGATGACATCAGCATCGGTGAGTTATTGAATCACATCCCGACGCCGATGACAAGACCCCATGCCGAAAAACGCCTGAAACAATTCGGTGCGGTGTGCGTATAATCCCTCAATGGCCCGGCTTCGACAGATTATCCGCAACCTCATCAAGACGCCCGTCACCACGGGGATTGCCGTCGCATCCCTGGCGCTGGGGATCGGCGCCAACACCGCCATGTTCTCGCTGATGAACCAGATTTTATGGCGCACGATGCCGGTGGCGGAACCGGAGCGCCTGGTGCTCCTGTACCACCCGGGTCCCTTGCAGGGATCGGTTTCAAATGACGAAGACGGCGGACCGGTGTTCAGCTATCCCGTTTATCGGGAATTAGCCCGGCAGCAATCCTCATTCACGGGCCTCGCCGGGGCCCGCAGCTTCGGCGCCAGCCTCTCCTACAACAATCAGCCAATTCGGGGCCGCGTGCATATCGTCACGGGCAACTATTTCCAGGTGATGGGCGTCAGGCCGGCCATGGGGCGGCTGGTGGAGCCCGGTGACGATATCAATCGCGGCGCCCACCCGATTGCCGTCCTGAGTCACGGTTATTGGACCACCAAGCTGGGCAGCAGTCCCGCGGTTCTGAATCAGACGATCATCGTCAACGGCTATCCGCTCACCATCGTGGGCGTCGCGCAAGCCGGTTTCCTGGGGGACCGGTTTGACTCCGCGCCTCCCGAGGCGTTCGTGCCCATGTCCATGAAGCCGCAAATGACGCCGGGCCGGCTCGATCTGGATGACCGGCGCGGGCACTGGCTGACGGTTTTCGGACGCTTGAAGCCGGGGGTGACGCTGGCCCACGCGCAAATGGCAATCAACACCGCCTACGTGGGTCAAGTGGAGGAGGACATCAAGGTATACCGCAACCCCTCGGAGAACTTCCTCAAGCAGGTGCGGGCCAAACGCATTGTATTGAAGCCGGACGAGCACGGGCGAGGTAGCCTCCGGAGTCACGCCAGGACGCCGGTGTATCTGCTGCTCGGCATCACAGGGATGGTGCTGCTGATTGCCTGCGCCAACGTGGCAAACCTGCTGCTGGCGCGCGCCTCGGCTCGTTCCAAGGAGATCGCTCTGCGGCTTTCGCTGGGCGCCACTCGGGCGCAACTGGTAGGGCAGCTACTCACCGAATCCTGGATCGTGGCGCTGGTGAGCGGCGTGGCCGGGCTTGGGGTGGCGACCCTGACGCTGCGGGCCATCATCTCGGCCTTGCCCCCCTCGAGAGGCATCATCCTTTCGCCCGATCTCGACGTCCGGGTTCTCCTGTTTTCGCTGGCGCTGTGTCTGCTCACTGGACTGGCCTTCGGACTGTTTCCCGCCCTGCAATCCACCAAGCACGACCTGGCGACGGTGATCAAGGATCAAGCCGGGCAGAGCTCCGGCACCGGGGCCGCCAACCGCTTCCGCAAGACGCTGGCGGTGGCGCAGATGGCGTTGTCTTTGATGCTCCTGGTGACGGCCGGGCTGTTCGGCAAGAGCCTGCTAAAGCAGATGAAGGTTGAGCTCGGGTTGCGCCCCGATCACCTGATTTCCTTTGAAGTAGATCCGTCGCTGAATAAATATAATTCCGAACAGACCGCGGCTTTTTACGATCAACTCGAGCAGCGGCTCGCGTCGATTCCCGGCGTGACGCTGGTTACGTCCACCGACCTGCCCGCAATTGCAGGCAGCAGCTCGGGGCAAAACATCACCGTCGACGGTTTCGTGCCTTCGAACGACGACGACAGCGATGCCAACTACGCCCTCACCGGCTCGGGCTACTTTCGGACGATGGGCATCGCGTTGCAAGCTGGACGCGAGTTTACCAACGCCGACAACAAAGCCGGCCAGAAGGTGGGCATGGTCAACGAAACCTTCGCCAAGTTCTATTTCAGGGGCGCCAGCCCGCTCGGCCGGATGTTCGCGCGTGGCACTGGCAAGCCGGATATCACGATTGTGGGTCTGGTCAAAGACAGCAAGTACAGCGACATGGACGAGAAGCCGCGGCGCGTGTTCTACCTGCCGTATCGGCAACTGGAGCGCATTCGGTCTCTCCATTTCTATGCGCGCACTGCGGTGGACCCTGGCTGGCTGGCGCCACAACTGAGGCGGGCCGTCGCCTCACTGGATCCGAACCTGCCGGTCTCCGAAGTCAAGACGATGGAAGCGCAAATCGAGAATGAGCGCCTCGGCCCGCGAGGCAGCCTCGAAGGCTTTCCAGGCCTTAGGGGACATTTTGCGCTTCGTATTGGTGGCGTAATACAGAAGAGGATGGGTGTCGGTGACGTAGACCGGCACCGTCGCGCTAGCCCTTGAACTCGGCCAGCGAGCGGGCGTCAGCTTCCTTCCACTGCCTATTCAGCTCAGCGGAAGCTTGCTCGAGATCCCCAACCAGGATCGAGGAGCCTTTCAGTTGCCACTGATCCCAGTAGCCTTGTTTGTCAGCAAGTTCATTTAGTTTTTTCATCTGCGCAACATCCGGCTTCACGCGCCCGGCTTCCCATCGCCAGACCGTGTTCTTGGCAACGCCCAGTACCGCTCCGAACTCCCCCAACGTACGCTTGCCGCGCAAGGTTTTTAGACTGACCGGCGCCCAGCGGAGAGTGATCGAAGTCGAGCTATCGGCAACAGGCATCGTCTACATCTTAATCTGAAGCAGAGCCTGGCGTCAACACAAATCGTCTACACCCCCGGCCTTTCGGCGGTCCATGGCGCCTGGAGGCGCGCCCCATGGTGTAAAGCTGGGCTGAGGCCGTTACCTTCCACGGTATGCAGCCCCGGATCGATGCTAACGTTCTGTTGATCGTCTCTGAGCCCTGAGAGGGCAGCACATGCCAATTGTGCCTCGTCCGGGGAATCTGTGGGTAACTGGGGGCTCAGCGCTGGGGGTGCGTGAGGAAGCGGTGG
>JAYTKJ010000869.1:0-3858 GCA_043730365.1 Acidobacteriota bacterium | reverse complement strand
CACCGATCCGTTGACACCGGCCTTCACGATCGCCGCGTTAGCCACGATTCCGCCGGTGAGCGCATTGAGCGTCGACACGAGCGGTTGGGTTTGCCCGGCGGGCCATAGCGTAAGGTAGCCGAGTGGCCCGGAAGGAACAACCGTGGCATTGATCGAGTAAGCTTGAGCGTTGCCGGGGATCCCGCAATTGGACGCCAAGAAGGGGATGTCCCGGCTCACGCCGCCCGCGACAATCGGCCCGCCGAGGAAGCCGTTGGGATCTCGGGTGTCGATGACGCGGCAAGGCGCCAACGGATAGAAGACGAGGGCTGCCGGCGCAGCCGCGGGGTCGATGAAGTATCCATTGATATCGATCACCAAATCCGTGTTGTGGGTGACGAAGGCGCTGATGGCGCCGTTGGTTCCGGCGGGTACGATGGCTGCGTTCGCCTTGACGCGCCCGTCGATTGAGTTGAGAGTGGATACGAGCGGCTGAGGCTGACCGGTGGGCCAAAGCGTGAGATAGCCGAGCGGGCCTTGGGGCACGACAGTGGCGTTGATCGAATAGGCGGCGGCGTTGGCTGGAATGTTACAGCTCGCCTTTTGAGGGATTGGGAAGCTGCGGACTGCGCCGCCAACCAGCGTCGGGGTTCCGAAGACTCCTAAGCTGGCCTCGCGGGTGTCGGCGACGCGGCATGGCGTGACCGGGACGAATCGGAGGCCGGAAGCCGCGCCGCCGGTAGTGAAGGAGAAAACCGGGGAGGAGACGCTTTGCGCGCCGCGTATGGCGCTCACGCGCCAGTAGTAAGTGGTGAACGGCGCAAGTATGGATGGCGTGTAACTAGTCGAAGTGAGGTTGGTCACAAACGTGGGCGGGTTGGTGGTCCCGAAGTACAGGTCGAAAGTATCTCCGACACTGGCGTGCGTCCAACTCATCGTCAGGCTAGTTGGAAGGCCCGTCGCTCCATTGCTCGGGCTTAGGCCGCCGGGCGCGGCCAGCACCGGGTTAATGGAGAGAAAAGCTGCGTTCGTGGCGGTGTCGACGAAACGTGGTAGTGGGGCTGTCAAGGAGGCCGTCGCCGACGAGCTTATCGGAGCGTAGTTGCCGTTCACGCTGGACGTGCCGGGGCTCGGCACGTTGCCGGAGGCGTTGGAGATGTAGGCCACCACGACACGAGGCACCATCTGCTCGAACGCCGTAGTGTCGGTCTCGATCACTTCCCAAACAGCCGTGCCCGCGCCTCCCGAAAGGGGAATCTGCGCGATACCGCCGAGCTGGCTGGATCCTGTAGTCGCAGGTTGGAAGGCTCCTGCGCCATTCGCATCCGTGACCGCGAGCCGGGCGAATCCTGTGGGCGTGAGCGGGTGGCCAGCCACTTGCGCCGACGTGATCGTCACAACCGCCTCAACCCAAAGCTGTACGCCGCCCTGCACGTTGCTGAAGCGGGCCATCAGGCGGGTACCGTGGTCAGCCAGGCCAAGCGAGCCAGCGGTAGTGCCTGCCACCACGCTTCCGTTAGCGGCCACCAGCGGCCAGCGGTTACCGTTCGCCGCCGTCTTCATGTAACCAGACTCAGTTTGATAGATGACGCCCAGTTGGTCCTGCCGGATAGGAACGGGCGGATCGAAGCCGGTCGGACTGGCGTTGTTGCGGCGGCGGAAGGCTGTCGGGAAGGCCGGCTCACTGAATCGGAGCCGGCTGAGGACGCCATCGCATTTATTGGCGCCCTGAGCAGCCAGCGGCTTCGTGCTGTCACCCGCAAAATCCCCGTTAGCCGATTGACTCTGCAGACAGGTCTGCGAGTCGATAACCGAAAAGCCAAGCGACTGCTGGGCGGTCGCGACCGTCGGCGTGGGGTTGGTGATCGGCACCGCAATCGGGTTGGACGGTCCGGAAGCGCTCGTGGTGAGGAAGAGTTGCACGGAGGTCTGCGATCCCGCCGGAACTCCCAACTGGCTCGCATTGACCCGCACGTTAGTGAACCGGAGGACCCGAGTAACCAGATCGCCGGGAGGATCAAATGGGACTCCCTGCCAAATCAACGAATTGTTGGAGGTCTGGCGGGCCTGATAGGCATTGCCGCGGTAGGTCTGAACCGTAGAGATCACCGGCGCCGCCACGTTGGGGTCGTAGGTGCCGATACCATTGCCCGCACCCGCATGCGCGCCACAGTTGCCTGAAATCAAGGTTTGGCCGGATCCAACCGGGACTGAGTAAGGATAAGCGCCGGAACCGCAGAGGGTCTGGTTATTGACAGCCGGCTCATCGATGAACAGCAGAGCTTCAGAGAAGTTACCGGTACCCGCAACAGCCAGGTGCCGGCTGGTGATATTGATGCTGGGCTGGGTGAAGATCTGAAAGTTGACCTGACGAAGGTTCTCGTTGGCAGGCGTAGGAACGCCGCCATTGCATAGGATTATGATGTCGCCGACGAGTTCGGCCACACCTTCGGCGCGGATCGTCGGGGTGCCGGCTGCCTGAGCCGTGCACTGAAGCGGCGTGGTCTGGCCAGCAAGCGAACCTAACCCAACGGATAGCAGCGCGGTGAGCGCCAGCATCGACCTGCGAAAATCAAGCATGAATAGATGGTACGTTACTTATCGGCAGTGACACTGACCGCCACCCTCATAACCGGCTCGGTCGAGGCACAGGCCGCGGACGAGTCCGCGAAGATCTACGATCAGTTGGCGAAGCTGGCGGTGGCCGCGACTGGCGTTAGCCTAATGCAGCAGTTTTCTCAGCGCGGCTTCCAAGGCCGCTTCCTGCTCGACCACTGCTCCGTTAAGCAGTGCGGCCGCCGGCATGGCCTCCGCCCACACCGCATCGGGCGGATACACGGCCACCAGATCCCAGAGAATGCCGTCACGCGTGCAACACTCGGGCTCCGGCTGCGGGGGACGGGCGTCTTTGGCGAGTTGGGTGGCGAGTAAGTGCTTGGGGTCCCAGAGTTGTTTCACGCGCGAGTCGCCAATTCTGGCCAGAACGCCGTGCCCGGGTTTGCTCCAGTCAGTTAGTAAGATAGGCTCCCATGTGGTAAAGACGCTTACCTTGGCGTCAGGATTGCGGCTCAACACTTTCTGGATTGCGGAGGCCCCCCGCAAGCAAGTACTTCAAGTGGGAGACAGGAGTGCGATGATGCGGACCTTGCCGGCGGCGGCATTGAACTCGGCTTTGAACTGGGCGAACGAGGCGGGATCGAGCTCGGTCAGCGCCGGGGCGCCCGGAGAGCTGGTCGAGATCCGATCAGCGAGAAAACCGGCAATCGACTGGGGCAGGAGAATGACTGCTGCCACCAGCGCCGCCGCAACTCCGAGTAACACGATGCTGGTGTTGCTACGGCGCTGACAGGCGGGTTGACGGCGAAGCTGAATCACACCAATGCCGAGCAGCAGAAAACTAGCCCCGATCAGCCAGACCTGGTTGACGCTGGCGAAGACGCTGATTCCGGCGAGGCCCAAGGCGGCAGGGATACTGAACGGCAAGCAACAGGCGAGCGAGAGGAGCGCGGCGGTCAAAGCGCCGGCGGGAGCGAGCTTGTCGGCATGTTTCATTTCAGGGCCTAGCTTTCAAGGATGAGCTGATCCAGCCGGCGGCGCAAGCCGGCGAGCGGCGTGCTGCGATGGCTGATCACGTTATTCATCTCAAAGGGATCGCGCTGGAGGTCGTAGGCTTCGTCCGAATCGGTTAGATCTTCGTAGCGAATGTACTTCCAGCGGCCGGTGCGAATCGCCTTGTATCCCATATTCTTGACGTTCGGGAACACCGAGTCGGAATAGTACTCAACCAGAATGGCGTCTCGCGGCGGCGTCCCGGCGCCGTGGAGCGCGCGTCCGGTCAGCGGTTGCGGGGCAGCTACACCGCCGAGGGCCAAGGCCGTG
>JAYTKJ010000868.1:0-74451 GCA_043730365.1 Acidobacteriota bacterium | reverse complement strand
TGAAATTCATCCGAGAACGGCTTGACCTATCCCGAACCGAAGGAACCAGCTTGGCGGCATGAGCCGCCCGCCCTCTGACTTCGGTACTCTCAAGTAGAGGTGGACGCGCTGGAAAGCGCGCCCGCGGGCAAGATTGCCTGCCCCACAAAGCCTACGCCAGTTCCAGGCCCGTCGCCCTGCCAGTGCTGCTGGCAAAAGCGTCGGTCTCGACGCCCAGGCGCTGCAACATACTAACGAAGAGATTGCACAGCGGAGCGTTGTTGTCGCGCTTGAAGACCAAGTGCTGGCCATGCTTAAACCCACCGCCCGCCAATAAAATCGGCAGGTTGGTGTTGTCATGGATGTTGGCGTCGCCCATGTTACTGCCGTAGAGCACCATGGTCTGGTCAAGCAGCCGCCCGCCATGTTCTCGCGTATCAGCGAGGTTCTGCAGCACTCGCTTGAGTAACGTCATCTGCTGGCGGTCAACTTCCTCGAGTTGCTTGACTTTCCCTTCGGCCTGACCATGATGGCTGAGGCCGTGGTAACTATCGGTGGTGGTCCGCTGGTCATTCAGCTTGAAGACTGGTGTGAAAAAGGCATCTGCCATCAGCGTCACAATCCGCGTGGAATCGGACTCAAGGGCCAATTGCGCCGTGGCCAGCATCAGGTCAAACTTCTCAAAGAAGAGCTTCTTTTCCTGGATGTCGGCGGGCGCTGGCTGCGTTGACTGCGGCTTCGGGCGGAGTTCCCAGGCGCGGGCGGTGTGCAGGCGCTCCTCCACTTCGCGGACAGAAGTTACATACTGATCGAGACGGGCTTTGTCTTCGCTCGCCAGCTTGCGGCTGAAGCGCTTGGTCTCGTCCATCAGCGTATCGAGAATGCTGCCGCGGCTTTCGAGTTTGTGGAGTTGGCGCGCGACAGACTCCGGGTCACCTTGGACGAACATCCGCTCATACAGTTTCGGCGCGCTGTCCTCGGCCGGCAGCAAGACGCCATCGCGAGTCCAGGAGAGGCTGCGATTGCCTTTGTCGATATTGACGCCCAGATTCAGTGTGGGGAAGCGCGTCACTTGGCCGAGCTTTTCGGCGGCGAACTGGTCAAGCGAAATCGAATTCCGGAAGCCGCTCTTGAAGGCGCCGCGCGCGGCGGTGAGAAAGCAGCTATCGGTGCTGTGTCCGCCGGTGACGCCCGGATGCGAGAGCCCGCTGAAGACCGTAAAATCCTGGCGGAAATCGGCGAGCGTGGAGAGATACGGCGATAGCTCATACTCGCGCCCGGAGGTCTGCGGGAAGAAGAGCTTGGGCAGCACGCCGAGATTATTGGCGATGATCAGCATCCGGCCAGGGGGCTTGGTGGCACCGGCCGCGCGGGCAAACGAGGGCATCATGCATTCCAGCAGCGGCAGCGCGAGCGTGACACCGGCGCCGCGCAGTAACGTGCGGCGCGGCAGGTGAGAGGATGAGGTGGAGATGTGAGGCCCTGTCATGGATCAATACCCTCCCAGAAACAGTTTACTTTGCACGAAGGCGTGCAGCAGATCCCGCGTGCGATAGCCGGCCGCCACGCACTGATCAAGCATCGCTTCGATCTCGGCGCGGTCCGAGAATCGCACCGGCGTACCCGTTGCGTACACCGTGAATTGGTGAAGGAGATTGCGCGCGAGTTGACGGGGGTTGGCGGCGAACAGCGCCTTCAGTTCGCGCACGTCTTTGAAGCTTCGGCCGTCGGCCAGAGCGCCGCTTGAATCGACCGGCCCGGCGATGGTGTACGCAAAGTCATGCCCCGTGTGATCGATGCCGCTGACGCGCTCGCCTTCGGCAACGCCACGGTAGCGATCCCGCCAACGGCCCAGGACGTCGAAGTTCTCGAGCGCGAGTCCGGTAGGATCGAACTTGGCATGGCAGGCGGCGCAGGTGCTGGACTTGGTGTGCATCGCCAGCAAGTCGCGAATCGTCTTGGCGCCTCGAATGTCCGGCTCGACGGCGGGCACGCCAGGCGGCGGTGGTGGCGGCGGTTCGCCGATGATCCGGTCCATAATCCAGGCGCCGCGCAAGACTGGCGAGGTTGACGTACCGTTGGCGGTCACTTTCAAAATCGCGCCTTGCGTGAGCAGGCCGCCGAGCGGACTATCCCCGGGCAACGAGACACGTCGCAGCGCCGATCCATTCAGCGGCGGCAGCTGATAGTGCTTGGCCAGCCGCTCGTTGGCGAAAACAAAGTCCGATTCCACCAGTGAACGGATGGGCAAGTTTTCGCGCACCATTGTGGTGAAGAAGGTCAGCGTCTCGCGCTCCATGGAATCGACAAGATACTCGTCGAGACGATACTCCGGATAGAGGCGGATGTCAGGATCATCGCGGCGCAGATTGCGCAGATTCAGCCAGTAGTCCGTAAAGCTTTTGACGAAGCGATCGAAGCCGCTGCCGGCGATCAAGCGGTCAGTTGCATCACGCAGCAGGCGGGCGTCGCTGAGTCGGCCCCGCTCCGCGAGTTGAATCAACTCCGGATCGGGCCGCGTGTTGGCGAGAAAGTGGGAGAGCCTTTCGGCGATGGCGAAGTGATCCTGCTGCCTCGGCTCCTGTAGATAGAGGAACAGACCGGAGCAGAGGAAGGCTTGATATCCGGCGATCATCGCTTCGGCAAAAGGCTCATGCCTATCGAGCTTGGCGAACACCAGTTGTTCAAACTTCTGCGCCGCTTCGGCTGGCACGGGCCGGCGGGCAGCGAGATTCATGAAACGACGCAATAGACGACGCGCCTCTACCTTTGGCTCTGGCGGATTCGACGTTACACGCAACTTGTCGAAGAGGACGTGGTGGCTCGCCGGCGGCCAAGAGGGCGGCGCGATGGGGCCTTCGATCTCGAGCCAATGAAAGGCAACGCCCGGCTGTCCTCCGGGGGGGAAAGGCGGGTAGCGATAGCTGCCAGGTTGGCCGGGGATTGCATCCACCTGCGGGACAGGCAAGCCGAGCAAGCCCCATTCCACGGTCTGGCCGGCGTTGAGCAACACCGTGGTTTCGTAAACGTGCGGTCCAGGCTGGATGTCGAGAATGCCGCCCACTGATTTCACGTCTTCGGCAATGTCGTGGTTGGTAGGGCGGCGCGAACGCAGCGTCATCGGCACGGTCTGCTGCGCGTCGGTCAGTTTGAAGCCAGGATGCTGGAGCACCGCACGGGCGGAGAAGCGAACGCGATAGTCGCCGGAGTGCTTCGCCGCAAAGCCCCGGGGAAACGCGCCGTAGGGCCAGCCGGGCGAGCGAAAGAGACCCATCTCAATAGATGGATCCTGTTCCACCTCCGGGCTCAGCGGGGCCGCGCGTTCGGTGGCCACATTGATGCCGTGATTGTCTTTGATGAAGAACATCGACTCGAGCCCACCGGTGCTGCGGAGCCCGGGAAAGAGTTTGAATCCGGATGCGCGGAACTTGGCGCTGAGCGGCGCCTCGCTGGAAGCAGCCATCGCCTGCCGGAGCGCCACTTCGGTGGCATCCAGATACGCGGCCAGTTGCACGCGCGACATGTCGAGCGTCTCGGAGACTTTGCTCGAGTGGTACGCTTCACGATCCTCAGGCAGCATGTCACGAATATCGAGATGCGGAAGATGGAGAAGGTCTCGCACGTTCTGCTCGTACTCGTCGCGATTGAGGCGGCGCATGGGGCCGCGGCCGTGTTTGACGACATCGGCGCGATCGGCATTGTGGATCGCCGCAGCGAGGAGCTTCAACATAGCCGCCCGGTCCCCCGCTGCAAGTTCGACGCCCTTGGGCGGCATCTCGCGCTTCTCGATGCGGTCATGAATGAGGACCCAGCGATCACGGATGGAGCGGCTCGCGAGGTCAAAGGAGAGCGAGGTGAGATCAAGCCCGCCCTGAGCGGAGACGCCGGCGTGGCAACCCGCACAGGACCGCTGGATTGACGACCGAAGTGGACCCGGCAGGTTCGCCTGCGCGATGACGAGCAGGGGGCAGGCAGAGATGATGAAGAGCGACTTCAGCACAGGCATGCGTTCACTGCGACTCTATCATGCCCGAGGGGCGGAAATAACTAACCGGTGGCGGCGCAGGGATCTACGCGGCCACCGGTGGGAGAGTCGGAATCGAACGAGCTTAGTTGCGGTCAGGCAGAATCACGAAGTCAAAGGGCGCGCCACCGTCCTTCTTGTCCACAGCCACGACGGTGCGGATGATACCGGCCCACGTCGCCAGGCGGTGCGAGTCGATCGCGATGGTCTTGGTTCCGGCCACCGCCACGCGTGCCTGATAGAGCGATGGAGGCACAGCGAGATAGCCGTACGCAACCTTGAACGGTACGCCCTGCAGCACCGCAGTCTTGCCGTCCAACGCTTCAAAGGGAGTGGTGACGTAAACGTCAACGGCCGGTGCACTCGCCGCCGCATGCACGACGCGCAGCTTGATCTGGTTGCCCACGGGCAGCGTGTTGTCGTCGGCCAGCAGCATCAGATCGAGGGCGGGTTGTTTGCCCGCGAAACCTACGGCAATAGCAGTGTAGTCCCGGCCGGCTTCCACCGTGGGCGTGGCAGTCAACACCGTGGTGGTGGTGCCAGACACATTCACGCGGATCTCATGGCGGCCCCCGGGCAGGCTGAGGTATTCAGTGTATTCACGATAAGGTAGAGCCTCGATCACTTTGGCTCCGTCCACCAACACATCCACAGCCGGTGCGTCCGGTGAGGCGTGAAGAACGCGGACTCTGCCTGAGGTCATCTGAGCGAAGCTGGATGAGGCTGCGAGCAGGCACACGAGGCCTGTTGCAAACGGTATGCGTTTCATATTTCTCCTGAATTTTGTTGAGAGCTTGCGGGATCCGGCGGTTGCCTTACCCTTACCCAAAGAGACGCCGGTGCGACGACGGTAGATGCATCTTTTTCATGCGGCCGGGAGATGTTAGCCTGTAAGATCCATCGTGGTCCTACCCCATTCAACCTGGTTTCCTGAATCCTGGCAATCCCAGCCAGCGCTGCAACAACCGAACTATCCTTCAGCGGCGCGGCTGGCCGAGGCCGTGGAGCAACTCTCACAGCTGCCTCCGCTAGTTACATCCTGGGAAGTGCTGGCGCTACGGCAGCAACTCGCCGAGGCCGCCGCCGGCAAGCGCTTCGTGCTGCAAGGCGGCGATTGCGCCGAGCGCTTCGACGATTGCCGCGCGGCGTCGATTACCAGCAAGCTGAAAATTCTGCTGCAGATGAGCCTGGTGCTGGTGCAGGGTGCGCAGAAGCCGGTCATCCGGCTGGGACGCTTCGCCGGTCAGTATGCCAAGCCGCGGTCGGATGACAACGAGACGCGAGACGGCATGACGCTGCCCAGCTATCGCGGCGACATTGTGAATCGCCCGGCCTTCACCTCCAGCGATCGAGTGCCCGATCCGGACTTGCTATTGCGCGGCTATGAACGGGCGGCGCTCACCCTCAACTTCGTCCGCTCGCTGGTGCGCGGAGGGTTTGCCGATCTACACCATCCCGAATACTGGGACCTGCAATTCGTCAAGCATTCGCCGATGGCCGACGAATACCACCGGCTGGCGGCGAGCATCAACGAGTCTCTCCGCTTCATGGAGAACGTGCTGGGCGCGCATACCTCCGAGCTGCAGTGGGTGGACTTCTTCACCAGCCACGAGGCGCTGCATCTGCACTATGAACAGGCGCAAACGCATCGCGTGCCGCATCGCGAAGGCTGGTTCAATCTGGCGACGCACTTTCCGTGGATTGGGATGCGCACGGCGGACCCCGATGGCGCGCACGTGGAGTACTGTCGCGGGATCGAGAATCCGATCGGTGTCAAGGTTGGGGCATCGGTGAGCAACGATCAACTGCGGCGGCTGCTCGACACCCTGCATCCTGACAACGCGCCGGGCCGGATGACGCTGATCCACCGCCTGGGCCGCGGCAAGATCGCCGAGCATCTTCCTCGCCTGCTGAACGCGTTGCGCGAGTCAGGCAAGCAAGTGCTTTGGATTTGCGACCCCATGCATGGCAACACGCAGACCACGTCGAGTGGCATCAAGACCCGCCGCTTTGACGATATTCTGAGCGAACTGGAGCAGGCCTTCGCGATTCACGCCGAGCACGGCAGCACGCTGGGCGGAGTGCATTTCGAGCTAACCGGCGAGAACGTCACCGAGTGTGTGGGCGGATCGAGCGGCATCACGGAAGCCGATTTGGGAGCCAACTACAAAAGCGAAGTGGACCCAAGGTTGAACTATGAACAGGCGCTGGAGATGGCGTTCCTCATGGCCCGCCAGATGATGCCTGGCCGGCGCGCCTAGGCCAGCCGGCGCATCCAACTCCGGTAGGTGTTGAAGGTCAGATAGGACAGGCCTAGCATCGGCAACTGGATCGCCCAGCCAGGAGCCAGGACCCGGGCTTGGAGGATAGCCAGCGACAAAAGAGCGCCCACCAGATAGCACGGGAACACCGTAAATTGAAACTTCTGCCAGATGGCATTGAGGCTTCCGGTGGAAATCACACTGAGCAAGCCCGCCACCAATCCCACATTGCAGAGGTAGAGAGGCGTGACGGCGACGGCGATGCGGAGACCGGGTGAATCCGATGCCAGCGCGTAGGCCACTGTGTAGGAGAGCCACGTACTGGCGGCCAGCGCCCCGATATTGAAGATGACCTGGACGGCTTTGGGACGGGGCCCGGACCGCCAGAGAGTTTGCGCGACGGCGGCTGCGGTGACGACTAGGACAGTCTCACACAGGCTCATCGTCGCCACGCCTACCAGGACACCGACGAATCCCAGCGACACCGTGCCTTCGATGCCTGGAATCCGGGCCTTGATGGCCGAGGCCACCAGGGTCAGGACCAGATAGCCGAGCAGCCCAGCCGGGTCCCCGATCCGCCCGTCGTACAGCGCCGCCAGTACTGAGGCCACGCCGGCCAACGCGACGGCGGCGATATAGATTTTGAAGATGTTACTCTTCATAGCCATTCTCCGTGGGTCGTGGTGGTTGGCTAGTTCTCCCCGTTTAGAAGCAGGCCCGCGGCTTCGCCGTTCACATTGCTGGTGGCGGTGAAGATCGTCGAGTCTCCCCAGATCACATTGCAACCGGAGTTCGTGTAGTCGCCCCAGATCACGTTGTCGCCCCAGATCACGTTGGTGCCCGCCACAATATTAGTGCCCCAAATGACGTTCAGCGGAGTGGTCGAGTCACCCCAGATGACGTTGCTGGCGCCCACGATGCTGGCCTTCTTGGTGGTGGTGTTCCAGACCGCCACCGGCGAGAGAGCGCTCTTGGCGGGTCTGTAGGCTGAGTTGGCCAAGGCGGCGTCGATGTCCAAATAGCCCGCGCCTACCGAGAAGATGTCGTTGCGGACCGTGTAGGTCTTGCCGGCGTCCGTCACAGTGGCCATCGGAGCGAAGCCGCGCCAGGCATTCTTCATGAGCCGCGCCTTCACCTGATCCGGGGTCAGCGTCGTTTCGGCGTCGAGCAGCAGCGCTATTGCGCCGCTCACTACGGGTGCCGCCATGCTGGTGCCGCTCAGACGAATTTACTTATTGGTGGCGTCGACCACGTTGCCCGGATTGCCTGAGAACAGCGACCCAGTGCCGAGCGCCACGACTTTGTTGCCCGGCGCCAGCAAGTCCGGCTTGACCACATGGTCTATCATGGACGGCCCTTTCGAGCTGTAGCTGGTGGGCATGTCGTCAGCCCGGGAGTCGGTAGAGCCGGCTTTGGCCGCGCCCACAGTGATCACATAAGGATCATTGCCGGGAGAGGAGATCGTTCCGTAGCCCTGATTGGCCGCTGAGTTGTTCCGGCCTTCGTTGCCGGCCGCCACCACGACGACGATACCAGCTTTCCACGCCGCCTCCACCGCGAGGCAGAGCGGATCGGTCTTGTAACTGCTTGTCACCGGGCGCCCAAGGGACAGATTAATGATCCTGATGTCGTAGGTCGTCTTATTCGCGACCGCCCAGCTGAGCGCGGCGATCACATAGCTATCCTTGCCCATACCGTTCTTGTCAAGCACCCGCAAGTTGATCAGGTTCGCGTAAGGGGCCAATCCTTTGTAAGACGCCGTTGCAGTATTCGTGCCCATGCCGTCGCCACCCACAATCGACGCCACGTGGGTGCCGTGCCCATATTCATCAGCGGTCGAGGTTACATTCGGTATGAATGACTTTTGGAATATCACTCGTGAGGAGGTTCCGTCAGTGAAGGCTTCCGAAGTAGCATCAATCCCGCTATCGATTACGGCCACCGTGACTTGCCATCCATCAACGCCGGTGCGGCTGACCGCGGCCTTGGCCATTACAGCGGCACGGCTGCGGTCCAGGGTGGGACGCACTTCCTGGTCCAGCGCGATGAACTCGATGTCGGGGTCGCCAGCAAAGCGCTCAAGCTCGGACTTCTTCAACGTGTAGGCGTGGCTGCCGATCAATTCGTGATTGAAGCGGACGTTCAATCCGTGGCGGCGGGAGAAGCCGGCGCCGCGATGGCCACCCAAGTTTCCCTCGCCCTTGAACTTGACAATGACGTCGACATCGGAGTCCTGTTCAGTCAGGCTCGGAGCGGATCTCTCGTTGTTGATAGAGTCGGGACGCCCGTGCTGGGAGAACGCAGCCGTGCAGGTTAACAGGGCAATCACAAATACTTGACGGTTCATGCCTGTTCTAAAGCAAACCGTGGACCATCCCACGCACCGTTGAATCCAAAAGCGATTTTGAGCCGGATAGTACTTTGAGCGGACAAGGCGGCAGACAGATTGTCTGGCCAAAGTGACAATTCGTCGAAGCGCGATATCCTAATAAGCGAAGATGAAACGGCGCAGAATTCTCCAATCCCTGATGGCGATGCCGGCCGCCGCCGCCGCGCAATCGGTGACCACGCCGGCGGCCCCCGAGGAGTTCCCCAAACTGCGGGTGGCGTCGGTGGAGTCCGGCGCCGCCGGCTGGCCGACACTTTTTTCCTCCGCGCAACTCGACGCATTGGCTAAGCTTGGCGACACGATTGTGCCGTCCGTAGCCGGCCGCCCGGCCGCGTCGCAAGCCGGCGTCCCTGAGTTCCTGGACTTCCTGATTGGGCAGTCATCTAGGGACGTGCAGGATTTGTATCGGCAGGGATTGGACCGTCTGTCACGCGACGGCGTGAACGAGCAGACTTTGGCTCCGCTCAAAGAGGCTTGGTCTTACGCGGGGCCCGCCGATCGCTTTGCGCAGTTCCTGCAACGCGCCAAGATCGACATCATCCAGGCCACCACCAACTCGCACGAATGGGCCGATTCGCTCGGTCGCGGGCGAAGAGGCAGCGCGCCCACCGGCTACTACTGGAGGAGCCTCGACTAAGATGGCCACCACGCAAACCGTTCACGACGTCGTCATCATCGGCTCGGGCGCCGGTGGCGGCATGGCCGCGCACACACTCACCAAACTCGGCGTGAAGTGTCTGATGCTCGAAGCGGGACCGATGACGGACTTCGACAAAGACCGCACGCTGGTCAACGTCTACGATCTGCCGTACCGTGGTTTCGGCAAGCCCGGGCGCTTTCCGCACGTCACGCAGGCCAGCGAGTTCGACGCCAACATGTGGGCCGATGAGAAGCAGAACCCGTACACCTATGCCGAGAAAGAACCGTACTACTGGGTGCGCATGCGCCTGGTGGGCGGCAAGACCATGCGTTGGGGCCGGGCCTCGTGGCGGCTGAGCGATCTGGAATTCGCTTGCAAAGATCATGACGGCTTCGGCGAGAACTGGCCGATGCGGCTGGCGGACCTGGCGCCGTTCTATGATCGCGTGGAGCCGATGTTCCGCGTGGCGGGCCGTAACGAAGGATTGAAGCAGTTGCCCGATGGCAAGCTGTTGCTCGACGACTCGGCCGATAGTGTTTCGGTGCAGCGCTTCATCGCGTCGTGCAAGAAGCTTGGCGTGCCGACCACGAAGCCGCGCCGCGCGACGGGGACGCTGGCGTCTTCGGCGAATCTGCTGCTACCGGCGGCCATCGAATCGGGCAATCTGCAACTGGTGACCAACGCGGTGGTGCGGGAGATTACGGTGGACCCGGATACGGGCCGCGCCAACGGCGTCAACTTCCTGGACCGGCGGAGCCGCCGGGATTTCCATGTCAAGGCGAGGACCGTAATTCTTTCCGCTTCGACGCTCGAGAGCACGCGCATTCTCCTCAATTCGACTTCGCGGCAGCATCCGAATGGACTCGGCAACAACTCCAGCGGCGTGCTGGGCCGGTATCTGTTGGATCAGTTCTACGTGAAGAACACGGTACAGGCGGTGGTGCCGGAGGCGCGCGGCGGTCGCGGTGAGCGCAACCTGATGGGCGGAGGCGGCTACATCGTGCGCTTTCGCAATGTGGACCAGCGCCAGGGCAACTTCATTCGAGGCTACACGTATGACTTCGGCAGCGGCGGCACACCCTCGCCGCGCTATTTGCCCCTTTACGGCGACGCGCTTTTCAAGGAACTCGAGGAGTTGCGCAACACCGGCTTCGGCATGACCACGATGGGTGAAGTGCTGCCACGCCATGAGAACCACGTGGCCATCGATAAGAACGTGAAAGACGCCTGGGGAATTCCCGCTCTCCATATTTCGCAGAAGTACGGCGACAACGAGCACGCGATGGCCAAGGATGCGATGGAGATGGGCGAGACCATGTGCAAGGGTGCGGGCTTTGAGGTGATCGCCAAGCACTCGCAGATGGTCCCGCCGGGTGAGAGCATTCATGAGCTCGGCACATGCCGGATGGGGACGGATCCGAAGAAGAGCGTGCTCAACGGCTATAACCAGAGTCACGATGTGAGGAACTTGTTTGTGGTAGACGGCAGCGCGTTCGTCAGTGGCGGCGCGCAGAATCCGACGTTAACGCTGATGGCGCTTTCGATGCGGGCGTCCGAGTATCTAGCCGATCAGATGAAGAAGGGCGCGCTTTGAAGAACCTGGTTCCACTACTCGTGGCCGCCGTGTTCTTGTTCGCGGCTGATCCGCCGAAGCAGCCGGTGCCGTATAGCCACAAGCAACATCTGGCGATGGGCCTGCAGTGCAAGAACTGCCATACGAGTCCGGACCCGGGCGAGATGATGGGGATTCCGCAGGTCAAGGTTTGCATGGGCTGTCACACGTCGGTGAAGACGGACTCGCCGCATATCCAGAAGCTCGCCAAGCATGCGGCGGACAAGACCGAGCCGCCCTGGGTGCGGATTTACCAGATCCCTGCCTATGTTTTTTTCAGCCACAAGGTGCATCTGGAAACCGGAGCCAAGTGCGAGGGGTGCCACGGGCCGGTGGCGACGCGCGAGGCGTTGTGGAAGGAAACGAATATCTCGATGGGGGCGTGCATGGAGTGCCATCGGCAGAATAAGGCGAGTACCGATTGCACGTATTGCCACGAGGCGCGGCAGTAACAGGCTACGCCTGGAAAATCTCTCGCCAAGACGCCAAGGCGCAGAGAAGATCGGGCGGGTTACTTTTTGCTCGAGCCGCGCGCGACTCGCTCACAGGAACTACAACGACGGGTTTCGGTGCGCCCGGGATGTGGGGTGGCAGGCAGCAGGTAAGCCAGGCCCGAAAGCCCGGCATCTGTCGTTGGATCTTATTCGAGTAGACGTTTCCTGAGCAGGTCTAGCGCCGCGGTGGCTCCCATCTGGCGGACGCGTTCGCGCTCGGGAATCATTTGCAAGCGGCGTACCGTCACTCCGGTGGGACCGGCCAAGCCCAGATAGACGGTGCCGACGGGGTCCGCTTCGGTGCCGCCTTCGGGACCAGCGTAACCAGTCACAGATACGGCGTACGTGGAACCGGTGCGCTCGCGGGCGGCTTTTGCCATGGCGGCGGCCACGGCTTCGCTGACCGCCGAGTGGGTGGCGAGTAACTCTTCGGTCACGCCGAGGAGCGCGGTCTTCATTTGGTTGGTGTAAGTGAGAAAGCCGCCGACGAAGTAAGCCGAGCTCCCAGGAGCAGAGGTGAAGCGCTGACCGAGGAGGCCGCCGGTGCAGCTTTCGGCGACGCTGACGGTTTCGCCGCGCGCCTTGAGCAGCCGCCCTACGGACGTCTCCAGCGTGGCGCCGTCGCGGGAATAGATGCGGTCACCGAGCAGCGCCTCGATCTTGGGGACGAGTTCATCGAGCACGGCTTCGGCTTCCGGGAGCGAAGGCATGCGGGCGCGCAAGTGAATCTCGATGTCGCCCGGTTTGGCCAGCACCGTGGTCGCCACTTGGGGGTACTGCATGTAGACGGGCGCGATCAACTGGTCAAGGTCAGACTCACCCATGCCAGCCACGCGGAACTGGCGCGTCGCTATGTGCAGGACCGGCAGCAGAGCACGCAGGCGCGGCAGAATCTGCTCGGTGAACATGCCCTTGAGTTCGTGCGGAGGTCCCGGGAGCAGAGCGATAACGCAGCCGTCGGCGGTCACCAGCCATTGACCCGGGGCAGTGCCGCGCGGGTTGTTCAACGCTTCGGCGCCTTCGATGAGCAACGCCTGACGTTTGTTGTTCTCGGCCATGTTGCGGCGCAACTGGCGGAAACGTTCGGCAATGGCTTCGAGTAATTCGGGGCGGAGATGCTGTCCGCGACCGAGGACTTCGGCCACCGAATCACGCGTGATGTCATCTTCGGTGGGCCCGAGACCGCCGCTCAACAGCACGATACCGGCGCGCTTCAGCGAACCGCGCAAGACGTCGGCGAGGCGCGCGCGGTCATCGCCCACGATGGCCTTGGCTGTCACCTCGACGCCCAGGGCATTGAGCTGATCGGTAAGCCACAAGGAATTGGTGTCGACGCGCTGCGGCGTCAACATCTCCGAGCCGACGGCAATGATTTCGCAGTTCATGCCAGGTTAGGCATCGCGGCCCCACGCACGCCTGAGCTCAGCCGATAGAGCGCGCCGGTGGTGGTGATGTAGAGAAAGCCGCCCGGTCCAAAGGCGAGGCCGACGATGTTGGGACCAGAGACGAACATTTCAGCGCTGCCGGCTGAATCGATACGCGCAATGCCGCGCCGCCCGGCGATAGAACCAGCCACATACAGGCGGCCATCGGTGTCAAAGGCGAGGCCTTGCGGGCGGCCCATGCCGCGGAAGAAAACCTCGACCTCGCCAGCCGGGGAAATGCGCTGCACATGATCGAAACTGGAAGTAGTGGGACCGGTGACGTAGAGATACCCGTCTGGACCAAACGCTAAATGATAGGCGGCGATGGATTGCTCAATGGTGGCGAACACGTAGATCTGGCGGGTGCGGCTGATCTTGAAGATCGTCCCGGCGCGATCACCCACGTATAGGTTCTCGTCGGCATCAAAGGCGAGACCGGTGGCAACCCCCATGCCTTCCACGTAGACCGACATTTCGCCCTTGGTGGTCACCTGATAGACAACGCCGTCGAAACGCGAGGAGACATAGAGCAGCCCCTCGCGATCAAAGGCCAAAGCCGAGGCGTTCATCAGATCGGACAGAAACGGCTTCCGGTTCATGTTCGGATCGATGCGGTAAACCGAGACGGGCGTTTTCTGGCCGCGCGTGCCGGAGAAGGTGGTGAAGACGTTGCCGAAGGAATCGACAGCGGGGCTAGCCACCGGATGGAGCGCGTCGGCAACCTGTAAGCCGATTTCGCACATCCAAGGCGAGCTGCGCTCCAGGTCAGCCTCAACCACCATAGGCCCCATGGCAGCCCCTTCCGGCACACGCGCAATCACCAGCGTGTCGGAACCAACCAGAATGGGGGCGAGCGTCTCGCCGAACAGCACTCGCGGCCGATCAACACCGGCGAGGCCGGTGCCGCGGATCTGAAACTCCCCGCCGGGAATCGCAGCGGGCGGCTGCACTTGCGTAATTTGAGGTTTCTTGGTGGGCACTAAACAACCATCCTACTAATAGAGATTGAACCATCCGGCTGCGAACAACACAAGCGCGGCCCAGACACCGGCCGCCAGATCATCGGCGACGATCCCGGCGCCACCGGGGAGCGCTTCAAGTTGGCGTGCCGGAAAGGGCTTCCAGATATCGAAGAGGCGGAATAACAAGAATGCGAGAGCGAGGCTCTTGAAATTGAAGACGGTGGCGCCCCACAAAGTGAGCCATTGGCCGGCTACTTCATCGACTACGACGCGGCCCGGGTCCTTGGCGCCGATCACGCGGGCCAGCCGATCAGCCGCCCAAACCGAGACAGGAATGATCGCGATGGACGCGGCGATCAGTTCACCGCGAGACCAACCGAGCCAGTATCCGGCGGCGACAGCGCACAGCAACGCGCCAGCCGAGCCGGCGGTGCCGGGGGCGATGGGCGCGAGTCCGCAGCCGAACCAGGTGCCGATCAGCCACGCCATTCGATCAAGCATGGAACCCTAGAGCGGATCGTCGGGTGACAAAGGCGGCTCGGGAATTTCGAAATCGTCAGAATAGGGAATCGGCTCAGAGATGACGTACTTCTCCGATGCCCAATTGCCCAGATCGATCACGCGGCAGCGCTCACCACAGAACGGCTTGTCTTCTCCTTCGGGTGGCACGGGCTTCTTGCAGATAGGACAGGTCATAGCAAATTATTGTAGTGCCCGGTCAGACCTCGCCGCGAGAAATCGCGAGCGAAGTATGGCTGGAGAGAATCGGGAAAGCCGGCTTGGCGAGTTCGCGATACCCGGACTCTGGCACGTCGATGATTTCACCCACCAAATCATAGTCATGCGTTTCGGTAATCCGCACGCGGCGCAATTCACCGGGGCGCAGCGGATGACCGCCGTCATCGTTGATGTAGCAAACGCCGTCAATGTCGGGCGCCTGGGTTTCGATGCGGCCTTCCCAGAGCAGATCCGTTTCACGCGAGGGGCCCTCGACGAGGATCGGATACTCACGGCCCACCAAGGCGCGGTTCATGACGCGGGAAACCTTGCGCTGCACGGCCATCAGACTCCGCTTGCGGTTTTGAATGGTGCGGCCGTCCACTTTGGCATCGAGCGCGTGGCTCTTACTGGTATCTTCATCGGAGTAAGTGAAGACGCCGAGGCGATCAAACTTAGCTGCGCGGACAAAGTCACAGAGATAGTCGAAATCCTCGCGAGTCTCGCCCGGAAAGCCGACGATGAAGCTGGACCGGATGGCGACGCCGGGGATGGTGCGGCGGACGCGCTCGAGAATCTTGAGGAACAGTTCGCCTTTGGAACCGCGCTTCATCCGCTTCAACACCGGCCCGGAGGCGTGCTGGAGCGGCATGTCGAGATACTTGACCAGGGCCGGGTATTCGGCGATGGTGTCGAGCAGCTTTTGCGTGATACGGTTCGGGTAGGCGTAGAGGAAGCGGATCCAATAGGGCGACGGCGACTCAAGCTGGGCGAGGCGGGCCAGCAAGGTGGCCAGGCCACCCTTGAGCCCGAAGTCTTCACCGTAGCAGGTGGTGTCCTGCCCGATGAGATTGATCTCGCGCACGCCCATCTGGAGCATGCGATTGGCTTCCACCACCACCGACTCAAAGCGGCGGCTACGAAAAGCCCCGCGATATTGCGGGATCACGCAGAAGGTGCAGGGATGATCGCAGCCCTCGGCGATCTTGAGATAGGTGAAATGGCGCGGGGTCGTGAATACGCGCGCCGTCATGTCGTGATAGAGGTAGGGCGCGGCAGAGGCGCTGCCCGATTCCCCGCCCTCGCAGGCAGCGACAATCTGCTCAATTTCATTGGTGCCAACGATGGCGTCCACTTCCGGCAGATCCTGGCGGATATCGCCGCGATAGCGTTCCACCAGACAACCGGCCACGACGAGGCGCTGAGCCTTGCCGGTCTGTTTGAACTTGCCCATCTCGATAATCGTGTCGACCGATTCCTGCTTGGCGGGATCGATAAAGCTGCAGGTGTTGACGACAATGACGTCGGCCTCTTCCGGTTGAGGCGTGAGTTCATGACCCCGAGCCGTGAGTTGGCCCATCATGACCTCGGTGTCCACAAGATTTTTGGGACAGCCCAAACTGACAAAGCCGATTTTCAAAAGGGATTTCCTTGGGGGAAGAGTCTGCCGCGTTACGTTTCCAGGATACCATCCAGACGCCGGAAAAAGCGGATGGACGTGGCAATTTCGGCCCAACCGTGCGAGCGATACAGGCCGAGTGCAACCTCGTTGTCGGAGAGGCACTCCAGCGTGGCAGTGGTGGCTCCGAGGGTGGCGAGGTGACGCAGCATGGCATCGAGCATGGCGCGGCCGCGGCCATGTGCCTGGTGAGCGGGATCGACGGCGAGGAAATCAACGACGCCGGTGCCGCTGGCTGCGTCGTAGGAGCCGGTGGAGGCCGCGACGATCGCGCCCGTTTCGTCTTCGCCCACCAGCACGACGCCGCGCTCAAGCTGAGGGTCGACCCGACGCCCGAAGCGCTCGCGCCACTCCAGGCCATTGAACGGGCCGAAGGATTCGTCGACCCGCCGCATCCAACTGATGGGCGTGAAAGCCTCGATCATCAGGCTTCGCACGCGCGGGTGGTCTTCGGGGCGGGCCAAACGGAACGTCATTTTTCGGGCCGTTTCGCCGCGGGCGGGCTAAAGGGATAAACGTCCGGGATCACCTTTACCTGCGTCGTGACTTTGAGGGGATACTTGCCGGGCCCGGGGAAGGACAACTCGAGAAAGTAGGCGGTGTATCCCTTATCCGGCTGGGCCACGCGCGCCACGTACTCGCCTTTGGCGTCAGCCGTGATCACACTGCCTTTGTAAGCCGCCTTGATTTTTTCGAGCCGGAAATCGCGGGCATCCGGGTTAGTGGCCTGCCAGAGTTTGACCTCGATAGGCTTGTCGGTAGATCTGGCGCGAATGACGCCGTCTTTGTCGAGCTTCCAGGAGTAACGCGGGCGCGGCTTGCCGCCGACGATCGATTGAAACCAGGACAGTAGCCCTTCGACGGCATCGGAATTTCGCAGTGAGTGATCGGTGTTGGGGACGTAGCGGATGAGCTTTTCTCCCTTGAGATCATTCCAATAAAACTGCGAAGAGTCCGGCACGAAGAACTGATCGCCTGCCGCGTTGATCAGGTACTTGGGCATGGTGAGGCGCGCGCGGTAGGAGTAGGGCTCGACGATCTTGAGCAGGTTGGCGTATTCCTTGGTGCCCATCCAATCCATCGTCTTCATTTCGGTGTAATCACCGACCGAGGGCGCCCAGAATCCATAGACACGCCAGTGGTGGATGAACGACTTCTGGAGATTCAGTAAGTCAATCACAAGCGGCGCGATGGCGACGACGCGCTTATCGACGGCGGCGGTGGTCCAGGTGGTCCAGCCGCGTTTGGAACCGCCAGAGACGGCGTAGTGGTCTACCTTGATGCCGCCGCCCTTTTCGGACTTACAGAAATCTGTGACGGCGTCCATCGCCCTCACGGCGGCTTTGGTCATGGGCAGGCGGGCGGGCCACTCTTCATCACCGCCGCGCATGTATTTGTCCCAGGTGTAGGCGATGAACGAATCTTCGGTGCGCTTGCGCGTCTCTCCGGCGAACACCAACGGCTGGTTAGGCACCATGCGAAGTTCGGCCACGACGGCTCCCGATTCGTTGGCGAGCATGGTCATCATGGCATCCACCGCGGTCCGTGGCCGACCGTCGTTGGCGCCGCCGGTGATGAAGAGGAGCGCGGTGGACGTAGTTACTTTCGCGGGCTTGACGACCGTCACCCAATGCTTCCAGACGGTGCGGTCTACTTCTTCGGGTTTGCGCCAAGTCTGCGACGTCATGTCGAGGAGCGTGGCGGTGCAGCCGCCGGAGCAAGGCAGCACGCCGGCGACGTCGTAGTGGTAACTGGTGTCCGGCTTGCGGACGTACCGGTCCAGGGCCGTTTCGGCAGCGAGCAGAGGAAACGCAAGTAGGATCAGAAAGGCGAATCGCATTGGTTATGGTTACAAATCTCTCAGGAAATAGTTGTGTTGTTTTTCGCGGCCCAGTGTAGTGGTCTGCCCGTGGCCGGGAATCACGAGCGCTTCGTCAGGCAGTGGATACAGTTTGTCTTTGATCGACCGGAGAATCTGCTTCCCGTCGCCGCCGGGCAAGTCGGTGCGGCCGATCGAATCGCGGAACAACGTGTCGCCAGCCACGAGCTTGTTTTCCGCTGGAATCCAAAGACACAAAGACCCTTGGGTGTGGCCTGGCGTGAGTAGGACGTGAAAGTCCGCCGCGCCGAGACGCAAGGTATCGCCGTCACGGGCAGGTATGTCGATGTCGGTCTGCTCGGGTGCTTGGGCCATGCCCAGCCAACCGGCCTGCATGGCCAGCGAATCGTAGAGGTCCTGATCGCGCGCATTCATATGGACGGGCGCGCCGGTGAGAGCCTTGAGTTTGGCGGCGCCACCGATGTGGTCAATATGGGCATGAGTGATGACGATGTCCTTGACGCGCAGGTGGTGACGCTCGAGGATGGCGACGATGGAGGCGATGTCATCGCCCGGATCGACCACGATGGCCTCGCGCGAAACTTCATCCCCGAAGATGGAGCAGTTGCAGCCGAGCATTCCCACCGGCAGAATCTCGTGAATCATTTCCTCACATTGTAGCGTTCGGCCCTTATACTCAAGGGAGATGGAACTTATGGATCTGGTTGGACTGGCGTCGCGCTGGCTGCACATTGCGTCGGCCGTGACGCTGCTCGGCGGCGCGCTTTTCGCGCTGCGGCTGCTGGTGGACCCGGGGTTGTCGGAAGCGGTGGGCCGCACGGCGAAAATCTTCGTCGCGGCCGTGGGCGGGCTGCTGGTGAGCGGCCTTTACAATTTCCTGGCCAAGCCGGCGTTTCCGCGCGGGTACCACATGATATTCGGCATCAAGTTTCTGCTGGCGCTGCACGTCTTTGCGGTGGCGTTTCTGGTGGGACGGCCGGGGGTCGCGGGCTCCAAACGCGCGCGGCAGTTGACTGGCTTGGTAATCTCCGGCGCGATCATCTTGGCGCTGTCCGCCTACCTCCGCTTCCTTTCGCGCTAAAAAATAGCTATGGACCACGATGCCTATTCCGCGCTTCGAGAAAGCGTGGCTGTCTTTGACTTAACCGGACGCGGGCACGTGCAAGCCACCGGAGAGGACCGGGCCCGGCTGCTGCATGCCATGACCTCTAATCACATCGAAGAATTGCAGGCCGGCGACTGCCGTTATGCTTTCTTTCTCAACGCCCAGGGCAAGATTCTATCGGACGTCAATGTGATTTGCACGGCATCGTCTTTGCTGCTGGATCTGGAGCCGGAGGCCGCCGAGCGCGTCTATCAGCATCTGGACCGCTACATTATTGGGGACGACGTGACGCTGGCTAACCTCACCGGCCACATCGTCGCCATTGGTTTGGAGGGGCCGCAGTCGCCGGCGGTGCTGGAGCGCATGGGCATTGACGCGCCTGAACCTGGGCATTGGGTTGAATGGCGGACGTGGATCGTGGCCGCGTTGTCGGCTACCGGTCAACGGGGTTTTCGCTTCTTTGTGCCGCGGACTGAGCGAGAAGACGCGATGGGATGGATTGCCGGCGCCGGAGCGGCGCGGGCCGGGCGTGAGGAATGGAACATCGTTCGCCTCGAGAACGGCACGGCGCGTTATGGCGAAGACATCACCGAACGAGAGATACCGCATGAGACGCGGCTAGTGGACCGCGCCGTTAGTTTCAGCAAAGGCTGCTACGTAGGTCAGGAGATCGTGGAGCGGGTGCGCTCACGCGGGCAGGTGAACCGGCAACTGGTGCAGCTTCTGATACCAGGGCACGAGGCTCCGGCCGCACGCACGAAGCTGTGGCTCGATGACAAAGAAGTGGGAGAAGTTACGTCGGCGGTTTATTCACCGGCGAACGAGATGGTGGTGGCGCTGGGTTACGTGCGCGGGCAGACGATGCAGCCGGGCGTGGTGTACAGCTTTCATGACGGGGCGGGCTCAGCGACTCTCGCCGCCGGCCCGCTCGTTCCTTAACCTACTGCACAGCAATGGTAGTAACAATCTGCGTGGGGACTTGCGGATTGTTGCTCGGTACATCGCGGAACGCGACCACCACCTGAGCGCGGCTGTTCGGCGGTACGCGATCGGGCACGCGTAAGTTGAGCTGCCACACGCCGACCAAGCCGGGGGCGAGCCCGGAATACAGAATTTCGGCGTCGGTGAGCCGAATCCCGCCAATCGCCACGATGGGTTTGACATCGGTGCTCACAGCCGCCGACGGTGGCGTGCCATCGGGAGGGGCGCCATTAATCGGACCTTGGCCGGTGGCAAAGATCACGATCACTTTCCCGCGCCCGACCGCCTTGAGCCCTTCACCGATGCCGTTCACAGTGTTGTTGTCCTCGAAGTTAAGTGCCGCCAATTGGCCAGTGCCGGTTCCGCTCAGCGTGAACAACCCGGGTGAGGCCGAGTCCATCTGAACTTCGGTGGCGGCCACGATTCGCCCGGTGGATACCTGTTCCACTTGCAGCTCAACATTTCCCGAAGTGGGCAGCGTGATCGGCATCTGGAAATTGATCTGGAACGGCGAGGTGAAGTACATCGGCGCGGGTTGGCCTTCCACCATTACTCGCAGATCGCCCAACGCCCGAGCCAACGGCACGGTCTGATTGATGGCGGTTTGCTCGGTAAAAGAGTAGTTGAGAGTATTGCTTTGCAGCGTGGCCACCATGCCTGGGGCGACGCGGGAGAGGTAGTTGGCTCCGTTTACGATCAAGACTCGGGGATAGTGGATGGCCACACGGTTGCGCAGATCGGCCATGAACAGATTGCCGAACTGATCCAAAGTCAGGGCCAAGGGCCCGGCGGCTGGGATGGTATAGTCCGACGAGTCGCCGCCGGATACGAGGCGATCGAAATTGGGATAGCGCAATGCCTGCCCCGCACCCGCATTCGCCACCCAGATTTCGCCAGTCTGCGGACTGACGAACACGCCGAAGGGCCGGTTGATGCTGCGGGACAGCGAGAACGCCGCCTTGGGATCCGGACCGGCCAGAGGGGCGCGGCTGAAGATCTGAACGCGGTTGTTGGCGGTATCGGCCACGTACAATCTGTCGTCGGAATCGAACGAGATATGCCGAGGGGCGTTCAGCCGGTTCTCAGCTACGCCGGGAGCGCTCCCGATGAAATCCGGCTGGCCGAAGGCGCGGACCGCCGCCATTCCGTTGACGAAAGGGGGATTGAATTGCAGGACCCGGTTCAACCCGCCGTCGGAAACGAACAGCGAGCCGTCAACGCTAAAGGCAAGGCCGTAGGGAACCGACATGGTACGAGCGGTGGCGTCCTGCAGGCGAGAGGCGAAGCTGGTTTGTCCTAGCACCAGATCGGCTTGGCCGGCGGAATTGGCGAAGGGATCGGGAAAGCGCAGGACGCGGCTGTTCCCGGTGTCTGTGACCCAAACATTGCCGGTCTTGTCGACGACCACGCCGACAGGCGACGACAGGGACGAGGCCCCGCGGACGTTAGGATCGTTGGCGGGATAGTTAACGAGCGCGCGAGTGAAGTCGGGCTGACCGAGTACAATGTCGGCACGGTCACCGCCGCGGACCTTGCGGGCATCGGCAAAACCGAGCACACGGTGGTTGAGCGTGTCGGCCACGTAGAGGCGCGGCGGGTTGGAGCGGGTATCGATGGCGATGCCGCCACCTTGGGCGCCTTGGAAGTTGAAATTGAATTCGCGCCCCTCGAGCAGGTTGGGGGAACGGGCAGCGAAGTTAAGCTGACCCAGAACGCGGCGGGCATTGTAGGGGGCCCCGGCGGCAGCGGTCGGGCCGGTGGAAAGGTCGCCAAACACCAGCATCCGATTGTTCTCCGAATCCACAACGAAGGTCTCCCCGTTGGCGAAAACGGCTCCGCCTGGGAAGAGCAAGGAGGAATTGCTCGGTTCCGGTTGCCCACGATTGTTCCGCAATTGAAGCAAGATTAGGCCGTCTTGACCGATTACCGCTTGCGCCCGCGGTGAGAACGACTGATTCTCGGCGGGCCAAGTATCGAAGGGATCAAAACGCACGATCCGGCTGGCGGGAGTGTCGACGACAAACACGACATTGCCGATCGTGAAAACGGCGTCTGCCGATTGACTACCACCCTGAAAGCTAATACCGACGGTATACTCGTTTACCGGCGGTAAAGGCGGCTGCCCTTCCGGGACGTTTGGAGCGATGCCCATGATCCTGGCGGCATCCATGCCAATCGCAAACGGGGGCCGGTACACCAGCACGCGGTTCAAAGCATCGGCCACGTAGAGGCGTCCGCTCTGGTCGAAGGCGAGGCCGGCCGGCTCGCGAATGCCGTTTTTGCGCGCACGAACTTCAAAGCGAAGATCGTTGGGCAGCGGGAAGTTGGCGACAAAATCAGGTTGTCCGAGCACCAGGTTAGACGAAGGGAAGCTGGCGGCGGACTCACCCAGGACGCCGGCGGCAAACCGCAGAATGCGGTGATTGCCCGCGTCCACCACCCAGAGGTTGTTCTGGGCGTCGAAGGCCAAGCCGGCCTTATACAAGGCGTTGCCGGAATTCGTATTGAGGGTCTTCTCGGAGATTCCGCCCTGATTGGGTGCGCGCGTCCGGAAATCGGGCTGGCCAATCACCATGTCCGGCAATTGATCCTGTTGATCAAAGGGACGAGGGTAGCGCACCACCCGGTTGTTACCGGCATCCATCACGTAGACGTTGCCGGTGGGGTCGACGGCAACGCTCATGGGGAAGAACAGGCCGCCGGAAAACCCCGTGCCGGGCCCTTGTGCATCGGTGCTGAGGTTGTCGCGCTGGCCGAGTACGAAGTCCGCGAAGGCGCCGTTCTCGAAAGCGCTGGAATTGCGCCATCCCAGGACACGATTGTTGAGGGTATCGGCCACCCAGACGATGCGACGCGTGGCGTCGACAGCCAAGCCGAGGGGGCGGTTAAGCTCCCTGCCCTCAACCAGATTCGGCGCCTGCGATTGCTGCCTGAGTGACAGATTCCCCAGCGCCCGCTGCGGTGAAAGGTTCAGCGGCACCTGCGCCGCAGCCGGCCAAATGGCCAAAACCAACACCGCCGCCAGACGCCACCCCAAACGCGAAGTCTTCTCCATAGAGTTCCAGTTCATTTTGCTTTTTTCTCCGGTCAGTCGACGTAAGGACGCGGGACCGAACACCTGATCTTACATTAACATAGGGGGAAGTTTCCGCTCCACCTGCGCCGTGATCAATCTCAGGTGCTACCCTAGGAAATTGAGCGCGATCCCACGCCCACCGCGTCTGGCGGCCGTCAGTTATCTCAACACGGTTCCGCTGGTTTGGGGCATGCAGCATGGACCGGAGCGGCACGATTTTGAGCTGCAGTTTTGCGTTCCGTCCGAGTGCGCCCGCCAGGTGGAATCGGGGAGCGCGGATCTGGGCATCGTGCCGGTGGCTGAGATCGAGCGCCAAGGGCTGGAGGCGGTGGCCGGAACCGGCATTGCTTGTCTGGGTGCCGTACGCAGCATACTCCTTATTTCCAAGGTTGAGCCAAGCCGGATCCGCACGGTAGCGGTTGATTCCGGCTCGCGCACCTCCGTTCGGCTATCGCGCATTGTTCTCCAGGAGAGCTATGGTGTCACCCCGGGAACCTTTGAGCTAGCACCCGCGTTGGAGCCGATGCTGGCCCAGGCCGATGCGGCGCTCCTGATCGGCGACCCAGCCTTGCGGGTGGACCCAAGCACCATGCCGTACTACTGCCTGGATCTGGGTGCCGAGTGGCTCTCCCTCACGGGCCTGCCCATGGTGTTCGCGCTCTGGGCGGGCCGCCCGGAGTTGGTGCGGCGTTGGGATGGGGAGACTCTGGGACGGTCCTTTTCCAGCTCGCTCGATTTTGGACTGGCCCATCTGGACGAAATTGTGACCGGCGAAGCGGCGTCCCGCGGCCTTGAGCCGTCGTTAGTGCGCGAGTACTTGGCTCGCCGTATCGTCTTCCGGATCGGACCGCGCGAGCGGGCAGGCTTGGCCGAGTTTCAGAAGCTGTCGTCAATGCTACGATCAGGAACAGCACACTCTTTATGACGATGATGACCCGCCAGCAAGCCATCGAAATGTTCGCAAGCGACGACCTTGTCGGAATCGGCATGGAGGCAGACGCCCAGCGGCGCAAGCTGCATCCGGAAGGTATCGTCAGCTATATCATCGACCGCAATATCAACTACACCAACTTCTGCACTGAATATTGCAGCTTCTGCGCCTTCTACCGGCCGATGGGCCACAAGGAAGGCTACGTGCAGTCTCACGAATCGATCTTTGAGAAGATCCAGGAGACGCTCGATCTGGGTGGCACGGGAATATTGATGCAAGGTGGATTGCATCCGGACCTGAAGATCGACTGGTACGAAGACCTTTTCCGCGCCATCAAGAAGCGGTTTTCGATTCATCTGCACTGCTTGTCGGCTCCGGAAGTGACTAACATCGCCGACATCAGCGGCCTCAGCCTCCGTGACACCATTGCTCGCTTGCGTGACTCCGGGCTGGACTCGATCCCCGGCGGCGGCGCCGAGATATTAGACGATGCCGTGCGGCACCGCATCAGCCGCCTGAAATGCTCATCGCAGGACTGGGTGGACGTGCATCGCACGGCGCACGCGCTGGGGATGCGCACGACAGCGACGATGATGTTCGGCTGTGGGGAGACGATCGAGCAGCGCGTCAATCACTTCGAACTGGTGCGTCAGATCCAGGAAGACACCGGCGGGTTTACGGCGTTCATTCCCTGGAGTTTCCAACGGGAGAATACGTCGCTAGGCCGCTTTGTCAAAGAGGAAGCCACTGCGGTTGAGTACTTGCGCACGCTGGCGATTTCGCGCATTTTCCTGAGCAACATTCTCAACGTGCAGTCGTCCTGGGTGACGCAGGGCTTGAAGACGTGCCAAGTTGGTTTACGCTTTGGCGGCAACGATGTGGGTAGCATCATGATCGAGGAGAACGTGGTCTCGGCCGCGGGCGCGCGCAATCACGCCACCGAAGAGGATCTGCGGCATCTGATCCGCGACGCCGGGTTTGTGCCTAAACAACGCGACACCTTGTACCGTACTTATTTCCTGAATTAGCGTGAGATCTTTCCCGGTGGTTCCACACTGTCTAAGTGGAGATGCGGAATCCGTATGATCGGGCCTTCAAGCTGCTTGCCGAGACCGAGCCTCGCGCGCTGCTTCATCTCTTTGCCGGAATTCCCATTGATGCCGACGTGGAAGTGCGAGAGTTGGAGCGGGAACTAGGCCCGCCGACGGTTTACCTGGATCACCTTTATGAAGTGCGTTCGCCGAACGGGGCGGTGCGCTACATCCATCTGGAGTTTCAGAACCAGCCTGGATCAGGGATGCCCGAGCGATTATTGCGCTATGCGACCTATCGCTTTTTGTGTGATTCCACCGCGCCCCTGGATAGCTTCCTGATTCTGCCGGTTGAACACGCCGCGGCGGCGCGGGTGCCCGAGCACGCCGAGGCTCGGGCCGGACAGCTGAGGATTGAGTTTCGATACACGATCGTCAGGCTGTGGGAACTCGATCCGGAAATTCTCTTCGCCTTGCAGAGGCCAGGGATGCTGCCGCTGGTGGCGCTGGCCAGAGCGTCTGATCGCGATCTGGAGCGGGCGGCTGACGAAATTGTTCGGGTTCAGAGCAAGGAGTTGGCAGCGGACCTGGCTGGCGTCTTCGCAACCCTCGGTGGCCTACGCTATGATCGGAACAGGTTAATTGACCTGCTGGAGAAAAGGATGATCAAAGAATTTCTCACTCCCGAATTGATGCGCCAGTCCAGCTTTCTTAAGCCGCTGATCGAGGTCTGGGAGAAAGAATCTCGGGAACGCGGAGAGGCGGAGGGTCGCGCGTTGGGCTTGGCATCCGGCCTGGCATCCGGCCTGGAGTCGGGCTTGGCATCTGGCCTGGCGAAGGGCCTCGCTACGGGACTGGCGAAGGGCCAAGATGAAGGCAAACTTGCCGAGGCTCGTCGGTCAGTAAGGCACATCCTGGCCAAGCGATTCCCATCGGTCCCGATTCCGGCAAGCCTCGAGGCATTGACCGATCTTGAGCAACTCCATGATCTGGCCGACGAGGCGCTCACGGCCGCAGATGAAGAGCAGGCACGAGCCGCGCTCGCCGCGCTTTAGACTTTGATCCGCCAGGGCTTGCGGTCTTCCTTGGAAAGGAACTTCCGGGCTTCGGGCTGCACGGTGGTCCACTTCTTTTCGTCCCAGTCAATCCGGATGCCGCTACGCAGGGCCACGTTACCCAGCAGGCATGTAGTCGAAGAACGCTGGCAAATTTCGATGTCGCTGTTCGGCTTCTGACGCGTCTTGACGCAATCGAGAAAATTTGCCCAATGCGCTACGTTCGTGTTGTTGGAAGCCTTGACCTCCACTTCGGTGAGATCGCTTCCCTTCTCCGGCACGAGTTTGTACAAAGAGCGATCCACGAACAAGGTGCCCTTGGAGCCGTGGAACAGGATGCCGTAGCCTTTGCCAAACATCGATTCGCTACTGGAGTTGCGATTCTCGTAGGTGGCCAGGAAGTTGGGATATTCGTAGCTCACCACCAGCGTATCCGGCGTTTCCCGATTGTCGGTGAGCCAGAACTTCCCGCCCAGGGCCGTCACGGCTTTGGGCATCTGCTCGTTGAACGCCATTTGCACGATGTCGAGCAGGTGCACGCCCCAATCGGTCATCATGCCGCCGGCGTAGTCCCAGAACCAGCGGAAATGAGAAAAGGCCTTGGGGTCGACGCCGAACCGATTCGCGTTGAAAGGCCGATTCGGCGCAGGTCCAAGCCAGAGATCCCAATCGAGGTCAGCCGGCGGAGCAGTGTCAGCGGGGTTCCCGATGCCTTCCTTCTTTGACAGCCCGTAGTTCCAAGTCCTTACGAAGTTGACTTCACCGATCTGCCCGCTCTTGACGATTTCGGCGGCCTTTTGAAAATGAACGCCCGAACGCTGCATGGTCCCGGCCTGCACGACGCGATTGTACTTACGCGCAGCCTGCACCATCTTGGTGCCCTCATCCACGGTCACGCAGATGGGCTTTTCGACATAGACGTCTTTGCCAGCCTTGCAAGCCTCCACGCTCATGTAGGCGTGCCAGTGATCGGGAGTGGCGATACACACCACGTCGATCGATTTGTCGGCCAGCACTTCGCGAAAATCCTTCACGCCTTTGGCCTTGCCTTCAGTCATACCGACGGCTTTGTCGAGGTTCGGCTTATAGACATCGCAAATCGTGGTGATCTGCAAGTTGTCCTGCTTCATGGCGGCGCCCATGTTGCCCTGCCCCATGCGGCCGACTCCAATGAAAGCCGCGGCTACACGGTCATTGGCCCCCTTGACGTTGCCTGTGAAAATGGCGGTGGTAAAGGCGGCCGTGGCTGCGCTCTTGATGAATTCACGACGGGGATTGTTGGCGTCCATGGGATCAGAACAGATTTTAGCACCGCCACCATTGTCGAGTTCGTGCCGGTGCCCCCAGTGGTTCAAAAGTGCTTCGTTTCGTCCACCGAAGTGCGGGGCAGGAGGTTGACCACGGCGCCGCTTAGTGCCGCGATCAGGCCCCCAACCAACATGAACAGCAACGGACCGTGGAGCGTGTCCTCCATGGACTGATTGGCCCACATTGTGACAGGAACTTGAGAAACGGCGACGATCCCGACCAGCATCAGTGCCCGCGCTGCCCGCGAGCGGCGTTCTGCGCCACCCTGGCGGCTGCGAAGCACGTTGATCGCGCGACGGCAAGCCAGCGCCCCGAGCAGGGAAACGACCAGTAAAGCCAGGTAGTTGGTGACACCGGGGAGGCCCAAGTCAACGACCCCCGACAAAAGCATCAGAAACATGACCAGGGACCAGATGGCGAGCGGACCGGCAGCCAGCAAGACCACCGTGGCGGAGACGGGGCCGAAAACGGAAGAACAAACCGGCAGCCGAATCGTCATTCCTAACGAATCGGCAAGACCGCATTTAGACAACACCTCAGTGTGGTCCAGGAGTCGCCTTAATAGATTCGAGGCATCAGAGAGTCCAAGCGTCCCGAAAATGATCCAGACGCGGAACCCTCCCGCCGGTGACGATCGAGACCACGTCGAACCGGACTTGGGACGGATCATGCGAGGAGCGGCGCAAGTAGTTGAGGGCAGCCCTGCGGATCTTATCTTTCTTGATAGGATCTATGGCCCGGTCCGGGGAGCCAAACTCGTCGGTCTCGCGCGTTTTCACCTCAACAAACACTAGCGTCGCCCCATCGCGGGCAATCAGATCGACTTCGGCCGCGCCCCCTGGCGTGCGGTAGTTGCGAGCCACCACCAGCATGCCGGCTCGCTGCAGGTGGCGGTGGGCGAGGTCCTCCCCATCACGACCGAGCGCATGGGCAGGATCGAGATGGGAACGGCGAGTGCGCCTCCGAAGACGATCTGCCAAACGGAACAACGGGTTGAGCCACATTAAGTTGTTATTTCAGGACTTCGAACTCAAACTCCATCACCTTGCCCCGGATCACAAAACAGAGATAGTGTTCCCAGAACTTCCGGAAACGCGGCCAATGGTTGACCAGCAATTCAAAGCCAGAATACCTCCACAGTGCTAGTAGCTTTAGACGGCAGGAAATCTCACGCAATTTTGTGGGGGAATAATAGCCGAAACCAGCGTTGTCGTCGCCAAAGTAGCGGAATGAATAGGTATTCAAGTGCCACTTATGGGTTGGGTCGCAAAACGAAGAAAAATCAGTGTAGTGCGGGGTAGCCAGCGTAATGCGGCCGCCAGGTTTGGCCAGCCGCGCCAACTCCTCCATAGTCTTAATCACACTGTCAACGTGTTCAATGACATGGATGACGCGGATCTGGTCAAACGAGGAATCTCGAAACGGATAGGGCAGATGGTCCAGATCTACTAACACGTCGGCTTTGGTAGCCGGGTTGTTATCAATGCCGATTGACCCCGGGTATTTCCTGATCCCGCAGCCCACATCCAGTATTCTCATTGTCAGACTCCTATGGTATTGTTTTCGACAGGGGGTGTGTGATGGTGCGAATTTCGGTCATGGCGATGGCGGGTGCCGCGCTGCTTCCCGCCGCTACGGTCACCTATCACAAGGACGTGGCGCCCATCCTGGATAGGCGTTGCGTGGAGTGCCACCGCAAGGGAGAGGCTGCTCCTATGCCGCTCGGCACCTACCAGGAAGTGCGCCCCTGGGCTGCAGCGATCCGTCAGGCGGTGCTTTCCGCAAAGATGCCGCCATGGCTCGCCGACCCCAAGTTCGGCCATTTCCGCAATGACCGGCGATTGAGTGAGGGCGAAAAACAGACCATCGCTACCTGGGCGCAAAATGGCGCACCGGAAGGCCAGAGGAAACACGGCCAGCCACTGCGGGAATTCACCGAGGGCTGGAACATCGGTAAGCCGGATCTGGTTTTCGATCTCGGCGAGGAGTACGATGTGCCCGCTACCGGCGTAGTGCCCTACAAATACTTCAAAGTGCCCAGCAATCTCAAGGAAGACATATGGGTGGAAGCGGCCGAGATCCGGCCCGATCAACGCGACGTGGTTCACCATGTGATCGTGTTTATGCTGGGGCCCGACGGGAAACGCGAGGGCGCCGACAGTGGAGCCGATCTACTGGTGGGCTGGGCGCCGGGCGATCCGGCCAACGTCTTCGAACCGGGCACCGCCAAGCGCGTCAAGGCGGGTACGATCTTTCGAATTCAGATGCACTATACGCCTTCGGGTACGGCGCGCAAGGACCGCAGCCGCTTCGGGCTTCGGCTGGCGAAGGGGCCGGTGCGAGAGCAGATCATCACGGGCCGGGCGATCAATGCCGGCTTTAGGATTCCGGCGGGAGCGCCGGACCACAAGGTGACGGCAAGCTGGAAGGCTCCCGCCGAGGTGGTGCTGCATAGCTTCATGCCGCACATGCATGTGCGCGGCAAGGCGTTCCGATATACGATCGTCTATCCGGATGGGCGAGAAGAGATTGCGCTCGAGGTGCCGAAGTATGACTTCGGCTGGCAACTCGCTTATCAACTCGCCGAACCGATCAAGCTGCCCACGGGCACGCGCATCGATTGCGTGGCGCGGTACGACAATTCACCGAACAACAAGGCGAACCCGGATCCGACGAAGGAAGTACGGTGGGGCGATCAGACTTGGGAAGAGATGATGATCGGCTGGCTGGATTTCACGGTGCCGGTGCAACCTGCGCAAGCACGCGAGACCGCCGGGTTGCGCTAGCGATAACGCATTCGCACTGTGACGCTATAGTCGCCTGGGGCGGCTACAAGGGTGGAGTCTTTCTGTTGCGAGGCTTGTTGGGTTCCGCCGATTCCCGCCATGGGTCCACCTCCCGGCTGCGCTTGCTGTTGCATCGTGCGGTAGCGTGTTTGGGCGGTTTGGCGCAGACTGCTATCGGCGGCGGCTTGCAAGCCGGGGCCGGGCTGAAACAAGATCGCCACCTCACGTTCGCCGCGGTCAGCAGGCAGATTCCCCTCGGCAGGGAAATGCACGGTCTGACGGGGTGTCACCGCCAAACTCAAGGTCTGGCTTCCGGAACGGATGGTCAGCTGTCCGGCTTGAGTTGAGTCGATGGCGATGCGGGCTCGAGTGCCGGGGCTGAGTTCGCCACCGAACTCCACCCATTCCCCACCCGGCTGCTGGCGCTCGACGCGATACCGGATGGGAGGCGCAACCGGGGCGGCGGCGGCGCGCTTGGCCTTGGCTTCGTCGGCCCGCTCGGCCAGGACTGGACTGTTGGTGACGGCTTGTTCGCGAGGCGCCTGGACAACCAATGGCGGCGCGGCCGCAGTGACAGAGACGGCCTCGGCTCGGCCTTCTTCCGCTTTCTTCGCGGGAGAGGAAGCGGGCGGAGGAGGCGGCGGCGCTTGGGCCAGCAAAGCAGGCTTGGCTTCGTTCTCGCGCATCTTATTCGATGAGGAGGCGGCGATATCTACGGGCTCAGCCACCTTAGCCAGCTTGTCGGCAAGAACGACGGGTTGGGAGGGAGCAGGCGTGGCGGAAGTGTGTCGACGGAGCTCACCCTGGCTTGGGACGGCCACCATATTCTTCGGCTTTTCCTCTGCGGGCGCAATCGCGGCGTCCATCGCTTTCGCCTCGCTCGACGCACCCACCGGCGCTATCTGTTGCGCTGGCGTTTCAACGAAGCCTGGCCGCACAACAACAAAGGCCAGCACGGCCAGGACCCCGGCGCTGAAGGCCGCCATCGGCGCTGGACGGAAAAGCCAACGCCACCAAGTTTCGAGAGATGCCGGCGCGGCGGCAACCGGCTGCGAACTACTCGCCAGCAAGGCCGAGAGCTGGCGGCGGACCGTGGGATCAGCGAGCAACTCACGCATCCCCTCTTCGTCGGCCAACGCATCAAACAGAGCCTGATTGCTGAGCGAGGCGTCGAGGAGCAGTTTCCGCTCTTCCTTGGTGAGGGTACCGGCCACCCAACCGCCGATCAGCTTTTCGGCGCGGTCATGGTTGGATGCTTCCGCGCTCATGACTTCCTCCCCGCCGCCAGCTGCTCAAGCAGCAATTTGCGGCACCGGAAATCCCAGGTGTAGACCGTGTTGATATTGGCAGCTTGCATCCGGCGCTGTATGTCGGGGAAGCTCAGCCCCTCGAGCTTCAACTTGAACATCTCACGGCAACGGCCTTCCATTGTTTCGAGCGCAGCACGCAACCGCGAGAGCAACTCCTCGCGTTCAAGCGCCGCCAGTTGTCCCTCGCCGGTATCGGCCAGCGGCAGCGTCGAAGCATCAATGGCCGTGAACTCCCCGCGCCTCGACTGTTTGCGCCGAAGGTCCTGCATCTTGAAGCGAAGAATCTGGAACGAGACGGGCACCAGATCCTCCACTGTTTCAAGATATCCGTATTTGGCTTCCAGGACCAACAAAACCTCCTGCGCAAGATCCTCGGCAAAGTCTCTCCCTACACGAGATGCCGCGTAGGCGACGATCCTTTCACGAAGCCCGGTCAGGAGTTGTTCGCGGGTGCCGGTCATCTACCACTCAGCTACGGATCCATCCTCGTGGAACACGCGCGCCATCGGTTTGGTACCGCCAAAAGGGTATTTTTTGAACTTGGCTTCGTCCAGGTCAAATCCGAGTCCGGGTTTAGTGGGCAGCGGGAAGCGGCCGTTTGTCATGCGCATGGCAGGGAAACCGAGCCATTCCTGCCAGACCAACTCCTTTGTATCCGGCTTCACACCCGAGCAGATTTCCTGCACCAGGAAATTGGGAGCCGCAGCGTCTACGTGGATGGTGGCCAGGCCGCCGATCGGCCCTTCGCAGGCATGTGGCGCCATGGAGACACCCGAGGCATCGGCCAGGGCCGCCGCCTTCCACAACGCGGTGATGCCACCGGTGTGGTTGATATCGCACTGGAGAATGTCGATCACGCCCAACTCGAGTAGTTCCCTGCAAGAGTAGGACGCAACCAGCCGCTCCCCGGTTGCAATGGGCGTGGTGGTACGGCGCGCAATCTTGGCCATCGCCTTCACATTCTCCGGCGGGCACGGCTCTTCGACAAACAGCAGATTGAGAGATTCGATCTCCTTGATGATGATCGAGGCCACAGCCGGGCTGGTCTTGGCGTGAAAGTCGACGCCGATGTCCAGCTCGGGTCCCATGTCTTCACGCAGTTCCTGCAGGCTCTTGATCGCAGCTGAAATCTTGTCGTTCGTCTCGATCCATTCGTAGTAGCCGGGGATGCCGGTCTTGAAGCAGGTGATGCCCTCCTTCTTGGCAATCTCGCGGGACTCAAGACGCTGTTCCTTGTTGCCCGCGCGCAGATGATAGTAGCCGCGCACGCCGCGCGGATCGTTGGGGCCGCCGAGCAGCTTGTAGATCGGCTGGCCCAGCATCTTGCCGCGGATGTCCCACAACGCCTGATCGATACCGGAAATCGCGGAACCCATGACGGGACCAGCCCGGTAGAACGAATGCACGTACATCGATTGCCAGTGGTGCTCTACCAGCATCGGGTCATGCCCAATGAGAAATTCGCGGAAGTCTTCGACGCAAGCCATGGTGGCGGCGGCCTTGCCTTCGAGCGTCGCCTCGCCCCATCCCACGAGGCCCGGCTGATTGGTTTCGATTTTGACGAACACGTAGGGGCGGTCCGAATCCGGCGTCAGCGAAACGCCGAAAACTTTAACGGCCGTGATGCGGGCCCTGGATCCTGCGGGCCCAAACGCGTCGGCGCCCACGGGGCCGGATTGGGTCTGCGGCATCATCGCGCAGCCACAATCGATGGCGCCACGGGCGGCGCCGGACAGGGCCAGGCCGGAAAGAAAATGTCGGCGTTGCATACTAACCTCTCGCCTCCTGGCTGTAGCGTTCGACGGCGGCCTCGTTCACTCGCACGCCCCATCCGGCTGCATTCGGGAGCGCGGCAAAACCGGCGCTCACCTTTTCGACGTCTTCGCTGAGCAGCGAGTTGCGCATGGCGCGATCGCGCTCAGAGGCGGGCGATGGAATCTGCTGGATGAAGAAATTCGGAATGGATGCAGCCAGGTGTAGCCCGGCCAGCGTGCCCAACGGCCCGCCATCGTGATAGGGCGCGACGGCAACGTAGTAGGCTTCGGCGATCGCCGCAATGCGCTTGATTTGCGAGACACCGTGGCGCGCCAAGCTGGGCCGGAGCAAGTCCACACTGTCTTCGCGGAGCAGATCTTCAAATCCGCCCGCAGTGGTCAGAGTCCGCCCGAACCCGAGCGGCGTGACGCTCTCACCGGAAATTTTTCTCACGGCTCCGAGGTTGGTGGAGACGACCGGCTCGTCAAAACACAGCAGGTGAAATTTCTCGAACGCGGCGGCGATCGATTGCGCGTCGCCCGGCGTCATGCGCCCACCCCCGTCAAGCACAAAGTCATAGCCGGGGCCGGCCGCGCGACGCATCATTTGCATTAGCGCGGTGGCCTTGTCCACATAGGGCTTGCCCGCGTTACGCCATTCATTGGGTGGGGCCGGGACGCCGAAGGCTTTGTGGCCGGCTTGCTGAGTGCGCTCAAGCGCCGCTGGCCCTTCAAGCGGTACATAGGCGCGGCATTTGGTGCGCGTTGGTCCGCCGAGTAATTGATAGACGGGAGCCTTGGATTGCTGCGCGGCAATGTCGAGCAGCGCCATGTCGATGGCGGGCCGGAGCGCTGGCGCAGCGGTGAGCCTTCGCCAAGCCACTTCGTAGGAATTGGCCGCCAGACCAACGAGGACCAGTTTGGCGGCCACCATCTCGGACGGCGGGATCGCAGCGCCGCACTCGCCCCAGCCGATCAAGCCATTGACGGACTCCACACGGAGCATGGTGAAGCTCCGGCCCGAGTCCGGCTCGCGTAGCGGGTAAGCACGCAGATCCTTGATCGCCAACTGGTCAGGCGGGGCGGCCGAGGCCTGCCACGCCATCATCGATTGCAGCCGCGCGCGGCGGACCGCTTGTGCAGTGGACATATGGGAGTGAGTATATCGCGGAGTTGCAGTGTGGCGAAATATTTTGAACCCATCGGGAGCCAACAGGCGGCCGCCGGCTTCGCCCAAAGGCATGTTCTGAGTGCCTCGGAATCTCGCCAATACGCGGCCGGAGGCACGTCACTGCCGACCGGAGGCGTCAACGAGGCCCATCCCGGCAAGTGGGAGATCTTTGCCGGCAGCGGGGCCACGATGATGAACGGTGCGGTGACGTGGCCGGGCAGTCGGCCACGGCGTGTCCAGGATTCCGGTGGCTCGCCGTGGTTCGGAAGCGCGGATCGAGCGCTGAACTTCGCCAGCCAAAACGCCACCCCAGCGGGCGTGAGCGACGGAGTGAAGGGGCCGCCTGCGGCCCGGCGACCGGGTTTGCCTCACGTAGGATCAGTCCTGCCGCAGTGCCGTCATCGGCTCCACTCGCGAGGCGCGGCGCGCGGGCAAATACGCCGCGAGCAGGGCGATCAGGATTAGGAGTTCCACAGCGGAGGCGAGCGTCAGCGGATCGTTCGGCATCACTCCGTAGAGTTGACTGGCGATCCACCTTGACCCTGCGTAGGCGAGGCCCGCACCGAGCACCAGACCCGCCACCACCGTCACCGCGGCTTCCTGCAGAATCATGCCAACAATGCGGCGAGGCAGAGCGCCCAGCGCGATGCGGATTCCAATCTCAGAGCGACGCCGCGCCACACCATACGACAGCACTCCGTAGAGGCCTACAGCGGCCAAGAGAATCGCCGCCAAACCAAAACAGGCCGCGAGCCTGGCCATGATCTGATCCTGCGCCAAGCGCCGGTTGACCCGGTCCTCAATCACATCGATGTGAACGATGCCGATGGCAGGATCCTTGCGCCGGATCGTCGCCTCTATCGCTTTCAGCACTGGCGCGGGGTCGGTTGCCGTTCGCACTAGAAACACCGTGCCGTCACCCTCGCCCAAGGGCTGCGTGAGCGGCACGAAGTAACGCGGGCGCACTTTGCCGCGCAACTGATGTGTGCGCGTGTCCTGGGCCACACCGACGATTTGGTGGACCCGCCGCTGGTCTGCGTAGATCGTAGTGATGCGCATACCGAGCGGATTGCGGTTGGCGAAAAACTGCTTGGCAAAGCTCTCGTTGATCACGCACACCTTGGGCGCTCCGGCTTGATCGGCTTCGTTGATATCGCGGCCCGCGAGGAGCCGCACCTTCAACATGGTAAAGTACTCGGGCCCAACCTGATCCCACCGCGCTCCCTCATCGCCGGACCCTTTGCGCGTGTAGCCCTCGACTTCGATTTCGTCAGCCGAATCGTGGCCGCTGAACAGTCCGTTCTCGGAATAGCTCGCCGCCCGCACCCCCGGCAGTCGTTTGAACTCCTCCCGGAGCTCGTTGTACAAGGCCACACGCCGAGGCGATTCATATCCGGCCACAGCCGCGTCCACGCGCGCCACCACCAGTTGTTCACGCGCGTAACCGAGATCGACGTTCTTGAGATTGCTCAAAGTTCGAATCAGTAGGCCCGCGCCGGCCAGGAGTGGCAAAGAGAGAGCCAATTGTGCCGCCACCAGAATGCGGCCCAGCGCAATTGCCCCGCCGAACCGGAGGACGTACGGCCCTGCCCTTTGAAAGACTCGCTAGCATCGGCCTTGGTGGCGAGCAGGGCGGGTAGCACGCCGAACACCACCGCCGCCGCCAGCGTCACGGCAAAGCTGAAGGCCAAGACCCGAGGCTCAAGGCCAAAATCCAGGCGGAGATCCGGCGCGGCATCCGACATTAACCAGAGCAGGCCGCGATGGAAACCGGAGGCCAACACGAGTCCAGCCATGCCGCCGGCGACAGCCAGACTCAAGCTCTCCGTCAATAGTTGCCGCACGAGCCGCGCGCGACTCGCTCCGAGCGACAGACGGAGGGCGATCTCGTGCCGGCGGGATGCGCCCCGCGCCAGTAGCAAGTTCGCCACATTGCAGCAGGCGATCAGCAGCACCACACCCACCGCCGCCAGCAGTATGTTCAATGGATCGGCGAACTGCGATCGTATGCGGGAGGCCCCGCCGACAGCCGGCTTGACTACCAGCCGCTGGTTAAGAAACTCTCGCGCCTTGTCTGGAGGCAAGGCGGCGCCGTAGTAGGACGTGAGCCCGTTCTTGAAGATGGCGTTGGCCGACGCGCTGGCCTGTGCGATGCTCACGCCCGGCGTGAGCCGGCCGAAGACATGGAGCCACATGATTTTTTCGGTGCCGGTGTCGCGGAGCCGATCGCTCCCAGGCGAAAGGCCGGACTGCATGCGTAGGGGCGTCCACAGGTCCGGCTGGTCCCCGCTGGTCTCGGCGGTGAAGCCCGCGGGCATGACACCGATGATGGTGAGCGCGGCTTTGCGCACCGTGATGGCCTTCCCCAAGACGCCAGGATCCCCGCCGAAGCTTCGCTGCCAAAACTGGTGGCTGATAACAGCATGGGGTGCAACCTGGCGGTCATCCTCGACGGAAAACGTCCGCCCGATCGCCGCGGGTACGCCCAACACTGCAAAGTACCGGCCCGAGACCATGCGTCCCCGCACTTCGGTCCAGGCGCCGTCGCCCACGCGTAGAGGCCAGCGGCCCAGACTGCTCTCTGAGGCCATCACGCTGGCGAAGCCTTGGGCTTGATCGTGGATCTGCTCAAACTCGGCGTAAGTCATGAGCCCCCGCTCGCCATCGGATGAGCCCACCTGAACGCCCGACGAGTTGGGATCGGTGAGCATCACCAGTTGCTCGGGAGCCTGGACGGGCAGCGCCGCCATCAGGACGCGGTTCCACACGCTGAATATCGCAGTATTGGCGCCGATGCCAAGCGCGAGCGACAGGATCGCCACGGCGGTGAAGCCTGGATTGGCCGCCATCGTTCGCCCGGCGTATTTGAGGTCTTGCAGTATCACGTGCCCATGCTCCTTTGGACCGATTGTCGCGGCATCGAACGTAGCGCGGGCCCACAACCGTGCCTCCAGCAACAAGCCGCCTCGTTGCCGGGCTTCACCCAATTGTTCGGCGAACAACTGCAGCATCTCGCCGCCATACTCTTGCCGGAATGCGGATGGGTAGCACCACAGGAGAGCGCGATACATGCCAGGCGCGCGCATCGGTTGCTACCTGCCAGTTACCAACCCGGTGGCGCGAGCCTGTTTGAGCATGGCGTCCAACCGGTCTACCTCAGCCGCTGCCACGCGCCGCCCGAAGCGGGAGAGGCGATAGTAACGCCGCCGCTCATCGGTGTTGGAGGGCTCAGGACTGGTGGTGAGCTCTTCGATCAACCCTTGCTCCAGCATCCGGCGGATGGAACTGTAGAGCGTGCCGGGACTGAGCTGCACCTTTTCGTTCGTGCGAGCCGCGACGTCCTGCATGATGGAGTAGCCGTGACGGTCACGGTCAGCCAGCGCGACCAGAATGTGGAAGACGGCGGTGGGAAGGGGGATGAGGGAGGCGGGGTCGGGATGCATATCGATCTATCTGATCGAAGTATACTCTGACACACTATACTTTGAAACGTTATAGTTGGCGTAGCTATACTGTGATCCGATGCGCCTCCTCCTTCTTTCTCTATGGGCAGTTGCTTCGCTGTCCGCTGCAGTTGCGGACTTTAACGGCCGCTGGATCCTCAGCGTTCAGGGCGACCCGCGCGGCCGGGTCTGGTGGCTCAAGATTGCCGGGGCCGGGACGCCCAAGGTTCAGGGCGAGTTTGTTGGCGCGCCCGGCGGCCAGTTGGACCCGGTTCCGAAGATCGCGGTGCACGGCAATGAATTGATTTGGGAGTTTCAGAGCGCCACCCAGCCGGGCGTCTACCGCGCCCGCGTTGAGGGCGGCAAATTGACGGGCAACCTCGACGTCGCGGGAAAAGTTACCCGTACGTTTGGTGGCTCCCACGCGCCGGAGATCACCGACGTGGACGACGGAAAATGGATGAAACAGAAAGCGGTTGAATTGTTCAATGGGCGTGACCTCAACGGCTGGCGCGTAACGGTGCCAAACCGCTCCATCGATGAGTGGAAGATCGACGGCGGTGCGATGAAGAACGGCGTGGGCAAGGCTCCGGATATCGCATCAGAGCAGAAGTTCTGGAATTTCGACCTGCATATCGAATTCCGGGTGGGTCACCATTCAAACTCCGGTGTGGGCCTGCGCGGGCGGTATGAGGTGCAAATTTATGGCGATCAGGGCGAGGCGCCGTCAAAGCACTCCAATGGCGCGCTGTACTCGCGCATTGCGCCGGCCGTCAACGCGACGCTGGCGCCCGAGGCCTGGCAGAGCTTCGATATCCGCTTCATCGGGCGAGAGGTTACGGTGGTGTTGAACGGTAAGAAGTTGATCGAGAAGAAGGACGTGGAGGGTTACACGGCGATGGCGACGGATCCCAACGAAGACCAGCCGGGCCCGCTGATGTTGCAGGGGGACCATGGGCCGGTGGAGTTTCGCAAGGTGACGGTGACGCCGCTGGTACGAGGTGGAAGTAACCATTCCACACCGTAGCGCTCTGTATATACATTTTGCTACTCTCTGATTGTGGCCAACTGGCTTTGACTGGGATGACGCGAACATCTTCCACATCGGACAGCACGACTTTACAGCTGAAGAAGTCGAAGAAGTTTTTGTGGGCGCATACAAGATTCGGCGAAGTGGGGATCAACGCTACATCGCTCTTGGTGCAACCCTTGATGGACGACTGGTTTCGTGGTGTTCCGTCGCTTACCGACTGGAAAGATCCGTGTCATCACCGCGCGCAACATGGAAGATAACGAACGGCGGCAATTCCGCCGGAAGTAAGCGAGCAATATGAGAAAAACGTTACCCCCCGCGAAGCTTCCCCTCCCACAATTTCGCTCGGACAAGGCGGCGGCCGAGTATTTTGACAAGCACTCAGTGGGTGAAATCTGGGAGCAGTTGCCCGAAGCCAAGCCGGGGAAAATGCCGGGGCCTCTTGCAATGGCTATTCGATAGCGTCATGCAAAAGCCAAGCGTCCAATCTCTATTCGTCTCGTTCCCGAACAGATTGTAGCGGCCAAGAAGATCGCCGCAAGGAAATCGGTTGGGTACCAGACGCAATTGCGAATGTGGATCGCCGAGGGGATACAGCGAGAAGCGAAGCGGAGCTAGAGAATGCCGAACTTCTTAAACGCCGCCTGAGCGCTCATCCCTGCCTCGATCGCCTGCCGCACGGTTTTCTCGCCGCGCGCTTTCTCGATCGCTCGCATAAACACTTCGCGCTCGGCCTTGGCGGGGATCACGCAGACGCCGTCAATGTCGCCGAAGACGATGTCGCCGGTTTCGATTCTAACGCCACCGTCCATCTCGATGGGCACGCGAAACTCCACTACTTTGCCGCGCGGCCCTTGGTCCTGCGCGTAGCGGCCTCGCGAGAAGCAGGGGAATTTTTGCTCGATAATGCCGTTGGTGTCCCGCGAATAGCCATTGAGGACGGCTCCCGCGGCGCCGAGCTTGCTCGCTCGCAAGCTCATCAACTCGCCCCATAGCGCGTAGCGCAAAGAACCGCCGGTGCAGACGTAGACCTCGTGCGTCTTCAGATCGTCCAGCGCCTCCAGCATAACGCCGAAGGGCTTGTCGCCTTCTTCAAAGAAATCAGCCTCGAGGACGGTCATGGCGCGGCCGATGGTGACCATGTCTGGCGCCAACGGCTGGATCTCCGGCGGGAGAAATTGGCGGCGCAGATTGAGCTTGTCCATCACGTCACCCACCACGGCCGTGAACAATTCAGTGCGGGCGAGCGTGAAAAGCTCACTATCGTTCTTCCAAAGTTTCTTCATAAACGGTCAGGCAATGATATCGCGAATGACCTGGCCGGCTACGTCGGTAAGGCGGAAGTCGCGTCCGCTGTAGCGGAAGGTTAAACGTGTGTGATCCAGCCCCAAGAGGTGGAGAGCAGTGGCGTGCAGGTCATGCACATGCGCGGGCTTGTCGACGGCATGAAATCCGAAGTCATCGGTGGCGCCGTAGGTGATGCCGCCTTTGATCCCGCCTCCGGCCATGAGCGTCGAAAAGCCATAAGGGCTATGATCCCGGCCGTTCTGAATCTTCACCACCGCACTGTTTTCCACCGACGGCGTCCGGCCAAATTCGCTGCCGATGATCACCAAGGTATCATCCAGCAGCCCGCACTGTTTCAGATCGCGGAGCAGCGCGGCTATCGGTTGATCAGAGTGCTGGGCATGGGTGCGATGTCCGAATATGTCGTCATGGCTGTCCCAAGGCTGACCATTGCCATAGTAGACCTGCACCATCCGCACACCGCGCTCCACCAGGCGTCGCGCGAGCAAGCAGCCGCGGGCGAAATGGCCCTCGCCGTACATCTTGCGCGTTGACTCAGGCTCTTTCGAGATGTCGAACACGTCGGGCGCTTCGGACTGCATCCGGAACGCCACTTCCATGGCTTGAATGGTGGCGTCGAGCTCGGCATCGCCCGCGCGGGGTTTGGCGTGAATCGTATTGAGTCGAGAAAGTAGATCGAGTTGCTTGCGCTGCGCGGCCGGTCCCCATTCTGCGTTCTTCAAATTGGGGATCAGCTTGAGCGGGTCAGTCTCATCGTTGCGGATATGGGTGCCTTGATAGGCGGCCGGCAGAAAAGCCGAATTCCACAAGGGCGGGCCCACCACCGGAATACCCGGACACAGCACGATGTAGCCGGGCAAGTTCTGATTGACCGTGCCCAAACCGTAAGTAAGCCAGGAGCCCATCGAAGGCCGCCCCGCTTGCAGGTCTCCGGTGTTCATCATGAAGAGGCACGACTCATGAATGGGGTTGCCGGTGACAGTGGACCGCACGACGCAGACATCGTCAATCATCTTGCCCAGCTCTGGAAAGATCTCACTGACTTCAATGCCGCTTTGCCCGCAGCGCCGGAATTGGAACGGCGAAGCGAGCAGATTGCCGGTGGTTCGCTCCGTGCGTGGATTGCCTCCCGGGAACGGTTGGCCATGCCGCTTCTGCAGCTCGGGCTTGGGATCGAACGTGTCTACCTGAGAAAGCCCGCCGTTGAGAAAGAGAAAGATGACGCGCTTGGCTTTTGCCTCGTGATGTGTCTTCTTGGACTCGAGCGGCGAAGCTGACGCCATCGCGGCCGTCCAGGCAAAGCCTGCGCCCATTTGTTCAAGAAGTGATCGGCGTGAAATCATGGCGTTGTCAATCCACGAACAGGAACTCGTTACTCGACAATAACACCTGCGCTAACTGCTTCCAGCCGGACTCGGCGAGGAATTCGAGATTCAGCTTTTGCTCGGCTGCGGCAGGTTCACGCTGGAATAGGATCGCGTAGGCGTACTTCAGGCGGGCCGTGTCGCCCGAGCCGCCTTCGCGCTCGATCCTGGCAGCCAGCGCGGAGGCTTGACGCGCCACCATTTCGCTATTGAGAAAAAAGAGCCGCTGTAGCGGAACGTGGGTGACGTCGCGTTTCTCGCTGGTGGTGGTGGGATTGGGGAAGTCGAAAAGCTGGAGAGTTTCGTTAAGCTTGAAGCGGCTCACGCGCCCATAGACGGTGCGGCGGCGACACTCGGGTGTCAGTTCCTCGGAAGCTCCGCCCACTTGCGGGTCCAGCGTGCCGGAGGCAAACAGGAGTGCGTCGCGAAGAGCTTCCACATCTAGACGTTCGCGGTTGCCCCGCCAATACCATTTGTTGGCGGCGTCGATGTTCTCATTGGCTGCCACGGACTCGGCCGCGCGCCGGTAGGTTTCAGACAGTGCGATTTCCCGGATCAACTTCTTGACCGACCAACCGTGTTCCACCAGGCGGGCCGCCAGATGATCGAGGAGCTCCGGGTGCGACGGGCGATCGCCATAGCGGCCAAAGTTACTCGGCGAAAGGACGAGCGGGCGGCCCATCATCTTCATCCAGATCCGATTGGCGGCCACTCGCGCCGTGAGCGGCTGCGCGGCGATGGCTTCGGCCAACTCCAGACGCCCGCTGCCCGATGTCCAGGCCTTCGGCGTGCCCGCTGTGAGTACTTCGATAAAGCGCCTCGGCGTCTCTTCGCCCAGACGGTATGGATCGCCTTTGATCGCGATCTTTAGGTTTTTCGGATCCTCGCGTTCACCGGCGCCGTGCAGGAACGGATAGGCAGGGGGAGCGGATTTCTTGAGGCGCTCGACATCTTCGCGCAGCATGCGCAGATGCCGTTTCCACTCGCCGGAAAGCATCGCTTCAAATTCGACATCGGTGAACGACACGACGCCGCCCGGCGTGCGGAAGAGATCCTCCCAAACCTTATAACGGTCCCGCGATTGGGTGAGGCCTACGGCCACGTCACAACCAGGACAGAAGTCGTCGTAGGTTTCGAAGCCATTCGGCAGGCGTGTTTTTACGCCGCGCGTGGGCTTGCTGCGCTCAAGAGCCAGGCGTTTTTCTTCGTCGATCGTTTTCTTCTCAGCGATCACCGATGCGATCAGTTCCTGGAGCTTGACCGGCGCGCCGGTTTCGCGCCAGGAATCGAAGAGCTTGTGCTCGCGCTCGGGCTTGGCCAGTAGCTTTTTCCAGCGCTCGAAGACCTGCTCGTTGAGATCCTTGGATTCGCCAGCCAGCACGGCCGTGATGTAGCGCTCAGATTGGGCGGCCAGCATTTCTCCGAGCTGCAACTTCTGTTGTGACAGCCATTCGCTGAGGGGCTTCTCGGCATCCTTGATCCGCTGTTGATGCTCGTCATAACGCGCGACCACGTCGGGCGAAGCAAGTGGAAACTCGCGATAACCGGTGCTGGCGAATACTCCTGCGAGGCCATAGTAATCTCGCGTGGTGATCGGGTCGAACTTATGATCGTGGCAGCGGGCGCAGGCGACGGTCAGACCGAGGAAGCCGCGGGTGACGGCGTCGACACGATCATGACGCTCGTCGGCGCGCGCTTGCGGAGGAGGCGAAATTCCGTAGTGCCAGGGGCCGAGGCCGAGGAACCCGAGCGCGGGGCGAAGGTCGAAACCGGCGTCGGCCTCCAGCAGATCGCCAGCCAGTTGCGCCTTGATGAAGGTGCTGTAAGGTAGGTCGCGATTGAGCGCTTCGATCACCCAATCGCGGTAGCGCCAGGCGTTCGGGTACTTCTCCTGATCGAGCCCGCGGAAATCGTCCTCGCCAAAGCGCGCGATGTCGAGCCAGTAACGGCCCCAGCGCTCGCCAAAGCGGGGCGAGGCTAACAAACGGTCAACGGCCTCGGGCACGTTGCCGCTGGCGACGAAGGCAGCGGCTTCGACGGGCGTCGGCGGCAGCCCCGTAAGATCGACGGACAGGCGGCGGATGAGGGTGCGGCGATCGGCGGGACCTACGGGCTTGAGGTTGTTGGCGGCAAGCTTGGCGGCGATGAACGCGTCGATGCCCGCGTCACGGGTCGGCTCAGGCAGCGGCCGGAACGCCCACCAGTTACGGTGCTCGGCGGTGATCTTGCCCGTCGTGGTGACCAGCGTTTTGATGGTCGCCGGCCAAGGCGCGCCGGCCTGAATCCATTGCTTGAGCGCGGCTATTTCAGCGTCCGCGAGTTTGCCCTCGGGCGGCATTTTGAGTTCACCCGCGCGCTCAATGGCTTGCACAAGGCGGCTGGCCGCGGCGTCACCCGGAACGATGGCAGGGCCGCGACGCCCACCGGCCAGCATTCCCTCGCGCGAGTCCAGCCCGAGTTTGCTCACCTTGGTCTCGCCATGGCAACCGAAGCAGCGGGCCGCCAGAAGTGGGCGAATGCGTTCCTCAAAAAACTGAGGTTGAAACAGCAGCGACAATGTAAGGCTCGCGGCCAACATAGCGTTGGAACCAGTATATTCAAATAAGCTTGCCGATCTTGCTTCCGGTCGACTCGGTCATCCCGCAAATTGTCGATTCGCTGAAAACCAATCTCAACCTCGTGGTCGAAGCGCCGCCGGGCGCCGGGAAGACGACTCGCGTTCCGCCTGCCCTGTTGGCCTTTGGCGGCGTGGTGGTTTTGGAGCCGCGGCGGTTGGCCGTGCGCCTGGCTTCCCGCCGCGTGGCGCAGGAGATGGGCGAACCTCTGGGTGAGACGGTTGGCTATCAGGTGCGGTTCGAAGAGGTGGCTTCTCCGCGCACCCGGCTCCGATTTCTCACCGAAGGGGTGCTGACACGGCGGCTGCTTTCCGATCCGGAGTTGCGCGGCGTGGAGACGGTGGTGCTCGACGAATTCCATGAGCGGCATTTGGACGCGGACTTGGCATTGGCTTTGTTGCGGCGGCTACAGCGAAGGCGTCCGCTGCGCATCGTAGTGATGTCGGCCACGCTGGACGGAGCGGCGGTGTCGAGTTATCTGGACGGCTGCCCGGTGATGCGGAGCGAGGGCCGGCTTTATCCAATCGACATCGCTTTCACGCCGCACTCGCCGGCTCCGCTCGAAGAACAGGTGGCCACGGCGATCGGTCGGCTCGGTGCGCTGACCGGCGACGTGCTGGTGTTTCTGCCTGGAGCCGGTGAGATTCGCCGTACGATGCGCGCCTGTGAAGGGCTGGCCAATCGCATGGGCGCGCTCGTGGCTCCTCTGCACGGCGACTTGAGCCCCGAAGAGCAGGATAGAGCTGTGACCCCGGCGGCCAACGGACAGCGGAAGATTATTCTCTCCACCAACGTGGCTGAGTCTTCGGTGACCATTGAGGGCGTGACGGCGGTGATCGATTCCGGTTTGGCACGCATCGCGAAGGACTCGCCGTGGACTGGGATCTCTTCGCTTGAGGTGACGCGCATCGGGAGGAACTCGGCGGCGCAGCGGGCCGGGCGCGCTGGTAGGACCGCGCCGGGGCGCGTGATAAGGCTGTATCCGCAAGAAGATTTCGTGCGCCGGCCCGAGGCCGAGACGCCGGAGATTCTACGACGCGAATTGTCGGGGCTGGTGCTGACGCTTGAGTCGATGAACATCGGCGAGGCGGACTTGCCGTGGTTGCAAGCGCCGCCGGCTGCGGCCATTGAGGCGGCGAGGCAAATGCTGGGGCGGTTGGGTGCGTTCGAGCGAGTCCGCGAGTTGACTCGTCTCCCCCTGCATCCTCGCATCGCGACGCTGGTGCTGGAAGGTGGGCGCGACGCTTGCGCGATTGCAGCGGCGATTTCCAATGGCGAACGCTCCGAGTCTGGCGACGTGCTTGACTTGCGAAGCGATTCACCACAAACACGGCGGCTCGCAGACCAGCTACGGCGGCTCGCTCCCGCCAAGGGGCGGCTCGACTTGCCACAGGCTTTGTTGCGTGCCTTTCCCGATCGCGTGGCAAGGCGGCGGGATCGGCGTGAATTGCTGTTGGCGGGCGGAGGCTCGGCCGTGCTGCCGGAAGGCGCGCATGCGTTGGCGAAGGCGAAGTTTGCCGTGGCGATCGACATCGAGGAACGGCGCGAGCGCGGTTTGCCGGTGGTGAGGCTGGCGGCGGCGATCGAGCCTGAATGGTTGATTGACTTGTTCCCGGATCGCGTCACGGAGCGCGCGGGCGTCGAGTGGAACAAAACGGCCGAACGCGTGGAGTCAATCAGTGCGTTGGTTTACGACAATCTCGTGATCGAGGAATCTCGCAGCGGCGCGGTAGATCCACAAGCGGCCGCCGCGATGCTGGCGGCCAAGGCGCGCGAAGCGGGCGTCGAACGGTTCACGGATCCGGAAGAGCTTGAGGCGTTAATGGCGCGGGTCGAGTTTGCATCTCGCCACGCGCCATCGATTCCGGCCCTCGATCTGGACACGGCTTTGGCGATGGGTTGCGAAGGTCTCCGTAGTTTCGCAGACCTCAAGCAGGCGGACTTGGCGGGCGGGTTGATGCGGCAGTTGCCGGCTGAGCAGCGGCGGGTACTCGATCTGGTGGCGCCGGAGCGCTGGCAGCTCCCGTCGGGCCGCTCAGCGCGCGTCAACTATTCACGCGACAAAGACCCGTGGATGGAGTCGCGGCTTCAGGATTTTTTTGGACTCAAGGAGACGCCGCGCGTGGGCGGCGGCAAAGTGCCGGTGGTGCTGCATTTGCTGGCCCCGAATCAACGGCCGGTCCAGACTACGACGGACCTGGCGGGATTCTGGGTGAAGTGGTATCCGCAGATTCGGAAAGAACTGATGCGGCGGTATCCGAGGCATAAGTGGCCGGAGGAGCCAGGGTAGGAAGTAGATAGGCGTCTTCGATGATACGCTGGTGACAAAGGCACTCAACATGACGACGGACGGCAGTGAGCGGCTTGATCGCATAGAACGCATTCTCGAACAGGTGGCCAAAAGCCAACATGAAATGGCCGCGCGTCAGCGATACCATGACGAGGCCTTCGAGCGGCATGACTCGGAGATGAAAGTGATCCGCGAAGCTATCGCGGCCGATGCCGAAAATATCCGGGCCCTGGCGCGTATTGCGGAATTACACCATCAGCGGCTGGAACACCTTGAAGGTGGGGAATCGGCCTAGCGCGCCGGTTCCGCTATGAAGATCGTATAGGCGTCCTTGATCGTCATGGAGCCGAAAAAGATCCGGCCGTCGGCACGGAGATCGATTTCCGAGAAACCCGTGACGTACTCGCCCTCGACGCTGGTAGCGCGAATCAACTGCTGCACCAGGCGCAGGTTACCGTCGGCAGTGCGCAGCAGCAGACCGGTGGAGCCGCCGGTGTTGCCGTTAATCGACACGGCCAGTTCGTTGCGGTCATTCACATCAAACACGCCGAAGCTGGAGATGCTCCCGCCTTGCGGCAGCGCGTCGCCGCTGGTGAGAATAGGCGTCCAGCGGTCAGGGCCATACTCGAGGACCGTCGGCACCGTCGTCTGCCCGGTCTCGCCGCGATTCACGATCATGTAGAAGCGATTTCCGCCAGCGAGCGGCCCGCGCACCAGATCGCGAATCGGCTGTCCGTCCACCATCGTCTGCAACGGGACGGCCACGGCGACCCAGTCACGGCCGCTCCATATGTATAGGCTCGAAGGTGTGTTGCGCACATCGAGTTGCGCCATCACGCGACCGAGGTTGTCCATCACCAGCGAACGCACGGCCGTGATGACGTCGCCGCCCGCCACGCGAGTGGTGTTGACAATGCCCATCAGTTGCAACTGTCCGCCTGAGGTTCGTAGATAGATGCGCCGTTCACCCGTCGCCGTAGCGGCAACCAGCGCCATGGCGCCGAGCGGGTTGATGGCCGGACGGATTCCGGTGGAAAACGACAAGCGCTGATTGTCGTCAGTCGCCACCTGATTGCGCAATATCATTTCGATGCCGGAGACACGCTGGCGGAAGATCGTATTGTTGACGACGAACATCAGATCGCCATTGGGCTCCTCAAAGCTGGCCCCATCGCCGAAAAAACGGTTGCTGTCCGGCAACATATCAAGGTCAACCAAACGGGGAATCAGCTTGCCCGCATCAACCTCGTAGGCGCTACGCACGTCGCCAAGCCGAAGGCGAGCGTTGCCGGCGTTCTCGCCAGGGATCAAGGCCGCGCCAACCGGCACGTGCACGCGGCCGGACACCTGGATGTCGCCGTTGGTTTGCAAAATCGTAGGCGCGCCATCGCCGGCGGCAAACAGCACGAACTCGCGCGCGGCGGCGGCGGCTTGCGCAATCACTCCCCCTCCCGCCGAGATCGCGCCGCCGTTGAACGCGGTAACGGCTTCGCCCGCCGGGGTGTTGCGCCGCAGGAGCACCAACGTGGACTGCGCGCCTTCCCAGCGATAGAGACCGTAGCCTTGGCCGGTGTCGCCGCGGAAAAGGATGGCTCCGTTCGAAGCGATAGCGATGGGATTGGTGGGATTGCCGGTGCTGCGGAGTGACTCAAGCGCCGCGCTGCTTCCCCGGAGAATCCGGCCGATCGAGGTGACGCCGTTCTGGCGATTGATCAGAAACGCGATGCTGCCGTCCTCGGCCACTTGCAGGCCGCTCAGTTGGGTAATGGTTGAGCCGTCGTTCGCATCGCCCTGACCGATCAAGCGGCGGGGAGCCTGAAATCGCTCGGCGCGATAGATACCGCGACCGTTGGAGGTAGCGGCCTGGAAGTAGGCAACGCCGTTGCGGTCAATGCCCCAATCCTCCAGATTCACCGCGCCCGTCAGACCCGGCAGCGGCTGATCGGAAGACCACACAAATTCAGGTTCGCCCTCGGAAAGCCGGGCCAAGCCACGCAGGGTGATGTTGTCGGAGGTGCGTCGAAAGTTGAACGCAAACAGCACGTCGCCATAGTCGTTGAGCGATTTCTTGCTGACGTTAAAGCCGCCGGCCATGACATAGTCGCCAAAATAGGCGCTGTCCTGAATGGGGTAGCTTTGGCGGCGGTCCTTGTCGATCAGCAACAACCCGATGCCGCTGGCACCCACCAGAATTTCTCCCCGGTTGTTGATGGCCGGCTGCCCAAAAGGCGTAACGATATTGCCGCCCAGCGGCCGCGGCTCACCGGCGCTGGCCACGCAACGGAACTGGCCGTGATCATAAAGAACGACGCAACTGGCGATGCCATCGAGCGAGGCGCGAAAAACAAACTGGCCTTTGTCGTTGCCGGCGATATTGGCCAGCACGCGGCGCATCGTAAAACTGTTGCGCACGTCTTCGGTGCTCAGCAGACGGGCTACACGATAGTCCGAGCGCGGGCGGATGGTCACGCGGGCGACGCCAATCAGTTGTGGCGGAAATCGGTCCGCGCGCGAAGCAAAGTTCAAGTTGGCGCGCACCGTCACCTCCGACACGCCGTTGCTGGTAAGCAGGCCGGTGCTCGAGGCGATCGTGGCGGCGTTGATCTGGTTGCCGTTGGCCCCGGTGACGGTCCACGAGAAAACCACGTTCGGGATTGCGTTGTCATTTGCGTCGTAAGCAATCCCCGTAAATTGGATGCGCTCACCGACGAAAATGTCGCGCGCCGGCGGATCGACGGCGATCCGCTTGGGAGCGGCCAGGATCTCGACGATGTTCTGCTGGTTGCCGGAGCGAACCGTAATGTTGGCCTGACCGGGACGAAGGGCGCGCACGATGCCGCGCGAGTCGACCGAGAGAATCGTTGGCTGGCTGGAGACGAACGTGAGCGGGGAGTCCTGAATAATCTGCTCTTGCGCCGTGCGGGCCGCCACGGCCAGACGCACCTCTTCTCCCACAATGACCATCGACGCCGGAGTGTAGACGTCGACCCGGGCTACCTGCGCCCACCCAAGCGACGCCGCCGCGACAGTGAGAACAGCCGCCCGCATGGGTTTAGCCGAAGACTTCCTGAACACAAGTATGCTGGCCGGTGGAAGCATACGGTACATACTCGAAGCGCCTGCCCGATGGCGTATCAGTGAGGCTCCGCGTCCAGTTGATGCCGAGCGCCGAATAAATGGTGGCCGTGATGTCCTCGAAATAGATGGGGCGCTGCTTGGTCCAGCCCGGGTCCTTAACCTCGGCGCCGTTGGCATCGGTAACGCCAATCACGCGGCCGCCCTTCACCCCGCCGCCGAGCATGGCGCAGCACATGGCGTTCTTGTGATGATCGCGGCCACCCGATACATTGAGGGCGCCTGGCGTGCGTCCGAACTCGCCCATCATGACGATGAGCGTCGAGTCAAAGTGGCCGCTGGCCTTCAAATCCTCCACCAGCATGGCGATGGATCGGTCCAGATCGCCGCCCACCTGATAGAGGTTGCCGGGGTAGCCGGTATCAAACATGCGCTGATGCATGTCCCAGCCTCCGATCGTAAGGTTAATGAATGACGCGCCCTGCCCGCTGCGCACCGCGTTGCGCGCAACAATGCAACTGCGGCCGAAATTCGTATTGCCGTAGCGGCTGTTGTCATCGGCGCTGAAGCGGAACACGTCGGTGATAACCGGATCGTACATCATGCTTTTGGCCGACGTGTAGAACGAGGCGTGGTTGGCCTGCAGTTGGTCGTGCGGATTGCGGCGAATCTCGCCATCAAGCTTTTCAAGAAGGGCGAAACGCTGTTGAAAACGCGCCTCGCTGGCATTGCCGAAAAACGGATGCGTGATGGTGCTAAAGCCGCCCTGATTGGCCGGCGCGTTCATCGGTTCGTTGCGGCCGCCGAGGAACGTAGCTCCCCGAGGCGCGCCGTTGAAGGCCAGGAACGGGGGCAACTTACTGGACGCTTTCCCCATTTCATAGGCCACGACCGCGCCGATGTGCGGCGACTCGGCCAGGAAGGCGGGATTGGCCGGGTGGGAAGTCTGCATGTAGAACTGACCGCGGTCATGCGCCGCTTCCCAACTCACCACTGAGCGCAGCAGGCACAAGTCCTGGCCGATATTCGCCAAATTCGGAAAGATCGTTTTGTTAAGCGTGACCTGACCCGCTTGCACGATGCTGGTATCGGGCGCGTTCCAGGCGGCGTCCTTCACGTCGAAAGTGTCCAGATGACTAGGTGCGCCGCTGAGGTTAACGAAGATGCAAGCCTTGGCGGAGTTGCGGGTTTGCACGCTGGCCTGCTGAATCTGCGCATCGCCACGCCGGGCAAGCGCGGCGAGAGCGCCCCAGGCACCGAAGCCGGTGAGCAGCTTCCGGCGCGTGTAGTGAGCTTGAGAAAGGCAACCTTGCATGGCGTTCTGATCTCCTCTAATTCACGAACAGGAACTCAACCTTATTGAGCAAGGCCCACTGGAGGTCAGCCAGCCAGTCTTCGCGCGTTTGCGACGACGTGCGTTTGGCCGCCGCATATTCTTCCCCCGTTGGCTCGCGGCCGACGGTGGCCATGAACAACTCATCAATGCACAGGTCTTCGGCCAGATCGGAGGCCGCTAGCCGGGCGACGCGAGTCTGCGCGTTGCCGCCGCCCAGCCTGGCGCCAAAGGTCCGCGCGTTGATGGTCGCATCGTTCATGAAATAGAGAACCTGCACCATGCTTGAACCCGGATCCCGAGGCACTCGCCACCAGTCGCCACGGCCGAAGTTATTCAGAAAAGTGCGGATGCGCGAATCCTGCCTAGGCTCGGTCGCGTCAGGCAGTTGCACCGCGCGCGTCAGTGGAGCGGCGAAGCCTTCGACGAACATCGGCACTTCTGATTGCGTGGAGGCAGTGAGGGCATCCCACGCTTCTTCGGCGGTCAACCGGCGCGGCGTGTTGCGGGCAAAAAACCTGGCGTACTCAGGCCGCCAAGTGCCTTCGTAGCGGCTGGACAACTGATACGCATTCGATACGGTCATGAGCCGCACCATACGCTTGATGGAGTATCGACTGGTGATGAATTCGTCGGTCAATGCTTCGAGCAACTCCGGATGGCTGGCCTGCATCGTCCAGGGGGCTTTAGGCGGATTCTTGGGGTCGATACGCGCCAAGTCCCAAGCATCGGGTGGATCCACGATACCCTGCCGGAAGAAGTGGGCCCACAGATAGTTGACCGTGGCACGAGCAAACTGACGATCTTCAATGATCATGCGGCTCAATTCCCTGCGCCACTCGCCGCTCCTCGGCGTTTCGCCGGAGAACATATAGGCAGGCTCCCAGTTGCCGGTGCGCGGCGGGCGCTGGCCGGGATTGCCTGAGCTCACCGAGCCGTCGTAGATGCCATGGTCTTTATCAAAAACCAAAGTGCGGCGCGTCTGATCGAAGACGTCGACCGGCAACTGCGCCATCGCCAAGCGGGATAAGAAGGCCGACTGCTGGTAGAACTGGCGGCGTTTGATGCCGGTCAGATGCAGGTTGATCTGCTCCAGGTGCCCGCGGCCATCGTGACAGGAAACACAGAGCGTCTGCACGCCCAAGAATTTCTGCGTGATGTCGGCCGTCAACGTGTCCCAGGTGTCCTGGACGGGATCGCCCATTTGGATCGAGCGCAGCACGAAGTTGGCAGGCGCCTTCTCAAAGGAATCGCCCGTGGCAGTGATCATCTCATTCACCACTTCGTAGTACGGGCGATCACTCTGCACCGCATCGCGCAGGAAATTGTAGAAGAGGTTGCGGCCGGGAATACCAATCAGGTTGTAGTAGGCGCTGGTGATCTGGAACTTGTTGCCGAAGTAGTAGGTCCAGTAGTCTGTGTAGTCTGGCGAATTCACCAGCTTATCGATGGCGAGCGCGCGTTTATTGGCACGGGTGTCACCGAGGAATTCGCGCATCGCTTCCGGCTGAGGCAAGCGGCCGGTGACGTCCAGGTAAACACGGCGCAGAAACATCGTGTCTCCGGACAGAGCAGCGGGCTGAATGCGCGCGGCGTCCATCTGGTTGAAGATGTAGTCGTCTATAAAATTGTTGCGCGCCGCCGCCGTACGTTCGACGCTCGCGGCTTTGGCAGCGGCCGACATGGCGGCCACGCCAGCGCGCTCCATTTGGAACGCGGACAGTTGCGCTTCGCGCTTTTCGGAAGGATAGGCCGGGCAATGAACTTCAGCCGAGACCGCCAGACACACTGAGAATGAACAAATAACGATACGCTTCGTCACACCCAATCCAGTCCTCTGTCATTACTCTAGTACGAAAATGCGGCCTGCGCCAGAGGAATAATCCCTAGTACTTTGGCGAGTCGCACTGAGCCCCCAAGATTGACTCAAGAACGCTGCACCGTGACGATAAGCACAGAATCACCGGCCCTGGGCCCCATTCTAAATTTCTATAGGAGATGCATGCATCGTTTTCAGATCCGCACTTTGTCATTTGTGCTTTCTGCCGCCGGCACGCTGATGGCAGGACAATCCAAGACGCTAGCCGAACTGACGCAGGAGTCGCCGCTGATCGTGGTGGGGCGAGTTGCCGCAGCCGATAGCCACGTCGGCGCGGACGGCGAAATATATACCGACGTCGCCATCAGGACCGAGTCAGTACTAAAGGACAGCGAAGAGACGGGACGTACAGACCTTCGTTTTACTGTGAAGGGAGGAACAGTCGGAGACCGGGTGGTTACGTTCTCGGACGTCCCTCGATTTGAGAACGACGAGGATGTGGTCGTGTTTGGCACCGCTGATCGGCCGCTGGAAAAATATCGGCTCGAACCAGCGCGTGGACGGGACATTGTCTATCGGATCCAACAGTCCCGGGGCGACGCCGGCGAGGCGATCTCAGAAAAAGAGATGGACCGGGCACGTGAGTTCTTGCGCACTGTGGAGACTGGCACGCGCGACCGGGGCGGTGTCATCGATCTCGGAGCTGTGTCCTGCTCAGCCTATACGGGAGTCAAATGGGCAGAGCCCGCCACCACCTATTTGGCCGGCCCGAACCTGCCTGCCGCTTGGGGCTCTGTGCTTCAGGCAGCCGCGCAGAGCTGGACTGGCGCAGGATCGAAGTTCGCCTTTAGAGCGGGCCCGAGCAGCCCGCACATCATCTCGCTGGGAGACCTGGGTGCAGGGAGCACGTTGGCGTCGACTCGCTCAGAATATTCGGTAGCCACCAAACAGATGGTGAGATTCTCGATGACGTTCAACAACCGCTTCACGTGGACCACCACCGGCGAGGCGGGCAAGTTTGACGTGCAGGCGATCGCGACGCACGAACTGGGTCACGCGCTGGGCCTCAATCACCCAGCCGACACGGCATGCTCGGAAGAGACGATGTGGGCCTCGGCAGGATCGGGCGAAACGAAGAAGCGGAGCCTGGAGGCGGGCGACAAGGCAGGCGTGGCCACGCTCTATGGCTCGGCCACCAGCGTCACGCCACCGCCCGCCACTCCGCCGCCCCCAGCCGTTCCCACGGCCCCAGTGCTGACCTACTTCTCGCTGGTGACAACCCGCGCGGTGGCCACCAAGCCGCTGGTCATTCTGGCACAAGGCTCAAACATCGATCCCGCCAAAGTGCAGGGATTCTTCACCGGCGGGCCTTGCGGCACGGCTGGATGCGTGGCGCTACCCTACGGTGCGTCCACCACCGACGTCGTGTTTATCAACACGCTGCCCGCAGGCGCCTATACGCTGGCACTTCGCAACAGTGCGACGGGAGCGCTGAGCGCGGTCCGCACTTTCACGGTGAACGCCAACTGAAGTACACTTAAATCTTGCGGCGGGTCCAGGCCATCCTCATGTCGTTCGCGGTCAGCTTCTCGCTGATCGCGCCGCTCTTGGCTGGGCAAACGGAGTCTAAACTTCCATCGTGCTGCCGCCGCGATGGAAAACATCACTGCTCGATGAAGGGCATGGCGGGCGCAAAAGGGTCTTCAATGGAAGTCCACGCCGCCAAGTCCAAATGTCCTCTGTACCCCGCGGGGAAGTCGGTGCCTGTCGCCGCCATCTTGTCCGCGGGGTTACCTGCTACGGTTTCGAGTTCTCCGGTTCTTGGTTTTGCCTCCGCTCTGGAACAGAGTGAGGCGCGTTACCGAATCTCGTACGCGCGCTCCTGCCAAAAGCGCGGACCACCTTCTCTCCTCTCCTAAAAACAGCTTTAAGTTTTGCGTCCGCGACCGGTGATGTTCGCGGAGATTGATTGGGAGAGAACTACATGCTTCGTGCCTTCGCGATTCCCTGCGCCATCCTCGGCGCCGTTGCGGCTGTTTGCGCGCAAGAGACCATTCATCATGCCAGTATCAGCGGCCGGGTTACCGATCCGTCTGGCGGCGTAGTCGAAGCGGCCATTGTCACCGCGCGTCAAACCGACACGAACCTGGCGAGCAGCGGCGCCACCGACCGGGAAGGCCGGTTTAGATTTCCGTATTTGAAAGTTGGACCCTATCAGGTGACAGTGCGTCAGCCCGGCTTTGCCGAGGCCGCCCGCTCGCTTACGGCGAGTCTAGGCGGAGCCTACGACGTCGCCTTCACGCTGGCAGTTGACACAGCCGAAACCTCCGTGACGGTATCAAGTGAAGCGACAGTATTGGAGGCGGCGCGGAGTCAAATTGCCGGCACCGTTCAGCAGACCGAAGTGCGCAACATTCCCTTGAATGGGCGTAATTTTCTGGACTTGGCGCTGCTGATTCCCGGCGTCTCGCCCACCAACACCGGTAGTAATCAACTCTTTGCCGAGTCATCGGCTGTGCCCGGACAGGGCATTTCGGTGGGCAGCCAGCGCAACCTCTCCAACAGCTTCATCGTCGATGGGCTCTCAGCTAACGACGACGCAGCGGGACTGAGCGGAGTGTTCTACGGGCTCGACACGGTTCACGAATTCCAGGTGGTGACGTCCGGCGGGCAGGCCGAGTTGGGGCGGGCGCTGGGCGGCTTCATCAACATCGTAACCAAGAGCGGCACCAACACCCTGCATGGCGATCTGTACGGATACCTTCGCAACCAGCGATTCAACGCGGCCAATCCGCTCTCGAATGCCAAGCTCCCTGTGACCCAGTCGCAGTATGGCGCCAGCGTGGGTGGACCAGCCGTTCGGGACCGCACCTTCTATTTCGGGAATTTTGAGCAGCGCCTTTTGAACCAAAGCGGTCTCATCACGATCACGCCGGGCAATGTGGCCGCCGTGAATTCTCAACTCGACGCCGTCGGTTTCAAAGGGGCTCGCATCGGGACGGGCATCTATTCCAATCCGGTCCACCTGACCAACGTACTGGCGAAGCTCGATCATTCGTTCAGCGCGCGCGATCAGTTCTCGGCGCGCTATAGCCTCTACTCGGGGGCCAGCCGCAACTCGCGCGGCGCGGGCGCGCTCAGTGACGCCAGCGCTTCGGCTGGGTTGGACAACGCGGACCATACCATCGCGGCCAGCAACATCCTGACGCTGTCCCCGCATACCGTGAACGAGACACGCGGTCAATTCACGTATAGCGACTTGCTGGCGTTGCCCAGCGATACGGCGGGGCCCTCCGTCAGCATCGCGGGCGTGGCCTCGTTTGGCCGCCTGTCTGGCTCGCCCACCGGCCGCTTGAACAAGCTCTACGAGATCGTGAACAACCTATCCCATCAGACGGGAGCACATGCCGTCCGGTTGGGCTTCAACTTTCTCTACAACGACACCACGATCACCTTTCCTCGCTCAGTGCGCGGCGCCTATGCTTTTTCCTCGCTCGCCAATTTTCGGCAGGGAATCTACAACAACGTGGGCTACACACAAACTTTCGGCAACACCGTTGTGCCGCAAACCAATCCGAACGTTGGTTTCTATGTGCAGGACGAATGGAAAGTGCGGCCTTCGTTGACGCTGAACGCCGGGCTTCGCTACGATCTGCAGTTTCTGGATACAATCTCCACCGACACCAACAATGTTTCGCCGCGCGCCGGGTTCGCCTGGACGCCATTTGCTTCCCGGCGCACGGTGGTGCGCGGTGGCTTTGGATTGTTTTATGACCGGGTGCCCCTGCGCGCGCTGGCCAATGCGTTGCTGTCGAGCGGCAACACGACGTCTCTCACCAGCGCCAGCCAAGTCAGCATCAACTTGTCGCCGGCGCAAACCGGCGCACCGGCGTTTCCGAATGTGCTCACCAGCTTGCCCGCCGGTGTGTTAGTCAACTTCACCACGATGGACCCGCGGATGGAGAACGCCTACTCAAAGCAAGGCAACATCGAAGTGGAGCAGCAGATCGGTAATCGAGGCACGCTTAGCGTGGGCTATCAACACTTGCGCGGTATTCATCTGATTGCATCCATCAATCAGAACGTGCCTGCTTGCGTGGCTGCCGGAACCAACAACGGCTGCCGGCCCAATTCGAATTATGCCAACAACAGCCAGTACCGGTCTCAGGCGGACTCGCGCTACAACGGCCTGCATGTTTCCTATCAGCAGCGCCCGGTGAGCTGGGGTAGCTACCGGATCTCTTGTGCGCTCTCGAAGTCGTTGAACAATGTCGGCGAATTCTTCTTCAGCTCGCCGATCAATCCTTACAATATCTGGCAGGACTACGGCCGTTCGGACGACGATCAACGGCATCGCGTGGTCTTCAACGGAGCGCTGAATTCACCAATGGGGGCTGGCAGGAACGCCTGGCAGAAACTGAGCCATGGCTTTCAGTTGAGTGGCATGTTGCAGTACTATTCGTCGCTGCCCCTGAATCTGACCACCGGCGCCACCACCGTACAAGGGACAACCGGGAGGCCTTTGGTGAATGGGTCGTTTATCGAGCGCAACGCTGGATCGGGGTCTGACTTCTTTGGTGTGAACTTGCGGGCCAGCCGGCTGTTCACGCTGCGCGAGCGCCTGACGATGGAAGCGATGGCCGAGGCCTTCAATGTGTTGAATCATCGCAATAATCTAACCAAGAATGGCGTGTTTGGCGCAGGCGCGCATCCTGGAACGCCGCTGGCATCGTTTGGACAAGTTACCGCCGTCAATGACCCGCGATCTTTGCAGCTCGCGTTGCGATTCAGGTTTTAAGGAGTTACTTATGCTGACCCCAGTTCTGGTTCTGTTGGCCGCTGCTGAGACCATCGCGCCGCAGTCCGAAGCGGTGCCGTTTCGGCAGCCGCAGCTGGCCGCGGCGCATGGGCAAGTGGCGATGACGTTTGGCGCGGGAGCTTCGCTTTTCTTTGCCTCCTCGCAGGATCAGGGCCGCTCCTTCGTGCCCCGATGAAGGTGGCCGAGACCGGCGCATTGGCGCTCGGACGGCATCGCGGGCCTCGCCTGGTCATTCTCAAGGACGCGATGCTCATCGGTGCCATCGCCGGCGAAAAGCAGGCCACCGGCCCCCATGCACACGGACTTCCGAAGAGCGGCAATCTCATGGTCTGGCGCTCCACCGACAAAGGAGCCACGTGGGCGCACAGCGGCGTGATCAACGACGTTCCCGGCGCGGCACGCGAGGGATTGCACGCGATCGCAGCCAGGCCGGACGGCAAGCTGTTCGCAGTCTGGTTGGATCTGCGCGCCAAAGGCACTCAACTTTTCGGCGCACATTCGAGCGACGGCGGCGTCACGTGGTCAAAGAACGTCTCCATCTATGCTTCACCCGACGGAGCCATCTGCCAATGTTGCCATCCGGCGCTTTCGATAGACGAGAAGGGCGGCATATACGTAATGTGGCGAAATGTTCTGGACGGGTCGCGCGATCTCCACTTGATCAAGTCGGCGGATGGCGTTCACTTTGAAGGGGCGCGAAAACTGGGGACGGGCACCTGGAAGATCAACGCTTGCCCGATGGATGGTGGCGGTTTTGTCGTGGGGCCGGGCGGACAAGTCACGTCGGCGTGGCGGCGCGATGGCGAAATCGTCTTAGACGAACCCGGCCGCGCCGAGCAGGTGATCGGCACCGGGAAAGACGTCGCAATTGCACGGGGCAAGGGTGGTTGGTATTTAGCGTGGACGAAGGACGGAGCGATTCAAGTGAGAACACCCGCCACTGCCGAGCCGCGAGTGATTGGCGCCACGGGCGGCTTTGCGCATCTCATCGCTCTTGAGGATGGCGTGACAGTAGGGGCCTGGGAGTCAAAAGGATCGATCGAGACGAAGCGGTTGGACTAGTGGGCGCCCTTCTCCAGCAGAAACTTCGTCACTGTTTCATAGCGTAAGCTCTTGGCGGCGGCCAACGCGGTGCGGCCGTCAGCATTGACGGCATTAACATCGACGCCCAGTTCGGCAGCCAGTTTCACGGTTTCCAAGGCCAGTTGCTCCCGTTCTTCCGCTGACGGCGGGACCCAAGCTGATCCGCCGCCAGCCATTCCCAGCGCCGCCATGAGAGCCGTGGTAGCTTCGGTTCGCTTTTGAAATCGCTCGCCTGCGACATAACTACAGCGATGTACGAAGAGCGGATCAGCACCCCGCTTGACCAACAGACGCATCACGGCAGGTTGAGTAAAGCGAGCGGCGAGCCAAAAAGGCGTCGCCCCCACCAGGGCCGGTTCGAAATGCAAATCGCGCGACGAGCGGCGAGTGGGAGTCCAAGTGCGCAGCGGCGTGTTGGGGTTGGCTCCATGGGCGAGCAGCGCGCTCGCCATCGCTTCGTCGCGGCGTAGGATAGCTTCATGCAAGGCGGTGAAACCAGCGGGCGCCAGGTTCGGATCGGCATCTTTCTGGAGCAGGAACTCCACCAGGTCACGAAAGCCTGAGTGAGCCGCAAGAATCGTGGGCGTAACGCCCCAGGCATCCTGGTCATTCACGTTGGCGCCGGCAGCCACCAGCAGCTTGGCAGACGTAAGATCGCCCGCGCGAGCGGCAAACAGCAAGGCAGTATTGGCGCCATGGGGAATGGCGCGATTGTAGTCGGCGTGGCCATGGGGAGGCACGGCCATCACCTGGCTCCACGATTCCGAGCGAGCCTTGACGTCGGCGCCGTTGGCGAGCAGCGCTTTCACCACGTCGGGATGCTTTTGCGCCGCCGCCCACATCAACGCCGTCTGGCCGCGAGGGCCGCGCGTGTCGGCCTGGGCGCCCTTGGCCAGAAGCATCGTGACAACTTCCTCGTAGCCGGAACGCGCCGCCACCATCAACGGAGTTTCGCCCATCAACAGCGCCGCGTTTGGATTCGCCTGCGCCTCCAGCAGCTTGCGGACCATCGGCGCGCTGCCATTCAGACTCGAGTTCCAAAGCGGAGTGACGCCAAGATCATTGGCCACATTTACGTTCGCGCCCGCTTGCATCAACAGGGTTAGGCTCTCGATGTCATCGTGGTAGCTGGCCCAATGCAGCGCTGTGGCGCCGTCGGCTTCGGCGACATTGACATCCACCTTCATGCCGATGAGCGCACGCAGCGTAACGACGTCGCCTTGTTTGGCCGCGTCAATCAGGGAGGTACCGTCAGCACTCAATAGCAGCGCGGGCGCCAACGCGACGAACAAGCAACTCGTCCGCATGCCTCAAGTCCTACACGCCGGCGATCGGCTCGAGCGGAAGCTTGCCTGTACTGCCGCCGAGACGCTCAACTGGTACATCCAGCTTGTCCATCAGCGTCACTAGCAGGTTCGCCATTGTCGGTGTGTTGGCATACTTGATGTGCCGGCCACCCTTGAGCCGACCCGCTCCGCCACCCATCACCAGCAGCGGCAAGTTGTCGCCCGAGTGCCGGGTACTGTTGGAAATGCCCGAGCCATAGAGAATCGTCATGTGATCAAGCAGCGATCCGTCACCATCAGGCGTGGCGCGGAGCTTAGCCAAATACTGCGCGAAAAGCTGCGTGTGATACCGGTTGATCTTCGACATCTGCGCAATCAAAGCGGGGTCATTCTCATGATGCGAGAGTGGATGATGCGCCTCAGGAACGCCGATCTGCGGATACGGCCGAGCGCTCTGCTCCTTGCCGAGCATGAAGGAAATGACGCGCGTGAGATCGGACTGGAAAGCCAACACCTGCAGGTCAACCATTAGCGCCAGATGATCTTCAAAAACCAGCGGCACGCCCTGGGGTTGCTCCATCGTGGGAAGCTCCGCGCGGCCGCTTTGTTCTTCAGCTCTTTGAATACGCCGTTCCACATCACGCACGGCCTCCGAGTACTCGTCCACCTTGCCGCGGTCCTGCGGACCGAGTTCGCGCTTGAGGTCCGCCAACTTTCCGGACACTGAATCCAAGATGCTCTTGTGCTGCCGCAGCCTGGCTTCCCGCGCCGCCCGGCCAGTGGTGCCGCCGTCGCCAAAGAGCTTTTCAAACACCGCGCGCGGATTCCACTCCACCGGCAGCGGCTGAGTGGGACTGCGCCACGAGAGAGTGTGCGTATAAACGCAGCTGAGATTGCCGGTACAGGCGCCTGCATTCGCTGGTGCGTCGATCGCCAACTCCAACGACGCCACCTGAGTCTCCCGCGCGAACCGGCGGGCCAGCAGCTGGTCCACCGAAACGTCCGCGACAATCTCCACTTCGTTCCGTCCGCCGCGCGTGGTGCCCGTAAGGAAAGACCCCGACGCGCCGGCGTGGATGTAATTCCAATTCGCCTTGATGCCCGACAGCACCAGCATCTGGTTGCGGAACGGCGCCAGCGGCTCAAGGATGGGCGAGAGCGCAAAGCCGCTGCCCTCCTCTTTTGGCGACCAATACTCCATCGCCATTCCGTTGGGCACATAGAAGGTGAGAAACCGATGAACAGGTTTGGCGGCCGATTGCGCGCCGAGCAATGACGGTGGGAGCATCGCATCGAGCAGTGGCAGTGCCATCGCGGTTCCGAGCCCGCGCAGCATGGTCCGTCGCGGTAACGATTTCGCACTAATGTAAGTCACGTGTATCGCTTCTCCTTTAGATCAATTCGACGTCAGGAAAGCCGGGCTCTTGACGATACCGCCCAGAATTGCCGACCAACGGTAGTCATGGGCCGCCGCCTCGCGCACGATCGCGCGTACTGACGGCTGATCAAAATACTCGAGCCTGCGCCCCAGTGCATAGGACAACAGCTTTTCGGTGACCGTGCGCGGGAATTGGCCCGGCTGTGCAAGCAGCAATGCCCGGAGCCCCGCCAGGCCTTCGACCTTGACTCCACTTACGGTGGCGCCGCTCGAATCCACAGCGCGGCCGGACTCATCCACGGTCCGCCATCCGCCGATCACGTCAAAATTCTCGAGCGCAAATCCGAGCGGATCAATCGCCGAGTGGCAACTATTACAGGATGGATTCCGGCGGTGTTGCGCCAGCCGCTCCCGCATAGACGGCGCGGCGGCGCCGGGCCTGCTTTCAAGATTCGTATCCACTCCCGGAGGAGGCGGCGGCACGGGCAAACCGAAAATATTGTTCAGCAGCCACTTGCCCCGCAGCACGGGCGAAGTGCGGTCGGGATAGGACGTCGTCGCCAGCAATGCTCCGTGCGCCAGCAACCCGCCGCGTTGATCGCGGTTGGGCAGCGTCACGCGACGGAACCGGCTGCCGTGGATTCCTGAAATTCCATAGTGACGTGCCAGCCGCTCATTTACAAAGGTGTAGTCTGCGTCCAGCAGTTCGTTGACGCTGCGATCCTCACGGATGCTGCTCGCTACAAAGAGCTCGGTCTCCTGCTTGAAAGCTTGCAGCAGGCTCTCATCGTAGTTGGGATAGCGCAGCGGATCTACCACCACCTCGCTGATGCGCCGCAGATTCAGCCACTGGGCCGCGAAGCCGTCCACCAATGCTTGCGCGCTGCGGGGATGAGCGAGCATCCGCCGCAATTGCTGCTGGAGGACCGGATTACCGGTGAGACGGCCGCGCTCGGCCACCGACAACAGGTGCTCGTCCGGAATGCTGCTCCACAAGAGGAATGACAGTCGCGAAGCCACCTCAAGATCGCTGAGGCGCTGGGTATTCGGTCTATGCAGACGGAGCAGGAAATCGGGATCGACCAGCAGCCGCTCAAGCGCGAATTGAATCCCGTTATCGAAGTCGCCGCCATCGCGGCGGCCTGCGTCGAAAAACTCCAGCAGCGTTCGCACATCCGGCGGCGTCACCGGCCTCCGATAAGCGCGCCTCGCAATTTTGGAGAGAATCCGTGACGCGCACGCCCGCTCTGCCGCCGCGTCTTGCGTGTCATGGCAGACGAAAATCGCGCGGCGGCTCGGCCTGTCTTTGGCGGGCTCACTCGCTTGATAAGGACCACCAATTTGAACCGAGCCAACGTTGGCGTGATCCATATAGACCTGGTCATTGGCGATCACTCTGCCTCGTTGCAACGATTGTGGCAATCCCTCCGGCTCCCATGCCTGCCTGACGAACGCCACGCCCACCACACGAGGACCGGCCTGGACCGGCAGGCGAACTTCCAGCCCTGCGTCGCCGGTGAGCTGCATATACTTTTCCCACTCCGGATCGCCGGCATAGCCTGGCTCGCCATCGCCGGCGTAGCTGGCCGCAGCCGCTCGGCCTTGCGCCCCGCCTCCAACGGTGAACCGCTTGAGAAGTTTGCCATCGAGGCGAACGTCAAGTTGCTGCGCCCAGCCCATGCCCTTGAGGTAATCCTGATATTGACGTTGGAGCCGGACCTTGATCGAGTATTCGCCGTTAACGGGAAAGTTGTATCGCACCGCGATGCCGCCGCGCGAGCCCATTGGCAAGTCCTCGCTTTGCCGGTCTTCCTGTAACACGTGCAGCGGAATCGCGAACGTCTCAACGCCTGGACGCGCGGGAGGAAGACCCACGGCCAAACGCGTAACCTGGCGCGCTACCGACATGTATCGCTCCAGATGCGCCGTCGAGATGGAGAGAGAATCGGCGAGGTTGTCGAAGCTGCCATCGGCAGTCTCATCGCCCGGTAGTAAAGGCCTCACGTCTACATCAAGGTTGAACAGATCGCGAATGGCATTGTTGAACTCGACCCGATTGAGACGATGGACCGCGCTCACCCGGCCTGGCTTGGGTTTGGCCAACCACGCGCGGTCGATTTCGTTTTCGAGCCAACTCGCCACGGCATTGCTCACTTCTGCCTGCGGCCGCGCGGCTCCGGGTGGCGGCATCGAGCCGGCCCGCAACCTGGCGATCACGCGTTCCCACACAGCGGGACTCGCTGCTGGGTTGGTTGCACTGCCATCGTCCAGCGCGAGTCCAGCGGTGCGCAGTTTCTGGTTATGGCAGGCCGTGCAGTAGCTATTCAGGAAGCTCTGCGGATCGGCGGCGGCGAGCCCATTAACGAGCCAAAGCGCGAAACTGAGAACCCCTAGCAACAACGAACGCATCATGCATCTTCACCAGAATCATCTTACAGCAGCAGACGCAATGATAGTTGGAAGACCCGGCCATCGTTCAGTGCGTTGGTGATCTTGCCAAAGGCGGGCGAAGTCAAGTTGCGCTGCGGCTCATCGAACTGCGGCGTGTTGGTCAAGTTGTAGACCTCGGCACGGAATTGCGCGCGCCATTCGCGGCCACCCCCGGCCAACTGCCACTGCCGGGAGAGCGCCGCGTTCAAGTTGGCAATCCGGGCCTTGCGCAACGTGTTCTTGCCGATGTTGCCGCGCGTGTCGCCCGGAGTGATGTAGGAGAAACGGTCTCGCGCCAGCATCACCGGCGCCATGTCGGGATGAGAAACGGTGCGGCCAAGGATCGCGGGGTAGAGGATATTGGGGCGGTCACTGGCCGATCCGTCCACGTTGCCAAATCCCGGTGCATCCGAGCCGACGTAGAGCGTCAGCGGCGTGCCGCTCTTTAGCATCGACACTCCGGAAAGTTGCCAGCCGTTGATTAGACGCCCCGGCCACGATCGGGCTCCGGGCAAAGTTGGCAGGTCGTATGAGTAACTTGCCACCCACGCGTGAGGAGAGTCAAAGGCGCTGAGACCGCGGCGGTCGCGCAGCGAGTCGTACTGGCCTTGGCTTCGAGCGCGGCTCATGTCGCGGTTTGCCGCGGTGCTGGTGTAATCGGGTCCATCGTCGATCGACTTGGAGAATGTATAGCTGACTGTTCCGCGCAGACCGCGCCAGTCCGGCACGTCTACGCTCGCCTGGGCCGCGTTGAAGTTGCCCATCCCGCCGTTGAGGACGTAGCGTATTTCGTAGAAGCGGGGATCGGCTCGACGGCGGTCCACCGTATCCAGCGTCAGCGGGATGCCGGGCACCGCTTGCGCCCGATTAAGTACGTAGCCGTTGATGAGCTTCACGCTTTGACTACCGAGATAGCCCACCCGCAACAAAGCGCCGGCTTTGGATTTGCGTTCAAACGCGAAGTGATATTGATGCGCGTAAGGAGAAACAATATCGCGCGACAACACGGTTGGCGAACTGCGAAGGCTTCCGCTCGCCAGATCGAGGCCGGCCAAGGGGTCAATCAACCGAGGGTTCTGCAGTTGAATGTACTGCACCTGCGGCAGGTTGAAGCGCTCTTGTTGATAAGTGACGGGCGGAATTTCTCCAAACGAAACCGTGTAACCCGTCCTGACTACCCAACCTTTGAATGCCTGGATCGCCAAGCTGAGGCGCGGGCTGACGTTATTGCAATCGCAGTCGTATAACTGCGGGTGGATGTGGTTCACTTCCGTGGGGCCAGTCACCAGGTTGTAGCGCAGGCCGAGGAATAGTTGCACACGCGGGTTAAGCTTCCAGCGGTCTGCCACGAAGGCATTGGCGGTCCAGTTGCGGAAGCCGCGTGCCAACTCGCCCGTAGTGACTTCATAGAAAGACGGTTCGCCCAACCGCAGATTCTGAATCGCCCCGCGGCCGAAGTTATTGGTGAAGCTGAAGTAGCCGCGCGTCGAGAGCGTCTCGATGCCATTGAGCTGGAACCGCGTCAAGTCCCCGCCCCAGGTCAACTGATGCCGGCCCTCGGCGAATCGGCGCGACGCCACGGCTCCGTACCGGAATGAGTTGGTGGCGCGGTTCACGGGAAATTCGCTATCAGGCCCTAGCTCTTCAATTTGAAAACCCACGCGGATGCGCGACGGCATCGCGTTGGGCTCGGCCACGAGCAGCGTCTTGTTCCGGGAGAAGGTGAAGCCGAGCGCAACTTCAGTGGCTGCCGATGGACCGTTGCGCCAGGTGAGTTGCGAGCGGTGGGTGTGGATATCGTTGTCCGGATTCTGACCGGCCACCAACTGGAAGGCGTCCACACGCTGGCGCGTGAGTTGATGCGAAGCAGAGAGCCTGCCCCAGCCGGACAAATCATGATCCAACCGCAGCGTGCCGTCTACTTCATCGATCCGCTGTGGCGCGTTGGTGTTCAGGGCGCGCACGTCGAAGTCCGGTCGATTGGGAAGCTCAGTAGGATACGCATTGAGGAATCGCTGCACCAGCGCGCGCAAGGCAGGGCTCGTGGCCAGCGGAGTGCGTTCATCGGCAAGCGGCACGAGCACGTTGCCGTTGACCATCCCACGGATTTTCTGCTGCGAAACGTTGGCCGTGAGCCACGTGGACTTACCCAATTGCCCGGTGACACGCGCGCCGTAGGAATTGCGGTGCGATGGCTTGACGCCGCCAACCTGAAAGAACGTCCGTGCGTTGAACACACTGTTCTGGTGAGACCCGAAAAGCTCAGCATGCCACGCTGCCATCCCGTTGTTTGGTGCAGCCATCACAACCGATCCACCCGCCGGGCGTCCAAATTCGGTGGCAAAGTAACCCGTTTCAACGCGAGGCTCAGTGACGATGGTGATGTTGGCCCCCACGCGCGTGTTGGCTTCCTTGATCGCGTTGAAGTCAATCCGATTGACGGCGGCATTTTCGTTGCGCATGCTCGTGGACTGCATACGCGTTCGTGACGGTGCCGGAGTAGGCGCGCTTTTCGCCGGTGTTTCGGCGGCAGCGTCCCACCCGGCGCACAGCGATACTAACAGGCAGACTAGGCCGCGGGGGATCAACTTCCATTCTACTTGGCGGCAACTCGCCAGTGGGAAACCTCGGGCCACTTCCTGAGCTCCTCCTTCGCCCACGCAGTTGTCTTGTCGGTATGGCACGTCGTGCAAGGATTGGGAATCTTGAACTGATCCGTCATTGCCGGCGTGATGAACTTGAAGGTATGGCTTCGCACATTGACATTGGCGATGGTCTGCTCGATCTTCGGCATGTGGCAGTTCACGCATTCATTGCCCGCCGACCCGGCCTTGTGGTGAGAGTGCTGTTCAATGGAGGCGGTATGAGGGCCGTTGGATGAATTCGGCCCGTGGCAGGTAAGGCAGACCATATTGGCCGGCTTCACCAAATCGGCATTGTTCGCCGTGCCGTGTGCGTCGTGGCAGGCTGAACACGTCACGCCGTGCGTGTACATGGCGCTCTGGACAAAGTCATTGCCCTGCATGCGGTTCTTGTGGCCCGTACCGTCGGCAAAGTGTGTGAACGTCGTCTCGCCGAGTTTGTGTTCTTCAAGCTCCCAAAAGTCCCCGAGGTTCTTCGACGCATCGAAGCCCACCGGCCAATCGTAGTGCCTGCCGGCGATCGGATTGCGGAGCGGCTTCCCTTGCGAATGGCACTGGATGCACACGTCGTTCGCCCGATTGGAACTGAGCCTGGCCGGGTTGACAATGCTATCTCGCGACGGCTTCTGCGCGTGGGCCGCCCCAGGCCCATGGCATTTTTCGCAGCCGACATTCCATTCGGTCACAGCCTTGGTTTGCACGTTGTAGTTCACAGAATGGCAGCCGTCGCACAGCGGGCCGGTCGGGCGCTGCATGTTGTCAGCCGGATAATGCGCCGTCCACCAATCGGTTCCCGGCTTGACGTTGTAGGCACGCCAGACTTTGTTCGTCACATCCCATTGCGCGGGGAGCGGAAAATAATCGTCGCCCACTTTCTTGAAGTAGCGCTGCTTCCACTTGCTGCCGTAGGTGAAAGCCACGTCTTCTTTCTTAAACGTCAGGAGCGGGTCGAGTTTGGAGAAGTCTGGGATGATGGCATCGGGATGCTGCTTGGGGTCGACGACCACATTGGCCATGCGGGTTTTCGACCACCGCTCATAGACGCTGGGGTGACAGGTCTTGCACGCGGCTGAGCCGGCATATCCACCGGACTGGGCCATGAGCGCCGGAAGAACAGGACCAACGAAAAGAAGGAATCGCCAAGCCATAGCCTTAAGCCTAGCGGAACGGCTGACGGGTATCGGTCGGGGTCTGTTCTAATCAGAAGGATGCCGAGGGACTACTTGCTCCTAATACGCCTCAGTTGCGCGGCTTCGTTGGCCGGGATCCTTCTCGCGCAGCAACCCTCGAAGACTCTTAGCTTGGCTGACTGCCTGCGACTGGCAAGCGCTGCACCGAATGCCGTCACTTGGGCGCGGCAAGAGGCCCGCATCGCCACCTTTGGGATCACCGCGGCTCGCTCCAACTTTCTACCGCACGCCGGCCTCACCGCCGGTGCGATCTACAATTCGCCCAGGCCAGCCGGCAACCAGGCCTTCGTGTCGTTCAACGGCACGCGCGAATACATCACGCAGGCCGGGATCGCGGTCGAACTCGATACTTCCGGGCGTCTACGCGCGGCCTATGCGCGAGCCAAGGTTGATCGCGATACGGCCGAGGCGGGTGTCAAGATATCGGAGCGCGACTTGCGGCGCGCGGTAACGATCGCTTTCTATCAAACATTGGTATCGCGCAAGTTGGCCGATGCAGCCCAAGCCAGTCTCACCGAGGCCCGGAGCTTCGAGGTGCGGGTGAAGGCCTTGTTCAAAGGTGGCGAGGCAGCGCAGGCCGACGTCGTCAAGGCCTCCGCGCAGGTGGCTGAATTCGATCAACTGCAACGCGCCGCCACCCTGGATGCGCGTTTGGCCAATCAGGAACTTGCAAGCTTTTGGACGCCAGATTTGGATGCGATCCTGGACCTGGAGGACTCGCTCACGCAAGTGGCCACCGATCCGGTGGAGAGCCAGGCTCCGGGCGCGTTCCTCCGGCGTACCGAATTCAGGATCCTAGACCTGCAGAAGCTGGGCTTCGCGTTGGATGCCAAGCGAGAACGCGCGGCGCTGTTGCCCCAGGTGCTTCTAGGTGTTCAACATGGCATCGATGCGAATCGCTACGCCTGGAGTGAACGCGGCACCGCAGTAGTCGCCAGTCTGAACGTGCCGATTTTCGATTGGTTCCGCGCCCGCAGCTTGGCGCAGCAATTCACGACCCGCGCAATGCAAGTGGATACCACGCGCCAACTATCCGAGCGGGTGTTCTCGCGCGAATATGAATCGGCCAAGGCGCGGATGACGTCTCTCCAGGATCAGACGAAAGTTGCCAAGTTGCAGGTGAAGCTTTTTGAAGACAACTTGAAGCTGTCGCGCGTGCGTTATGAAGGCGGCGAAGGTCCGGCGCTGGACGTGGTGCTGGCGCAATCCCAACTTCAAAACGCTCGCACCAACTATTTCAATACGTTGTTCCTATATGCGAATGCCCGGGTGGATCTGGAGGTCGCGGCCGGTCGATGAAACTTTTTCTCCTGTTGGCATTCTTGGCCGCACTCGCCGGCTGCGGCGGCGGCCACAAAGAGGAAGAAGCGCCCAAGAAGCCGGTTGTGGCCGTGAAGACCGCCCTCGCCGAGGCTACCTCCGTTGAGCTCACTCTGCGCGCACCAGCCACAATCTTTCCTCGCGAGCAGGCCAACATTACGCCGAGATTGACTGGCGTGATCCGCGAGTTGAAGGCGCGCAAGGGCGACGTGGTGACTGCGGGCGCCGTACTCGCGAGGCTCGAAAACCGGGACCTGACGTCACAGCGCGATGAAGCGCAAGCGATGTTGGCCGACGCGCAGGCGAGTCTGGAGAAGACCCGCAAAGGCACGCTGCCTATGGACGTTGACCGCGCGCGCGGGCAGGTGGAGACCACTCAGGCGCTACTGAACCAGGCCCAAAAGGTGTACGAACGCCGCAAGGCTCTGTTCGACCAGGGGGCAATTCCGAATCGCGATCTGCTCTTGAGCGAAACCGAGTTGTCCACGGCAAAGTCAAACTACGGTGTGGCCACGCGGGCGCTGCAGTTGCTCATGCAGCAGTCGCAGGGACAGGACATTCGCATCGCCGAAGCGCGGGTTGAACAAGCTACCAGCCGTTTGGCGGCGGTGGCCGCGCAGTTGCAGTATGCTGAGTTGCGCGCGCCGTTCGCGGGCGTGATCACCGAGCAGTTCCAGTATGCGGGGGACCTCGGCCAACCCAGCGCGCCGATCTTTACGCTGGTCGATCTCTCCGTGGTTTCGGCGCGAGCGCAAGTTCCCGAAGCCGAGGCCGCGCGCGTCAGGATGGCGCAGGTCTGCCGGTTTTCCAGCGGCGAGACCGACGCAGCAGCAGCCGCGGGGCGCGTCAGCGTGATCAACCGCGCCGTTGACACGCAACGCCGCACCGTGGAAGTGTGGTGCGAGATTGCCCGGCCTTCGTCGACACTGCGCGCGGGCGCCTTCGGCAGCGTGGCCTTTCAAACCGGCGGCCTGCGAAATACAGTACTGGTTCCGGTCAGCGCGCTCCAACTGGAGGAAGGGACCCGCAAAGGCATCGTGCTCGTAGTCGACGATAAGAACCTCGCCCATCGCAAGGAAGTCGAAGTGGGCGAAGTGATGGGCGAAAAGCGGGTGGTGCTCGGTGGCTTGCAAGCGGGCGAGAAGATCATCATCGAAGGCGGCTATGAGTTGCCTGACGGCACGCAGGTCAGTGTGGGCAAGGAGCAGCGCCGGTGACGGCCAGCCTCGCCGGGTTTGCGCTGCGCCATGGCCGGGCGTTGGTCCTGGTGGCTTTCAGCTTCGCCCTCGCCGGTCTGCTGCTAATTCCACAAATCCCTATCTCCATCTTTCCGCAGACCGATTTTCCCCGCATCGTGATCCTGGTTGACAATGGCATTGCTCCGCCCAACATCCAGATGACCACCGTGACGCGGCCCATTGAAGAGGCCATCCGCCTGGTTCCCGGCGTCACCACAGTGCGCTCCACGACGGCGCGAGGATCCACTGAAATCAGCGCGTTCTTTCGCTGGGACGTGGACATCCTGAACGTGCTCCATTTGGTGCAGGGGCGGATCTCGCAGATCACGCCCTCGCTCCCGCCCGAGTGCCGGTTCTACATCAATCGACTTACTTTTTCGGTTTTCCCGATGGTGGGTTTCAGCATCACGTCGCCATCGCGCAAGCCATCGGAACTCTGGGACCTCGCCTACTATGAGATCTCGCCTCGGCTCTACCGGCTGGCCAGCGTCGCCGAAACCAGGATCGTGGGCGGGCGGGCTCCCGAGTATCACGTCATCGTTGACCCCAAGCGGCTGAACGCCCTGAACATGCCGCTCACCAAGGTGGTGGACGCCATCCGCAACAGCAACATCATCGTCCCTGCAGGCATGTTGCAAGAGAATTATCATCTCTACCTGACAACGGTGACGGGCTTGATGGACAAACCGGAGCAAATCGAAAACACAGTGGTGGACGTGGTCAAGGGCACACCAGTGCTGATCAAAGATCTTGCCGACGTGGTGCCGGGCGAGAAGCCGACTTACAACATCGTCACCGCCAACGGGCGCCCGGCGGTGTTAGTCAATGTGCTGCAGCAACCGGATGGCAATGCCATCGAAGTGGCCGACGCCGTTAACGCTGAGCTCGCCGAAATACGGAAGACCTTGCCTAAGGACATCGAGCTGTCTACTTACTACGATCAGTCGATTCTAGTCCGCGACTCGATCTCCGGTGTAGTGGAAAGCATTCTGATTGGACTACTGCTGTCGGTGGGTGTGCTGCTGGCCTTTCTGAAAAACTGGCGAACCACGTTTGTCGCCGCGCTGGTGATTCCGGTGGCGGTCCTGATGGCGATCGTTTGTATGAGGCTCTTTCACATGAGTTTCAATCTCATGACCCTCGGCGGCATCGCCGCCTGTATTGGCGTGGTGATCGACGACGCCATCGTGATGGTGGAAAACATCGCAGTCCATCTCAACATGGGGCAGGAGCCGAACGAGGCGGCACGGAGCGCGATCGAGGAATTGACGCCGGCGTTAATCGGTTCCACGCTCACTCCGATTGTGGTGTTCGTCCCGCTGGTATTTCTGGGCGGAATCACGGCGGTTTTTTTCCGTGCGCTGGCGCTGACGATGGTGGCCTCTTTGCTCGCTTCACTGATTCTCGCCTTGGTCTTCACTCCGGTGTTGGCCGCGTGGCTGCTGAAACCGACTGGCCGCGAAGCGCTCAATCTGGACGAAGCAGAGCAAGCCGGTGAGGGCCGCTGGATGCGTTGGCTGGCCACCCGATACGAGCGGGCATTGGGATGGTGTCTGGCGCAACCCCGCTTCATCGCTCTGTTGACAGTGGCGATTCTGGCAGGGGCCGGCGCGCTCTATTGGAGTCTGGGTAGCGGCTTTCTGCCGGAGATGGACGAAGGCGCCTTCGTGTTGGACTATCGCACTCCCGCAGGCACTTCTCTCCAAGAGACGGACCGCCTCCTACGCAACGTTGAGAAGCATCTGGCCGGCACGCCGGAGATCGAAAGCTATTCCCGCCGCACTGGCGCGCGGCTCGCGCTCGCCATCGCCGAACCCAACACCGGCGACTTCCTGATCAAGCTAAAACGGGATCGCCACCGTTCGCTCGATGATGTGACGTCCGAATTGCGCGAGAAGATTACGTCGACCGAGACCGCGATTGAAGTAGAGTTCCCGCACATCCTTGAGGATCTCGTCGGTGATTTGGCTTGGGCGCCGCAGCCCATCGAAATCAAGATTACGCACAAGGATGAGGCGATCTTCAAGGCCGTTGCCAAGACCGTGGAGGAGTGGCTGCCGAAGGTCAGCGGCGTAGTCGACATCGTGAATCAGACGATCGTGATCGGCCCCGCCATCAACTTCCGCGTCGATCCGGAGAAGGCGCAGCGTGCGGGCTTTAGCATCGCCGATGTTGCCAATCTGGAAGCGGCGATTCTTGACGGGCAACTGGCTTCCACCATGATTCGTGGGGACCGCCGCATCGGCATCCGCGTGCGCTACCCGGAGGCGCACCGGAAGGGCGTAGACCAACTGCAGGCGCTCCTGCTCACCTCACCAACAGGCGTCACCGTGCCGCTGGCCAGCATTGCGCACGTGGAGATGCAGGAGGGGCAAATCGAGATCCACCGCGAGAACCTCCGTAACCTTTCCGCCGTGACGGCCCGGCTCGAACGGCGTGACCTAGGCAGCGCCATGAAGGAGATTCAAGAGCGCCTGCCCAAGGAACTGAAGCTGCCGCCGGGCACCGACATCGAGTATGGCGGGCTCTACCAGATCCAACGGGAATCGTTCCTCGGCCTAACCCAAGTCCTGCTGATGTCGATCGTACTCATCTTCATCATCCTCGTCTTCGAATTCCGCTCCTTCGCGCACCCCTTCGCGATTCTGCTGGCGACGCTGTTGTGCACATTCGGCTCCCTGCTGGCCCTGCACCTGACCGGACAGACGCTGAACATCTCTTCCTTCATGGGCATCATCATGGTGATTGGCATCGTGCACAAGAACGGAATTTTGATGCTCGATTCCGAGCAACGCTTCACGGCCCAGGGGCTCGCCCTCCGCGATGCGGTGTTTCAAGCTGGCCGCCGCCGTCTCCGCCCGATTCTGATGACGGCCCTGGCCACAGTTTTCGGGATGCTGCCGCTGGCGATGGGCGTCGGCTCCGGAGCTCAGTTGCTGCAGCCGCTGGCGATTGCGGTGATGGGAGGGGTCGCGGTGTCGATGGTCTTGTCACTCCTCATCACGCCGGTGGTCTTCTCTATGTTTCGGCGGGAGCGGGCCGCCTGATCTAGCGATTGTCGTAGCGTTTGCCCAGCGCGGCGATCAGGTCTGGAAAATCGAAATCAGCCAATACGCCGTGAACAAACAGGTCCATCACCCCATCGTGTTGCTTCAAGTCAGCCAGTTCCAGATACGAAGGCACGGCGTCGGCGGTCGACACCATCGCGATTTTCGGATCGAGCACGCCGAGGTAGATCGCCAGAGCCCCGCCGCTCGCCTGCTGACCAGCCACGCTCACTTCGGCGTAACGCGTCCGAAGAAAGCTAGCTGCACTAAGGGCGTCGGCCACTTGCAAACCCATCATGGACCGGCCCAGCAAATAGGCGCGCATGAACGTCTGATACCAGGGGCCGTATCCAGATCGCTGCGCTTTGGGCAGCGCGCTCTCGCCCCAACCGCGCACGTCGATAGCAAAAATCGTCTCACCCGCCAGCACCCGCTTCTCGATCGGTCCACCGGGCTCGGCGCCCGCCGCCTTGCCCCGCGGATCCAGCCACAGTGTCACCGCGCTGGGGCCAGCCGCCCGCGCTGGAATGAAGAGCAGGCCCGGTACAGAGATCCCCGGTTCTGTTTGAAGCAGAATCCGTTCTATCCGGTAACCATCGCGCCCGATTTCGCCCATAGATTCGGCTTTCGGCTTGGCCGCCCACGCCGATGGAATCGCCAGCCGTGCCGTCACCAGCTTGGGCAACGCCGCCGAGCCCTCCCGCAGCACGGTGCGCCGACCGTGGAGTTCACGGGCCAGTTTGGCGTTCATTGATTGCACGGTCTCCACCACGCCGCCCTCGGTGGAGACTTGCCCGGTGGAGGTAACCTGCAACGTCGCCGCCAGGTCAACCTTGGCCTCCGCTTCGGCCCCTTCATCTTCGCGCCCGTTTAGCGAGCGTTCAAACCAGCGATACGTGGCCTGACGGCGCGGTTTGGACCAACCGTGCTTGTCGTCATACTCGAACATGTCGATCTTGTCGCGCGCGCCCATCACGGCAAAAACATCCGCCGTTTCCCGGAAGGTAGCCCGCGCGCCTTCGATGGGAAAGAAGTCTTGCACGGCGGTCATCATCTTGATCGGCTTGGGCGCAAAGGCAATGAGGAAGTCGCCGAAGTCGAGACCGCTTGAAATGAACCCGTGAAAGTTCTGCTCAGCGTCCTGTGGCCCGAGTTTGAGCCACATCGATTCCCACGACGTCACATAGCAGGACGGCGCCGCTGCGGCGAGCCGAGGCTCGAGCACGGCCAGATAGGCGGACTGCGTGCCGCCGCCAGAGTTTCCCGCCACCGCCAGACGTTTGGCGTCCACGTCCGGTCGAGTCAGCAGATAATCCACCGCACGAATGCCGTCCCAGATCTCGTACCGCGCGATGTTGGTTCCCGTGAGAAGGCACTGCAATCCGGCCATCGAATGCTCGTGCGTGCCGATGCCAATCTTCGATTTGCC
>JAYTKJ010000867.1:0-9416 GCA_043730365.1 Acidobacteriota bacterium | reverse complement strand
CAGGAGTGCCGGATCCTCGCTGTCGCCTTTGGCCAGGATCTGGCTCCGAAAGCGCATCCCTGTCTCGCGCGAAAAGATGCCTTCCTTCTTGAAGGCGGTGAACGCATCGGCATCCAGCACTTCGGCCCATTTATAGGAGTAGTAGCCTGCCGCATAGCCGACCGAAGTGGCAAAGAGATGCGTGAAGGAGTTCATCATGGCGTGATCGTCCTTGAGCGGCATCGCGGAAAACTCGCTCAGCAGGCGGCGCGAGAATTCGATCACGTTGCCGTCCCGCTCCGGCGAATACGTGCGATGCAGAATCAGATCCACGGTGCTGAAGCTCAACTGCCGCATCTGCGCATTGGCGGCCCGGAACGTGCGGGCGGCCCGCAGTTTAGTGAACATATCTTCGGGCAGCGGCGCGTCGGACTGGTAGTGGCGGGCAAACAGGTCCAAGGCCTCCCGTTCCCAGCACCAGTTCTCCATGATCTGCGAGGGCAATTCGACGAAGTCCCACGCTACGCTGGTGCCGGAGAGGGATCGCACTTCCACGCGGCTCAGGCAGTGATGCAACAAGTGGCCGAACTCGTGGAATACCGTCTCCACTTCACGATGCGTGAGCAAGGCGGGTTTGCCGGCGGTGGGAGGAGTCATGTTGCCACACATCAGGCCAAGATGGGGAGTGAATGCTTTGTCCCTCCCGGGATGCCCCGTGATAAATGAATCCATCCATGCGCCTCCCCGTTTGTTCTCACGGGGAAACCAGTCGGCGTAGAAGGAGCCCAGCACCGCCCCATCCGCGTCCACAATGTCATAGAACTTCACGGCTGGGTCCCACGCCGGCACGCCTGCTCGCTCGGTAACGCGCACGCCGTAAAGACGTCCAACGATCTCAAACATGCCCGCGAGCACGCGTTCAAGCGAGAAGTACGGTCGCAGCATTTCTTCATCGAGATCGTATTTGGCCCGGCGCAATTGCTCGGCGTAGTAGCCGGCGTCCCACGGCTCCAGCACGGGCGCGTCCGGCCCCTCGAGTAGCTTGCGAAACGCTGTCAGTTCGGCATTCTCCCGTGCGAAGAATGGCTGGGTCTTGGCTTTTAAGCTGTCGAGAAACGCCTGAGCTTTGGCGCCAGTGGCGGCCATACGTTCGTCGATGGCATAGTCGGCGAAGTCTGCGTAGCCCAGCAACTTGGCCTTGGCGCTTCGCAATTCGAGGATGCGCACGATGTTCCGATCGTTGGCAAATGGCGCCCGGGTCGCGCGAGATTGATAGGCGCGATACATGCGTTCGCGGATCGCCGCGTCATCCAGGTACGTCAACACCGCCAGGTAGGACGGCGCCTGCAGCGTGAAGCGCCACCCGGGAACGCCCTTGGACTCGGCGCTTTCGCGGGCCATGACAATCGCCGTGGGCGGCAATCCCGCTAGCCCGTCCTCACGTTCGATGAGGATCTCGAACGCGTTGGTGGAGTCCAGCACGTTTTCGGAAAATTTCGTAGTTACTTGTGATAACTCAACGTCAATTTTTTCCAGCTCCGCCTTCTTGTCCTTTGGCAGCGCCGCGCCGTGCCTCCGGAATGCCGAGAGGGTCTTCTCCAAATACCGCTTGCGCGTGCCCGTCAGCGCCTTGGCTTCGTCGCTGGCGGCGAACTCTTGCAGCGCGTTCCAGGTTCCTTCATGAAGAGGTAGCCGCGAGTAGAAGGCCGCCGCGAGCGGCTCTACCTTGTTATAGACCTCGCGCAGTGCCGCCGTCGTGGCCACGCTTTCAAGGTGCCTCACGATGCTCAGGGCCAAGTCGAGCGGCTCGGTGAGTCCGTCCAGCCGCTCTAATGTATTGGGATACGTGCGCGGTCCGGCGTCACTGGCGAAAACTGCGAGACGCGCTTCGGCCTCGGCCAGCAGTTGGGTAATGGCCGGTTCGACATGATCGGGCCTGATCCGGTCGAACGGAATCAGGAAGCCTGGATTGAGGAGTGGATTGGGATGGGAATGGGAAGTCATTCTGGTTGGGTTAACTTTTCGAGGAGATTCGCACTTAGCGCGCGCGAGTGCAGCGTAGCAGTTTCGATGGCGGAAATCAGCATCGAGCGCAAGCCGTAACGTTCGAGCTCGTGCACGGCTGAGATGGTCACGCCGCCGGGGGTGATCACTTGGTCTTTCAGGATCGCCGGGTGGAGGCCTGTTTCGCGGACGAGCTTGGCCGCACCCAGCACTGTTTGCTCGGCGAGGCGGGTGGCGACGGCGTGCGGCAGCCCCATCTTGAGGCCACCGGCAATCATCGCTTCAATGACCATATATATGTAGGCCGGTCCGCTTCCCGATAGCGCCGTCACCGCATGCATCTGATCCTCTTCGACGAAGCAGCCGACGCCGACCGACGCGAAGATGCGCGCGATCAGTTCGCGCTGCGCCGGCAGTACATGCGCGTTGTAGGCTATCGCAATGGCGCCCTCGCCCACGATCATAGGAATGTTCGGCATTGCCCGGAAGACGGCAGTCTCGCGGCCCAGAATCTGGTCGATCAACTGAATGGGAAACGCCGCGGCCAGCGACACCACCACGCGGTCTGCCCGCATGCCCCAGCGGATTTCGCTCACCACTTTCGGCATCATTGACGGCTTGACGGCCAGCACCACCACGTCGGAGCTTTCCACCGCTTCCAGGTTCTTGCCCACCAACACTCGGACGCCGAAACGCTCGCGCAATTTCGCCGCGCGCTCCTCGGTACGCACCGTCGCCGTGACGGTCTCCATAGTTGCTACACCGCTGTGGAGCACGCCGCCAATCAAGGCCGATCCGATGTTGCCGGCGCCGATGACGGCGATGCGGCACGGCGGAGGGGCGGGCTGAGACATAATCTTACATTGTATAGGTGACTATCATTTCATGTGGCTGCTTTTCTTGTTCCCGGCGCTGCTTGGCGCGGCCTCACCGGCGATGCCCGGCGACGGCAGCCCGATTCGCTATGGCCGCGACGGTGTGCGCGGCAAACTGGCGGTCGGACTCTGGGCCCATCCAGCGGGTATCGATTTCGATCTCGATGGCGATACCGATCTAGTTGTCGCTTCCATCGGGCGGCCGTCCAACGGCACGTATTATTTCCAGAATCTCGGCGGCTACTTTGCCAAGCCCGAGCGCTGGGGCCCATCTAAGAAGGATCTGGTGATCGCCGATTTCAATGGAGATTCGCGCCCGGACCTGGTGACCAGCGGCGGTTACTACTCAGATATCCGGGCTAACCGTCTCGAAAAGTGGGTGGCCATCAAGCTGGAGCGTAACTACACGCTGGGCCGCGACGATCTCTGGTATCCGGTGGATTGGGATCGCGACGGCCGGATTGACTTACTCGTGGGCGCGAGCGATTGGCGCGACTATGGCTGGGACGATGCCTTCGATGCGCAAGGCCGCTGGACGCGCGGCTCCATCACCGGCAGCGTCTACTTTCATCGCAACATCGGAACCAACGCCGCGCCGATGTTCGCGCTGCCCGTCGCCTTGCCCGTGACCACGCTCGGCAGCCCCTCGCCGAATCCAGTGGAGTGGTTCAAGAAAGGGACCTGGGATCTGCTGCTGGGCGAGTTCGTCGATCGCGTGCAGATCTGGCGCAACGGCACGCCCGCGCCGCATCCGCTCTTCTCAATGGATCTTTGCATGATCCAGCCGCGCGCCGTGCAGTGGGGCTCCGGCGATGGCCGCGTGTCAGTGCTGATCGGCGAGGAGGACGGCACGGTCTCGCTCGCGCTCAACACCGCGCCCGCCGGGCAGGAGCCACAGCTGGCCCCGCCGCGCTATCTGGAGCAACTCGATCCGCCGGTCAAGAGCGGCGTGCTCGCGCGCCCCGTAGCCGTGGATTGGAATGGCGATGGCCGCCTCGATCTGATTGCCGGCAACTCCGCCGGGTACCTCCAATATTTCGAAAACACGGGCACCAGAGCGGCCGCCGTCTTCACCGACCGAGGCTACTTCACCAGCGGCGGCAAGGCGATTCGCCGCATCGCCGGTCCCAATGGATCGGTGCAAGGGCCTATCGAAGCCAAGTGGGGCTACGCCAATCCCACGGTGGTGGACTGGGATCTCGACGGCAAACTCGACATCTTGAACAACGACATCTGGGGTTCGGTGCATTGGTATCGGGGCCAGGGCGCCGGCCTCGCGCTCGGCCCGAGGCAAGACGTGCAAGTGGCATGGCCCGGCGCGGCTCCGCCGCCCAAACCCGATTGGGTGTGGTGGACGCCCAAGCCCGGCCAACTCGTGACTCAATGGCGCACCACTCCTGAAGTTGTCGACTGGGATCGCGACGGCCTGCCCGATCTGGTGATGCTCGATTGGCGCGGCTATCTGGCGCTCTACCGCCGTGTTCGACGGCCCAACGGGCAACTTGAGTTACTCCCGCCCGAGCGCATCTTCGTGGATCCCAACGGCCGCTTCCTGCAACTGTCGCGTGGACGCGCGGGCTCAAGTGGACGCCGCAAAGTGGAGATTGCCGACTGGGACGGCAACGGTACGCTGGACCTGATTACCGATACCGAAGACGGCGCGGGCTGGTATGCGAACATCGGCACACAGGGAGGACGCACCATCATGCAATGGCGCGGATCGATCGTCGCCGACAAGAAGCTGGGCGGCCACAACCCCACGCCCAACACGGCAGACTGGAACGGAGATGGTAAGCTCGATCTGATCATCGGCGCCGAAGATGGCCTCTTCTACTACTTCGAACGAAACTTCCTCGACCGTCCCCGGCCCTAACTACAAGTGGCACGTGGTGGCGATGCTTTGGTTCATCGCTTTCTTCAACTACGCCGATCGCCAGGCGATCTTCTCGGTCTTTCCGCTGCTGGAAAAAGAGATGGGGCTGGACTCGGTGCAACTCGGGCTGCTAGGCTCCTCGTTCGCCTGGGTCTACGGATTGGGCGCGCTGTTTGCCGGCACGGTGGTCGATCGCATCAGACGCAAGACCGCGATCCTGGCGGGTTTGCAGGCGTGGAGCATCATCTGCATGGCCACCGCGTCGGCGCGCGGCTTTGGCCAACTGGTGTTCTTCCGCGCTGCCGAAGGACTGGGCGAGACCTTCTACTTTCCCGCGTCCATGTCGCTGTTGAGCGACTATCACGACAAACATACTCGGTCACGCGCCATGGGTTTGCATCAGACCAGCGTGTATGTGGGCACCATCGGCGGGGGCTTTTTCGCCGGCTGGATCGGCCAACAATACGGCTGGCGCTGGTCCTTCATTGTCTTCGGCGGGCTGGGCATCCTGTTGGGCCTCGTGCTCTCCAAACTGTTGATCGAGCCGAAACGCGGACAAGCCGAAGGAATTGTAGCCAAGCCGCCCATGCCGATCCCGGCTTTCCTGGGCATGGCGTGGCGGACGCGCACGGTGCGAGTGCTCGTGCTCGCCTTCGTATGTTCTAACTTCGTGGCCACCGTGCTGCTGGCCTGGATGCCCAAGTTTCTCTATGACCGATTTCACCTGAGCCTGGCGCAAGCCGGTCTGACCGCGACGGTCTTCGTCCAACTGGCCAGTCTCGCTGGTTCGGCGCTGGGCGGAGTCCTCGCCGATAACATGCGCGCCCGCACGCCCACCGGCCGCATCATTATCCAGGCCACCGGTGTGCTTTGTGGGGCGCCGTTTGTCTGGTGGTGCGGACAGACGCAGACTGTTACAACTCTCATCCTCGCGCTCACCGGTTGGGGACTCTTCAAGGGGCTCTACGATGCCAATATTTTTGCGTCGGTATTTGATGTCGTCCCGCCGGAGGCGCGCGGGGCCGCGGCGGGATTGATGAACACGCTGGGCTGGCTGGCTGGAGGCGGATCGGCCCCCTTGGTGATTGGCTGGATTGCCAAGTCGACTGGCCTGGGAGGCGCGATTTCATTGGCCGCGATCGTCTACGTGGCGGCGGGGCTGTTGCTGATTTCGGCGATTCTGTTTTTCGCGCGCGCCGACATCGAGGCGTTGCAACAGCGCGGCGCCTGACTACTCCTTCGCTATGGGAACCAGCGCTCGCACCCGGGCATCGCGCAAGTACAGCCCGCCCCAGATCATCGCGCCGAAATAAACCGGGAAGAGCGTCGCACTAAACAGTGGGCTGCCCACGCGCACGTGAGTCGCCACTGCGCCGCCCAAATACCCGGTCGGCAAGATCGCGCCCAGCATTGACGTCCTGGGAATCAAGTAGAGGAGTGTACAGAGGAGTAGCGTCACGCCGATTCCGAACACAGAGCTCACCGGATAGCCGAGTTCGGCCGTCGCCTGCAGGACGACCGGCGCTTTCATCACTTTCATGCCGCCGTCTACGATCAGAAAAAGCGCAGAAAGGGCGGTGAGTATGCGCCCGGCCCAGAGTCGAGTTGTGTCTGGCATATTTCTTCCTCCTTAGAATCTTCCGCCGGCAATGGCGCCCACAATGAGAAACGGCTCCACTCCACGCACCACTGCTTCCGGCAAGGGGGCGTCGGGCAATTCGTGGGACAAGTCTTCCTGACAGGCGAAGAACCGCATGAACGGCCGGCGCTGCCGGGTAGCCTGGTCTCGAATCGTACCGCGCAGCATGGGAAATCTGACTTCGAGCGCGTCCAGCACTGATCGCTGTGTGGCTACACCCTCGATTTCGACCTGCACTTCGCCCTCAATTTTAGCCAGCGCTCGCAAGTGAGTGGGCAGCACTACCCGGATCACGGCAGCGTCTGGACCTCAACCGATAGCACCGCCGGAAGGTCGCGCACAATTGGAGCCCATGAGTCGCCGGCATCGGCCGACGCATATACTTGCCCACCCGTCGTGCCGAAGTATACGCCGCACGAATCAAGCGAGTCCACGGCCATGGCGTCGCGCAGCACGTTCACGTAGCAATCGCTTTGCGGGAGGCCCTTGGTGAGCGGCTCCCACTCATTACCGCCCGTCCGGCTGCGATACACGCGCAGTTTTCCATCCGGCGGAAAATGTTCCGTATCGCTCTTGATCGGCACTACGTAGATCGTCTCAGGCTCATGCGCGTGGACATCGATCACGAAGCCAAAGTCGGTGGGCAAGTTCCCACTCACTTCGTGCCACTCATCACCGGCGTCGTCGCTGCGCATCACGTCCCAATGCTTTTGCATGAACAGCACGCTTGGGCGAGACTTGTGCATCGCGATGCGGTGTACGCAGTGGCCCACCTCGGCATTCGGGTCCGGGATGTATTGAGACTTCAGGCCGCGGTTGATGGGCCGCCACGTCTGGCCGGCATCTTCGCTGCGGAACGCACCTGCCGCCGAGATCGCGATGAAGATCCGTGCCGGGTTGCTCGGGTCGATCAAGATCGTGTGCAGGCACATCCCGCCGGCGCCGGGTTGCCATTTCGGCCCTGAACCGTGGCCGCGCAGTCCGGCAAGCTCATGCCACGTGACGCCGGCGTCCGTGGAGCGAAACAGCGCCGCGTCTTCCACGCCGGCATAAACGGTGTCCGGATCGCTGAGCGACGGCTCAAGATGCCACACTCGCTTGAACTCCCACGGGTGCGGTGTGCCGTCGTACCACTGGTGGGTTCCGGGCACGCCGTCATAGACGAACTTGTTGCCTACCGGCTCCCACGTCTTGCCGCCGTCATTGGAGCGCTGCATCAACTGTCCGTGCCAGCCTGTGCTTTGCGATGCGTAAAGCCGGTTTGGGTCAACCGGCGATCCCTTGAGATGGTACAACTCAAAGCCCGCAAAGTGAGGGCCGCTCACGTCCCATTTTTCGCGCTTGCCGTCAGACGTCAGGATGAATGCGCCCTTGCGCGTGCCTACTAATACTCGTACTCCGCTCATCTGGATGTTCCTTTCAACTCTGCGGCATTCCTGCCAATTCAACCACCGGCCGGACTTCGACTGTGCCCCGCCGCGCCCCAGGAATCCGCGCGGCCACCGCCATGGCCTCGTCCAGATCCTTGGCCTCGATCAAATAGTATCCCCCAAGTTGCTCGCGCGTCTCGGCAAAGGGGCCGTCGGTCACCAGCCGCTTGCCTTCGCGGACCCGCACGCTGGTGGCGGTCGACGTGGGATGCAGCGGAGCAGCCGCCAGATACTGCCCCGTCGAGTTCAGGTCATGCGTGAGCTGCACCGATTCCACGTAGCACCGCTCCCGCTCGGTTTCGTCCAGCGCTTGCTCGTCCATGTAGACCAGCAACATGTATTGCATGCCCGTGCGCCTCCTTCAGCTATGAGTCGAACCAGGAGTGCCGGAATCGACACCCCTCCAAGAATTATTTACCATTTGGGGATGCACCCGAACACCGACGAGGCGGTGGCGGCCCTCTATCGCTCCGATTGGGGCCGCATCGTGGCGGCGCTGATTCGCATGGTGGGTGATTTCGAGGTAGCTGAAGAGGCGGCGCAGGAAGGCTTCGCGGCGGCCGTGGATCAATGGCGCATCTCCGGCGTCCCGGACTTCGGGCGCGCCTGGATCATCCAGACGGCGCGGTACAAGGCGATCGATGCGATCCGGCGCCGGGCACGCTTCAGCGAAAAACTGAGCCTCTATGGGGCTACCGAGTGGAGCCAAACCGCGGCGCCGCTCGAATACAACGGCGAGGAAATTCCAGACGACCGCCTTCGTCTGATCTTTACCTGCTGCCATCCTGCGCTCGCTGCCGAAGCGCAAGTGGCCTTGACGCTCCGCACCCTGGGCGGCCTGGAGACCGGCGAAATCGCCCGCGCGTTTCTCGTGCCGCCCGCCACGATGGCGCAGCGCCTCGTCCGGGCCAAGCGTAAGATTCGCGACGCGCGGATTCCCTACGTCGTGCCCGTCGCCAAGGAGATGCCGGAGCGGCTCGACGCGGTCCTGATGGTGATTTATCTCGTCTTCAACGAAGGCTATGCGGCCACTCGCAGCGGGCCGCTGGTCAGGGCCGATCTCTGCGCTGAAGCCATCCGTCTGGGGCGCCTCGTGCTGGGGCTACTCTCCCAGCCCCCACCAGCTGAAGCCGCCGGCTTGCTCGCACTCATGTTGCTGCACGATTCGCGGCGCGAGGCGCGTCTTGACGACGCTGGCGACATCGTGACTCTTGAGAATCAGGATCGCCAACGCTGGAATGGGCAACAGATCGCCGAGGCATTGCCGCTAGCCGCAGAGGCGCTTCGAAGGGGGCCGGGTCCTTTGGGCGTGCAAGCGGCCATCGCTGCCGAGCACTGCCGGGCCGTGCGGCACGAACAGACTGACTGGCCCCAAATACTCCGGCTTTACGATCTGCTGGAGCGTCTTCAGCCCTCGCCCATTGTGTCGCTGAATCGAGCCGTAGCCGTGGTCATGGTCGATGGACCAGCACGGGGGCTCGCACTGATCGACGCGCTCGCCATCGACGGTGATCTTGACTCATCTTCTACACTTTGCACTACAAAGTCGTCAGAACCTGTTGATTCTACAAGCAGCGATTGGCTCAGACGACAAATCCTAGTGACACGCCAAAGAA
>JAYTKJ010000866.1:0-2512 GCA_043730365.1 Acidobacteriota bacterium | reverse complement strand
CTTGCCGATTTCACAGAGCCGGATCGAAGCGGCGTCCAGATCGCGAATCGTGCGAAGCCGCTCTTTCTCTCCCGCGCTTTCGGCGCGCGCCAGACACCGCGTAATCAACTGATCGAGCAGATCCAATGCATCGTCCTGGGCAACGATTTCGAATGAATGCGCGAACGCAACCAGTGTGGCGATGCGGCGTTGTTGCGGCATGCGCGCGATGTTGGCCGCCCAAAGAGACGCCGCGTGGCGGGCCAAGGACTGAATCCTTCCCGCAGGCAGCCGTGACAGGTCCAATTGGTTGATACTCAGCGAACGAATCTCTTCCAGCCGTCCCAGAGCGCCAACCATGGCGGGGGAACTGATGCGCGTGGGAGCGCGGCGGAGCCTGTCGAGCGCCGACACTCGGGCTCCCTCGGGAACGAGCAGCAGGCCTTCGAGACGAGCTTGTTGTTCTTGACTCGGCAGTCCAGCCAAGCGCTGCCAGAGCCGATTGGCCGCGCGGTCCCGAATACGCGCGATCAAGCGGGTCAGGGCGGTAACTCCGGGGAGTAGAATCTTCCGCTCGACCAAACGGGCCGTGGCCAGATCAAACAGGACGGATGGCCGTTCGGCGCTCATCCAGGCACGGTCGTACAACCATCGAACCAGCCGAAAGTGATCCGGTTTGCCGCTGAAATCCTTGTAGCCATGGCGGCGCTGGATCTCACCGGCGTGTTCGCGGTGAGTCGCTGGGCGTTCGAGATATTGCTTGGCGCATGCTGGACCGGAAATCAACAGTTGGGCGGCCAAGTGCTTAGCCACCACGGCGGGAACGTCCGTAGGGTTGCTAAGGAAGGTGCCGAGAAAGCGAACCGTGCAGAGCTGTAGAGAGTAGCCGAGACGGTTAGGATCGCCGCGCCGGACGAAGGCTTCGGCGCGATCAGCATCATCCAGGTAGAAGTAGCGGGCCATCTGAGCTGGCGATGGGCCGCCGGTGTAATGGCCATAGCGGCTTGCTTGTTCATCGGACAGGAAATCGACAGGCATGCCTCATGGTCCGGCATTCGCAAAACTTAGAAGTTTTGCGAGCCTGCGAAGAGCGGCGATTTTGTTGGTATTCTCGTTTGCAAAACTATTGTGCAAAACCAAGTTGTTTTGCGAGGACTTTTGCAATGGCCAAAGCAAGCGCGGGTATGAAGATCGGCTACGCTCGAGTTTCGACGCTGGACCAAAACCTGGACCTGCCGATGCAAGCGCTGAGGAAGGCGGGATGCAAGAAGATCTTCCGCGAAAAGATCTCGGGAGCCAGCCGGGAGCGGCCCGAGTTTCAACGGATGCTCGATCAAGTGCGGGAGGGTGACACCATCGTGGTCTGGAAACTGGACCGCCTGGCGCGATCAACCCGAGATCTGCTAGACATGATGGAAACGATCCGTGAAGCAGGCGGCAAATTCCTATCGCTGTCTGAACCCTGGGCAGACACGACGTCGCACGCCGGGAAGATGATCATGACGGTGTTCGCCGGCATCGCCGAGTTTGAACGCGATCTGATCCGCGAGCGAACGAGCGCCGGGCGGGTTGCGGCTCAAAAGCGAGGAGTACGGTTCGGACGGCCTCGGAAGCTCAATCCGGATCAGGCGGCGCTGGCCAAGCGGCTGCTCAACGAAGGGAAACTGGTCAGCGAGATCGCGAAGACTTTCGGCGTTCACGTCGCCACAATCTACCGGCTTGCTACTGGCTGACCGTCCCAATTCGGCTTAGCGTACGTTTTGGTTCCAATGATAGTCGGACCCCGGGCAGGGAATTCGCACACCGGCGCTCTTCGCCGAATCTCCCCAGTTGGCGCGCCGGTTCTGGGAGTTCTTCACCGCCGAGATTCCCAACGACAACACTCGGAAAGCGTACTTCTGCGCCATCCGCCGCTTCGACGCCTGGTGCGCGGTGCGGAACCTGCCTCTGCTCCGGCTCCAGCCGATTCTCATCGCCGCATATATAAAGGAACTGCAAGCGAGCCTGTCGGTTCCCAGCGTCAAGCAGCATTTGGCCGCGATTCGAATGTTGTTCGACTATCTTGTCGTCGGCCAGGTACTCCCCATGAACCCGGCCGCTTCTGTACGCGGGCCCAAATACGTCATCAAGAAGGGCAAGACTCCCGTTCTCTCGGCCGAAGAGGCGCGGCAGCTGATCGACTCCATCGAGACGACGACCGTAAAGGGTCTGCGCGACCGTGCCCTGCTGGCGGTCATGGTCTACACCTTTGCCCGCGTCGGCGCCGTGATCGCGATGCCGGTCGAAGACTACTTCCAGCAGGGTAAGCGCTGGTGGTTCCGCTTCCATGAGAAGGGCGGGAAGCTCCATGAAGTGCCGGCGCACCATAAGGCGGAAGCCCACGTCGATGCCTGGATCGACGTGGCCGGTATCAGTGAGGAGCGCAAGCTACCCCTGTTCCGGACGTTTGGCCGTAACGGGGAAGTGACGGCGCGTCCTTTATATGAAGCCGACGTCCTCCGAATGGTGAAGGTCCGTGGAAAAGCCATCGGAC
>JAYTKJ010000865.1:0-7676 GCA_043730365.1 Acidobacteriota bacterium | reverse complement strand
GGGACAGATCTAGTGCTATCGGAAACGAGGCTCCATGCCAAACCGCTTCTGACAGAACTATGCCTATCTATGTGGTTCTATTTATGGGCCACCGCTAAGTCGGGCGCTTTGGCGCCAGCGTATCGTGCCCCTTGTCGATGGGTATGTAAATGTTAGCGGCATTATGCGACGGGGTTAATCTACAAGGCCTCCCAACCCCATGCCCGGAGCTAGAATTGGCCGCTACTCGCTGCGCTAGACTTACGGGTATGGAAGTGCGCGTCACACCGGAAACTGAAAGGAAGCTGGCCGAGTTTGCCACACTCAGCGGCTTGCCGACCGACGAAGTCGTGGAAGCCGCTTTGACCGGGTATTTCGACGAACTCGCCGAGACGCGCGATATGCTCGACAACCGCTACGACGACATCAAGAGCGGCAAGGTCAACCTCATTCCCGGTGAAGAAGTGGAAGCCTATTTCCGCGAGAAGAGCGCGGCGCTTCGGGCACAGCTCGGTTCGTGACCGCCAGATACGCCCTTCACCCGGAGGCGCGGGATGATCTGGATGACATCTGGGAATACATCGCTCCCGACAGCCTCCGGGCGGTCGACCCTGGAAGAGATTCTGGCGAGCATTCTCAAACTTGTACCGTTTCCGCATCAAGGGCAGAGCCGCCCCGACCTCACCGACGACCGCTGCGCTTCATCGTGGTTCGCGAATATCTGATTGCCTACGCACCGGACGAAAAGCCGCTGTGGGTAGTGGCAGTTCTACACGGCAAACGCAATCCGCGCACCATGGCCGCCATTCTACGGGGCCGCCAACAGTGACGCGCCATTTCGACTGACGGACAAAGCGGACCCCTTACCCGTGAGGTGAAAAAAACGATCCTGCGCTGCCAGTCGCGCCGTCGTCGCGACTGGGGCGGCTTACGGTCCAAGCTTGATCCGGTGGTGGCGGCAGGCGGGGGTGGCGCATCATAGTTTGTTAGCTTGCCGCAGGACGTGCTGGATCGTATGAGCCGGCGCTCGGCAACCGGCATGAGGAGGCAATCATCAATCTCTCGTCAGTTGTAGCAACCCGGTTCCCCTCGACGCAGTGGAAAGCGGCCACGCGTTCCAGAGGGAAGCTGACACGAGCAGCAGGACCCCGCCGTACATAACGCCAGCCGACTCGATCTCAAATTTCCCTAGAAGCACGATGCCAGCGGCGGCGAGTCCGAGTAAGAAGGGGCCGTATCCACGCCGCTGCCGCGCCCGGAACGCCAGCGTCCCCGCCGACAACAGAAGCAGCGCGGAGGTAACCGGCAAGAGGTAGTGGCTCGGCAACTTGAATCCCAGCCCCAGCGAGGAAAGCAACCCGGCGTAGACGGGCCAGCACAACGGGCAGACCATCTTCGGGATTAATGCTCCGACGAGGCCTGGCAGGGCGAGTAACGCTTCCCTGCCCTTTGGTACCGGCATCTCTACAGTCTAGTCCTCACCGATAGCGCCGTGGCGCATCACAGCTTGTGGGCCTGCTGCAGGACGCAGGTCGACGCCATCATAAAAAGCACTGGATCGTATGATCCGCGCTCGTCAGCCGGCATGAGGTGCAGGCGATCAAGGAGTGTCACCACCGATGATTGGTTGAAGAACGGCACCGTGCCAAAGGCTTGCCCGCGCAGCAAGTCTTGCATGAGTTGATACATAGGATTGTTCGCGGGGCCGCTGCTGGGTGGCGCGAAGAAAGGGCGCTTCAGTTCCCGATAGACTTCGCCGGTTACGAACGGCTGGACAGCATCGCGCAAGAGTTGCTTGCGAATCGGCCCTTCGGCGAGCAGCGGCGCCGGAATGGTCTTGGCAAGGTCAAAGAGTTTGTGGTCCAGGAAGGGCAGACGGACCTCGACGCCGTGGCTCATGTCCAAACGGTCCGCAGCCAGCACGTAGTTCACGAACAGCGACTTCATCCACAGATACAGGACCTGCTTAACCGGTTGCCGGCCGGCGATCTCCGTCCTCCAGTTGAAGCGCTTGAAAAACTCCCAATAAGGGTCGCGATCGCCCACGGCGTGCAGAAACTCCGGAGCCAATAGCGATCGCAGTAATACCAGTTTGCCGGCGAGGTTCTCCCGGAGCGGCGCCGGGAGAGCGAGCACTTTGGTGATGCGGGCCAAGGTAGGAGAGACCGTGGCGATTTGCCGTTGATGCGCGTCTCCGGGACTCATCAGGCGCAGCAGCGAACGTAAGGCGCCAAAACGGCGCGGAGGAGGCTGCGACGAAGCGAGCGCCGCGCTGGAAAAATCGTAGCCCGCAAACAACTCGTCGGCTCCTTCGCCGGCGAGCACCACCTTGTATCCCGCTCGACTGACGGCGCGGCTGAGCGCGAACCGCGCGACACCGTGGGCGTTGTAATGGACCATCTCGCCGTGCGACACGGCCTCGCAGAAGAGGTCGGCAAACAAGGCGGGAGGCGCGGGAACGGATAGGAAGCGGGCCCCCAGATGTGCCGCTGTTCGCTCGGCTATGGCGCTCTCGTCATACCCCTGCCCCTCAAAAGCGACGGTGAATGCCGTCATTGGCGCCGTGCCGCGGGCGCTGGCGATTCCGAGTACGCAGGAAGAATCTACGCCTCCGCTCAGATAGCAACCGACCGGCACGTCGGCCCTGAGCCGGATTGACACCGCCTCGTCCAGCGAGTGCCGCAACTCTTCGATCCATTGCGGCCGGCTCTTGCGATGATCCTCGTGGCGTGCCCTGGGATAGTCCACACTCCAGTAGCGATGCAAGTTCACCGACGATTGCTTCGCACGCAGGTAGTGTCCCGGCGGCACCTGGCGAACATGCTCGAAGAGCGAACCATTCTGGTCCAGACAGAGGAACAGATTCTGGAAGGCGGAGGCCTGATCCCAAGCCGCCGGCACCCCGCCCGCGAACAGCGCCTTCACCTCCGAAGCCAGGTACAAGCAATTGGACACCTCGGCGTAGAAGAGGGGCTTGATGCCAAACCGATCGCGCGCGGCGAATAGTTCGCGATCGCGGCTGTCCCAAATGAGGAAAGCGAACTCACCGCGGAGGTCTTCGAGGCAAGCCGCGCCCTTCTCCTCGTAGAGGTGCAGGGCAATCTCACTGTCTGAGCCGGTGCGAAACCGGTGGCCGCGCCGCTCGAGTTGTGAACGGATCTGCTCAAAGCCGTAGAATTCGCCGTTCACGACCAGTTGGTACCGGCCGTCCTCGCTGGCGATGGGCTGCACTCCGCTGGATACGTCGATGATGCTGAGGCGGGTGTGGCCTAGCGCGGTCAACCCGTCGGGAGAGACCCATCGGCCTTGGCCGTCCGGACCGCGGTGGCCGAGGGCACGGATGGCACTGTCGAGCGAGGTGGGCGAGATCGGCCGTTGATGCGAGACAATCGCCACGATTCCGCACATGGCTAAGGTTCCAGGTTCACTGTCAAGAGGCGGGCCGCGTCCGGCTCGCAGCGAAAGCGCATCATGAGGGAACGGTCCACAGGTCCGGAAATAGGATTGGCCGCGGTGATCCGGCGAACTTTCGAATAGACCAGCACCTCATCTCCTGCCCGGCGGTGCTTACGGCAGTAGCGCCGGGCGAATCGAGAGTAGAGCGCTTGTCTCAACTCGGCCTGCTCGGCAACTGGAATTTGGGCCCAGGAAATGCCGAACAAGTAGGCCTGCAGCAGAATGCTGCGGATCGCGCGGGGGAAGATTTCCTCTGCGTCCACGGGTTGCAGATCGGACCGGTACGCTTCATACTCGATGTGATAATTGCGGTCGTCTATCCAATTGAACAGTTGATACTGTTGGGCCATCCCAACGCCCCACAAGGCCGAGTAGAAAACGAACTGCACGGGCCCCAGGCCTTCGACCACGCTGTTTGGGCGGGCGGTATTGGTGGCGGCGAAGTTTTCCGTCCGGGAGGCCGCACGCCAGTTTGGAAGCGTGACGGAACTGGCCATCGCCAGCGTCAAAGTCGAGACAAAGAGTAAGGCGGTCCAACCGCTTGGGCCCAGCGTCGTAGCTCCAATCGCAGGCACTGTAGTGGAATCGCCCCGCCGGGCCCACTGCATGATTTCGCGACGCAACAGCAAGGGAATCAAGGCAAGGCAGGCGAGATTGGCAAAGGGGATGCGCAGCGTCCCGATAATGCCGCCGTGGAAGGCTACCAACGATGCGAGCAGGCCGTACCGGAGCCAGCGGTTCAGTGGAAGCAGCAGCAACAGGGGGAACGCGCACTCCAGTACAAGCGCCAGATAGTTCATGACACGCAGCAACGTCAGTTGATCCGGGCCCCAAATATTTGGGGCGTAGGCGATCGGCAATTGCAGGATCGCCAGCAGGGCAGCGCCGCTTCGCCACATCGGGCTCGCCCACTTCCAGAGACCAGCCACGGCATAAAGCAGCGTCACGTTCCACAGCAGACAGCGAAGGGTGACGCCTGGCACCTCCTGGCGTATCCATTCCTGCCACACGCCAGCGCGGTTGATGACCGGCGGATAGAGGATGAGAGTGCGCCCGACCGGCAGCAGGAGGATCCAGAACAAGAGCAGGTGGACAATCGAATCGTCCACATAAGTGACCAGATAATTCCAGCGGTAGGTACTGACCGCAATCAGATACAAAGCCGCAGCCGACAGCTTGACCCGGAAACCGATGGTCACAAACAGAGCGAGGATACAGGCTCCGGCAAAGATCGCCTGCAGCACCGGCGCGCTGATGCCCGGCTGAAACAAGCCGATCCGCGTGAACCAAAGCACGCGGGAGCTGAAGGCATGGTCGATCAATCCGTTGGGGCTGCTGATGTCGGCGGTTTCGGCAAGCGTGCGGACAAAATAGGCGAAGCTCAGCAGGCCCACGGCGATGCGGAATACATCGAGCGGCAGGGCGGCGGTTGGCCTCAGGAGCCAGTTACGCAGCCGCTGCGCGATATTGGTCACGGGGCGATCCGCTCATGAACTTCCGCCCCCGTAGTCACATCCAAACCAAACACGTCTATGTAATTCACGCGGAAAAAAGTCAACTTGCCAGTACTGATAAAGAGCCGCTGCAGAAACGCGCGCTTACCGGCGATCAGCGTCTCGGCGCGTGCGGCGCCGCGTTCAAGGAAGACTCGAATGTCTCGTTTCGGTTGGGCGACAATTCGGACCAGGAAAGAGCCCCCCTCCTCATGCGGTGCGACGGAAATTCCGAAAATCCTCTTCTTCTCCAAAGAAGTGAGGTCTTCCCGATGGCCATCCTGGGCGTGCATTTTCCAATACACCACCACCGGCTCGGCCGGCTGAAGGCTGCCCTGCGGCCCGATCCTGGCCTCATAGTGAACGATGTTGGCGTTGGTGCTGCGCTCGATCAGGAACAGAGGCTGAAAACGATCCTGCGCCGGTAGCCGGGTCACGTTGACCAGCTCCAGCAGCAGCAGTGCCGCGCTAATTTTCAGGCCACTCGTCATCGTTATAGCGGGAGAATTTCTTCCCGATCGGGATCAAACTTCAGGCGGCGCTTTTGCACATACGCGATGTTACCGAGGTGCGAAGCCATCGCCGAACGGTGGCCGATATGCACGTCGCCGTTGGGCAACTTGCGCGACTTGACGCAGGAGAGAAAGTTCTCCACGTGGTCAATCGTCTGATCGCGCGGCGAGGGCACGATCACCGGTTCCTTGGCGCCCTTGGCCCAGAACTCGGAGCGCGAGCGCGTGATCCACAAACGGCCTTCGGTGCCCACCATCTCCACGGCGGCGCCGGTGAGCCCGGGCGCGAGCGTGGCTTCGAACGTCGCCGTCCAGGCGCCGTTGGTGGCCGAGGCCGGATACTCGAGCAGTACGTTGATGGTGTCGGGCGCGGTGCGGCCATCCTTGTAGGTATAAACGCCGCCGGCGGCGCTGGCTGAGATCGGGTTGTCCTGATCCATGAACATATGCACAACGTCGATCCAATGCGTGAAGAGGTCCGTAACCTGGCCGCCGCCGAAATCGAGATAGGCGCGGAAATTCCAGAACTGTTGCGGATCCCAGTCGCGCCATTTCACCGGACCGAGAAAGCGTGCCCAATCCAGGCTGGATGGCTGCGTGGCCAGAGCCGGCGGCGCTTTCTGCAGATGCGCGCCGTTGCCGTGCCACCACGTGCGGGCAAGCGTGATCTGGCCGAGTTTGCCGGTCTTCATGTACGCTTCTTTGGCCTGCAGATAGTGCTGGCCGGAGCGCTGTTGCATACCCACCTGGCAGATCCGGTTGTTGACGCGCGCGGCGCGAACGATGCGCGGGCCTTCTTCGATCTTGAGCGTGAGCGGCTTCTCGACGTAGACGTCTTTGCCGGCATTCAGCGCGTCGATGGCCGTGCCGGTGTGCCAGTGATCGGGCGTCGCGATCAGCACCGCGTCCACATCCTTCATCTCCAGCAGTTTGCGGTGATCGTTCACGCCCTTGGCGCCGGGCGCTCTCGACAACCCTTCGTCCACGCGAGCGGCATAGATGTCGCAGACGGCGGTAACGTTCACCTGGTCTGTCTTTTGGAAAGTCCCCATCACGCCTTTGCCGCGTCCGCCTGCGCCGATCAAGCCCAGATTGACTTTGTCGTTGGCGCCCATGATGCGCATATAGGAAGCGGCTGACATCGAGGCCGCCGTGACCCGGGTGAATTGTCTGCGATTCATAAGAGTAAGTATATATGTCCGCGGGCGTGGAGACCTACGCCAGATCGAGGCTCAACCGAATTGCGCTTTCGATCTCGGCCATCCGTGCGCGTGGGGCGATTCCGGCCGGCGAAAGTCCGGCAAATCGACTGGGATCCAGTGAGCGCAACTGAAAGCTGAGAAAAATGGTATCCATCGGGAGGCCTGTTTCCGTGCCGGTCATTCGGACGTTGGTGGGATAGTCCCGGGCCACATTGGCGGCCTTGGTCCCCACCACAACGGTGACCACGAGGGGCTGCCAGTTGATGGCGTTCGAGGACACCACCAAAACCGGACGCCGCCCCTTTTGTTCGCGACCCTTTACAGGGTCAAGATCCACCATGTATATTTGCCCTCGGCTAATCATCCGCCGCCAGACCGTCGGCTTCCGCACGGGCAAACTCCCGCTGAATCGCCGCGCATTCCTTCTTAATCGCCGGATCATCGGCCATGCGCGCCATGGCCTGTTCAAAAGCTCGTTGGCGCTGGTCCCGGGCAAACGCCTCCAGCGCCACGATGACCAACCGATTCCAGTTGCTCTTTAACTCAAGGGGCGCCACCGCCGCCACTTCGTCAACGAGGCGCTTGGGGAGCGCTACGCTTCTGCGGACAGTTCGTGTGGGCATTCTGCACACATTTTATCACACCCTTCGGTACCCGCTGGCTCCCCGACCGGGGTCCGACGAAATGATACATACTCGGTGGGGCGTCAACCGTGTAGAGTCGAGGTGCGGCGCAGTGGTTTAGATGCGGCCTATTGTTGACGGGCCCTTCCGTCTGTCTGTGCCTCACTAGCCCCACAATGCTCCGTTTTCACACCCCGCTCATCGAACCGGACGGGCGAGCTAAACGCATCCGGCCCTGGCCCCGCGCGAGGTAATCGCGGTTGGCAAGGCTGTCTGACGTATTGCGGGACCAGATAATCAATATATATACTGGTCGCTTTTAACCGGCCAATCTCAAAATGAACGTATTCGTGGAACCCGGATGCGCTCATTCTTTTTTCGTTCGACACTGGTGCGTGCAGGAGGGTGAAG
>JAYTKJ010000864.1:0-14310 GCA_043730365.1 Acidobacteriota bacterium | reverse complement strand
GCCACCAATTCCGATGGGACCCACTTGGGCTCGATGATCCATGCGATCACCGAGATGTCCCAGATCACTTTCGAATACGGGTAATTCGGCCCTTTGCCCTGGGTATGAGTCTTCTCGTACTCCACGAACTGATCGAATAGATAGTCGCCCAGCCGTGAACGTCCCTTGAGCTGCCGCTGGAGTTCTGGCACGGTGGTCCGCAGATGCTCCGACACGTTCTTGGTGGGGATCTGCACCAGCGGCACGCCACTGTCGAAAAGCACGCGGTCCGCCGCGAGGTCCTGGTTGAGGTTGAACTCGCGGGCCGATGGCCATTGGTGAGTGGTGCCACCCAGCCACACCACCACAATCCGCTCCTTGATCTTCGGTTCCAGGAGGATGGCCGAGGCAACGTTGGCGGGGCACCCGAGTGCCAATACATACAACGGGGTTGGGCGCGGCTGCATCGCCCGCTTGATCAGGTCGCGCGCGGCGGGGCTGTCCACGGGCTTTCCGGCGGCTGCAAAGAAGCGCTCCGAACCCCGGAAGGCAAAGCCCTCAGAATTGTGCCCGAGAAACTTCAGAATGCGCAGGATTTCCTGGTAGCTCTTCTCCATCCCCTCGCCAGCGCTCTGCGATCGGGCGTTGACAAACGGAGCCGCGTATATGGCTTCCACATCCATGCGATCAGGCGACAGAATGCCGTACGCCACGGCGTACTGGTCATCGATTTCGTTGAAGGTATCAGTGTCGATTACCACTGGAACTTTGCCGGTGGGCGGCTCGAGCATTTTCTGAAGGTTCGCCTGTGCGCGGCCGGGTTCCTGCGCGGCCAGAGTGGAGGCAAAGGCTGCCCCAGTCATCTCCATCATGCGGCGTCGAGTGGTTTGAAACATAGGTGTTCGGGTCTTTCCACTCTATCCAATCACAACCATTGAGTGGTCGAGGCTCTTCACTCGCGATCCGACGCACCGAAGGCGTCGTTACGGCTCAGCAACAGCACCGGCCGCTTGCCCACAGGCTCCGGCAGGTCCGCCCACCAGATCTCGAACTGCTTCATTTCCTCCACTCCTCCGGCAGTTCCCAAACCTCCGCGGATTCGGCTGCATCGGGCTGCAACCGGTACGCCTCGCCCATACGTTCGGTCCCCGCGGGAAAAGTGCGTCTTTCACAGCCCGCCGGATGAAGTCGGCCCTCTGGCGTTTGGCGGCGGGGGCAATCCGGTCCATGGCCCGCAAGGTCGCTCAATCGTTCGGCTACAAGTTGCGAGCCAATTGGCAATTCTTGCGATTCCGTCCGCGCCATGCCATTCGATACGCTGGCAGCCTCGTCGGCACTAACATTCCCCAGAGCGATGTAGCAGTACTTCAATCTTCTCCAGGAGACGAGGCAACTCCACCGGCTTGGTGTCATAGTCATCACACCCCGCCTCGAGGGCCTGCTCCCGGTCTCCGACCATAGCCAGCGCCGTCAGCGCAATGACTGGAATACCGCGTGTTTTCTCAGCGCTCTTGAGAGCGCGCGTTGCGTCCCAGCCATTCATCACCGGCAGCGTGATGTCCATCAGGATCAGATCGGGCGCCTCCTGGCCCGCCAGGAAGACCCCTTCGGCGCCATCCACGGCGATGACTACTTCGTACCCCTTCCGAATGAGCCGGCGCGATAGCATGTCGCGGTTCATTTCGTTGTCTTCAACCAACAGCAACTTGGGCATGACGTCCTTTCTTTCGTCCGGCGACGAGTTCTTCCTGGATTGCGCTCAGCAACTCGCTTCGGCGGTAGGCTCCGTTCTTCAGAACGCGGATGGCTTCGGCGTCAAAGCGAAGGCGGTCGGCTTCGGACAGATCCTCTCCGGTCAAAACCACCACTACCGGAACGTGCTGCCAGCCAGGGTGCTGGCGAACTCGTTCGAGCAACTCGATACTCGCTGTTCCTGGCGTGGCCACTCCCAGCAGGATCAATCCCGGTGGCGGCTGTTCCAAGCGGTCGAGCGCATCCGAGCCACTGCCGGTTTCTTCCACGGTCCAGCCGTCCGAGCGTAGCGTGCGCGTCAGAATCTCGCGGTTGGCCGGATCGCTCTCCATCACCAGCACGACATCGCGAACGCGACAAAGACGGGCAATGGCGCCCACCAGGCGGTCACGGTCGATCGGTTTGGTCAGATACTCGCTGGCGCCAAGGGAAAATGCGAGGCTCTTGTCTTCGATGATAGTCATCATCACCACCGGAATGGCAGACAGTTCCGGGTCTGCTTTGAGGCGGGTCAAAACGGCCCAGCCATCTTCGCCAGGCATCATCGCGTCGAGTGTGATCACGTCGGGTTTGCACTCGCGCGCTTTGCGCAGGCCTTCTTCCCCGTTGGTGGCAACGATCACACCAAAGCCTTCCTTGCTCAGATTACGGCGCGCCAGATCGTGCACCGTGAGATCGTCGTCGATCACCAGGACCGTGCCGAGCACGCTCGGCGTGGAAAGCTCCAGCTCCTCCAGCTCAACCGCCTTCTTCTCCGCCACCTCCACCGGTAGCGCGACAAAGAAGGTTGTACCCTTGCCAGGCGTGCTTTCCAACCGGATGTCGCCGCCCATCATTTGGCAGAACCGCTGGCTGATCACCAAGCCCAAGCCGGTGCCGCCAAACTTTCCGCTAATGGATGAGTCCGCTTGCGCAAAAGCCTGGAACAACCGCGACGCCTGCTCGGGTGTCATGCCGATGCCCGTATCGCTCACGCGGAACTCCATCGTGTCGCGCTGCCGCTCTGCCGTCAGTGACACTTGCCCTTTTTCGGTGAACTTACAGGCGTTGCTAAGCAGATTGAACAGCGTCTGCCGGACCTTGGTCATGTCCGCGCGCATCTTACCTAAGTCCCCAGCATAGCTAAGTACCAGTTTGTTCCCGTTCTTTTGCGCCAGGGGTTGAATGATGGCGGCCACATCCTGCATCATTTTGTCCACCGCGAACGTCTCCAGGTAGAGCTCCATCTTGCCCGCTTCGATCTTAGAGATATCGAGCACAGCGTTGATCAGTTCGAGTAAGTGTTTGCCGGCTGAACGGATTTTGTTGAGATCTTGGATCATCGTGCCGAGTCCCTCGGCCTCGGCCTCCTCGGCCAGCATCTCACTGTAGCCGATGATGGCGTTGAGCGGCGTCCGAAGTTCGTGACTCATGCTGGCCAGGAACGAACTCTTGGCCTGGTTGGCGGCCTGGGCGGCGTCCTTCTCCTTGGCGAGGCCTTCCATCTGCTTGCGCTCGGTGACGTCGCGCAAATTCACAACTACACCCGCCACCGCCGGGTTGTCGAGCAGGTTGTGCAGCGTAGCCTCCACGATATGCGTGGAACCGTTCGGATGCCGCGCCTTCAACTCGAGGCGCCGTAAGCCTCCCGGGGTGGCCGCGACACTGGTCAACGCCGCGCGGGCGCCGGCAGCGTCAGACGCCACCATCGTCGAAAATCCGTTCGATCCGACGTAGCCTCCGTGCGGCAATCCGAGCACGCGCTCGCACGAGGGACTCGAGTACAACACCTTGCCAGTGGCGTCGAAAATTGCCACCACATCGGACGTACTTTCGATGAGGGAGCGGAAATACATCTCGCTTCTGGCCAATTGCTCCTCAGTCCGCTTTAGCTGGGTTTCACGCGTGGACACCTCGCGCACCATGGTCTGGAATCCGCGCGCCAGTTGACCGAGCTCGTCAAAACGCCGCGCGGTGGCGGCCAGTTCATCCACGCGCTGATAATTCTCGGCAGCCACTTCAGCCGTCACACTCGTGAAATGACGCACGGGCTCAATCACCCGGCGCGCCACTAGCTGCACCAGGAAAATCATGCCGATCACCGACAGCGCCGCCACCGCGCCATTGCGGATCGCCAGGTCACGCGCGGGAGCCACGATGACAGATTCCGGAATGTTGAGGGCAATCTTCCACCCCGTCAGCGGCGCGGTGGACCAGAACAGATGCCGGCGCTCGCCCCGCTGCACGATCACGGTCCAGCCCTCCGGCTTCGAGGCAATCGCCAGGCCCTCGTCAATTTCCTGCGCCGCGCGGCTCAACCCGCCACCGTGCGTGGGGTGACTCACTATCTTGCCGGCACGGCTTACCAGGAACGCGTAGTCTCCGGACTTGGGGGCATTGGGCCGAAAGCGAATCTGGGTGACGATCGCCTGGATTAAATCGAGCGCCAGATCGGCGCCCACCACACCCACTTGCCGGTTATCGCCATCAAAGAACGGCTTGGTTACACTGAGCAGCAGCGTAAGCGATCCATCGCGATCGAAGAACGGTTCGGACACGTGAAGCTTGCCGCTCTTGACTGGCCCCTGGTACCACTCCAGGCCGGCATTGCGGTATTCGCTCGATGTCTGAACGGGATTGGGTTGACTGATTCGATCTACCCACTGCATGTCTCGTACGCCGCCCGCGCCATCGCCAAAGGCCACGTAGACGCCGTAGGCCTCCTCTGGACTGATCGTATCGAGTAAGTGAGAAAGGTAGGAGATAGTCTTCTCGTCAGGCTCACGCCCGATCGATTCCTGGCGGGCGGCGATGCCGCGGATCAACACGGCGACGCGGTCCACATAGGAATCGAGAGTGGACGCCGTCGCCTGCACCTGCTTAATCGCTTCCGTGCGCGTCTGTTCTTCCAGGCGGCGGCGGGCCGTGTCGTAACTTACCCACATCGTGACAATCAGTAGCGCGCAGGTGGCGGCTACGATATAGAGTACGAGCTTGCGCTCAAGCGACTTCGGTTCCCACCAGGACGGACGTAGAATTGCCGATTCCAAATCTTCCTCCATTTCCTTACCACCGCAGCTTGACGGCAATTTGAATCTGCCGCGCGGGAAACGCGGACACAAACGAAAGCGGGTCTTCCACTTCGCCCAGCACTCCCACCAGCGGCCGCGCCAAGTCGTCGACAGTGATGTCGCCCACCGTATTGTTTAGCCGCCTGAAGTTGGCGCGATTGGTCAGATTGAACGCCTCGGCAATCAGTTCGAGGCGCAGTGCCTCACGGTTTCGGCTCAGCGCAATCTGACGGCTCACTCGCAGGTCGGCGGAAAAGAAATTCGGCCCGTGTCCGATGTTGCGGCCCGCCCCGGCCGGCCGCCGCGAATTGAAATCAAGTCCGGTGACGACGTTGAACGGCCGGCCGCTCGCAGCCGTCAGAATCGGCGCCAGCGTGAAGCCGCCGAAGAGAGCCTGACGGATGCCCTGGCCCCACGCTCCGTCTCCCGGCAGCCTGACCACTCCGCTTGCTACCAGCCGGTGGCGTTGATCGAAGGTGGAGAGCCCGCGGTCGCGCCGCGTGTTCAGCGAGTCGTGCGGCAGAAATTGAATGTCGGTGGATTCGTCGATCGACTTGGCAAAAGTGTAGTGCGCGTTCAGCGTGAAGCGGCTCGCAAACCGGCGCGACGCCTGCACAAATAGCGCATGATAGAACGAATTTGCCGCGCTTTCATAGACGAGTTGCTGGCCCACCAGCGGGTTCAGAGGCACCAGGGAGGGCTCACCCAACTCACCCACCGGGCCATACTTCAAGTTGAGATCACGCAGCCGTGGAAGGTGCGCAGCCCGGTTGAAATTGTAGCCCATAAGTATGGAGGTGGCGCCTACGGCCCGCTCGAGTTCCAGGCTGGCTTGATGCGCCCAGGCGTTGACGAAGTTCACCGGCCGGCTGAACAGCACCTGGTAGGGAAAGTTCGGTCCGGGCGCGATTCCGAACTGAGCCAGGTCTCCCGCGGCGATCGAGCGCTGCCCGATCACGCCTTGCGCGGTGAGGGTGCGGTATATGTCGGCCGAGTTAAAGGGCGCGCCAGTGGCGGGATTTCGCGATCCCGGCAGTCCGGACAGCGGAATCACCACTTGGTTATACACGCGCCCCGACTGAGTATCGATGGCGGCGGCGAGTTGGTTCTGATGTCGTAAATAGAAGAGCCCGTATCCGGCGCGCAGCACCGTTTTACGATTTCCCCCAAGGTCCCAGGCCAGGCCAACCCGCGGCGCGAAATTGTTCGGATCGGTGCCGAGCCCGGACGGGGCGGACTCGAGCTCATAGCGGACGCCGGCATTGACGGTCAGGTGCGTGCCCAGGCGAATCACATCATTGAAGAAGAAGTTGGTCCGCCGGAACCAGCCCTGCCAGCGCGGGTCCCCGAAGCCCTGAATATAGACCGCCGGCGCGCCCAGATTGAAAGCCTGAATTGCAGTGAGCGGCGTCTGAAGGTTATTGACGAGGCCACGGCGGCCCCCCTGTGCCAACAAACCAGCGATCGTTACTGCCATGTTGGGGTTGCCCGACAGCTCGTTGAAGAGTGCGCCCAGCGGAAAGTATTCGCCAAAGGTGAACCGCCCACCGAAGTTAGTTTGAATGATAGCGGCGGAGCGAACCGGATTAATGTCGGCGCCGAAACGGATACTGTGCCGGCCCGTGGCAAAGAAGAAATTCTGTTGAAACTGGCCGTGCCATTCGCCAAAGTCGGTGGGCAGCGTCCAGTCTTTGCCGAACAGCCCGTAGCCGTTAATATCGATCGACGGCCCCACTGTGTCCCGGTTACGAGCGTTGAAGCGCGTGCGGTTGAACGACAACCGCGACTCACTCACCAGCCTGGCCGAAATCACGTAGGTATCATTCAGCATCAGAGTCTGATCGCTGAAGTCGGAAACCACACCCCGGCTGAAGGCGGTGAGGCCTTCGAGCTGAGAATTCTGGTTGCCGCCGATGGCGGCGTTGAAGCGCAGGAACGCGTTGTGATTGTCCGAGAACCGATGATCGATCCGGAGCGACCCCTGACTCATGGACTCACCAAAAGGAAACACGCCGCGATTGGACCGGAAGAGCGCGAGCGTGCCGGGGAAGTTGGTGGTCAGCAGGAGCTGGCGCGACGCCGCACCCAGCCGGACCAGATCGGGATTGCCCGTGGCAATCAGGAAGCCCGCGATGTCTTCCTGTGAACGCCGCAGCCGGGTGAACGGTCCGCGGTCCTCCCGCCCCACCGGCACGAAGGTGCTCTCGCGGCTTTGCAGACGCTCGAACGAGAGAAAGGCGAAAGTGCGATCCCGCCGGATGGGCGCGCCCAACGTGGCGCCGGACTGCGTGCGGGTGAAGGCATTCTTGCCCGGATCGAAATAGTTTCTTGACTGCATGGAGCGGTGGCGAAGATATCCGAACAGGTCTCCATGCACTTGATTGGAGCCGGACCGCGAGATGATGTTGACGATGCCGCCAATGCCGCCGCCAAACTCGGCCGAGTAGTTGCTCCGCCACACCTGAAACTCCTCCACCGCTTCCTGGCTGATGGACGGGCGGACGCCGCCGGTGTTGATGTAGTTCTCACCGCCATCGAGCCAGAAGACATTTCCGCGGCCGTTGTTCCCGCCAAAACTGAGCCCGGACTGAGGCGCCTGCGCCAACGGCGCGTCGGAGGTGCCCACATAATCGTCCACGTGCGACACGCCGGGGGTTAGCGCTGCCAGATTCAGATAACTGCGCCGGTTCACCGGCAGATTCATCAACTGGCGCGAGGCCACGAAGTCGGCCTGATGCGTGCGCTCGGTATCCACCACTGGCCGATAGCGCACGGAGTTCTCTTCGCCAGCCGACGCTTTGAGGACGACGCCTTCGACCGCCACCGCTTCCTCGCTTGGGACGCGGCGCGGCGCGTGGCCCGGCGCTTCGATGCCAATCTCGTACTTACCGGCGGGCAATTCGAGCCTCCAGGCGCCCTCCAGGCCGGCCTTGGCGCCAGCCACCGTTCGGCGTGTAACCAAGTCCCGTGCCGTCACCGTCGCGCCTTCGACGGGGCCGCCGGAAGAGGAAAGAACCCGGCCGCTCAGAACGGCGAGCGACGCCGGCTGCCCGCAGAGGAGCGCCGACAGGCAGATCGTAATGAATAGGATTCGTGTTGCCATCGCGGTTCTCACATCTGAAAGCTGAATTTGATCGGGCCGGTTGCCTTGGACGGTTCTTGCCCGGTGCCGAAGGGCTTGAATTTCCACTTGCGAATCGCCTGGAGGCTAGGGCCCGTCAGCAGCGTGTTGCCTCGCAGCACGCTGACTTTTTCTACCGCGCCCAGTTGATCAACCACAATCTCCAACTCCACGTCTCCGGTGAGGCGGATCTGCCGGGCCACCGCCGGATAGTCGGGCTCTACTTTTTGCGTCGCGGCCGCGCGCAGATCTTTCTCGGTTACCGGTTGCAGCTTATCTTCGGCGTTGGCGCCTGACAGCAGGAGCGCCAACACCAGGGAGCTGCGAAACCTCAGACGGAATGTCATAGGCTGGCGGCCTTCCCTATTTCGCGGCGATGTTCCAGCGCGGTGTGGAGTTGCTGCGCGCGCGCTCGTTCACCATCACGGAGCTTCTTCTTCTCAACCGAGGTGCGGATGCGAACCCGCAGCAGCACGGGGTCAAAAGGCTTGGTGAGGTAGTCCTCAGCCCCGAGTTCGATGCAGCGCACGGCGCTCTCGACCCCATCTAAGGCGGAGGTCACAATCACCGGCAGCCTCTCGAGCACGCCGGTCGCGCGCCAGCGCCGCAGCACCTCGATGCCATCGATATCCGGCATCATAACGTCGAGCAGCGCCAAGTCAAACTGGGTGGCAGCCGCCATTTCGAGAGCCATCGCGCCGTTGGCTGCCGAAGAAACCCGATAGCCGTCGCGCTCCAGTTTGCGGCTCAGCAAGTCGCGGCCCGCATCGTTATCGTCCACCACCAAGATGTGGCCCGCGTCGCCCCCAGGCCGCGACGGCCCATAGCTTGCCTCAGCCGTCAACCGGGGCGCAGCGCCAACGCTGTCGGTCTCATGCAGCATGGACCGTAGCCGCCGCGCCGCCAGCCCGATGCGTCCCACGTCCTCAGCGGTTTGTCCCGCAGCCGGCACACGTTCCCGCAGTTGGGCGGCCGCCTGGTCGATCGTATCAAGCGGTTCCTGCAGCCTTTGGCGCAGCGCGGCCATCACACCCGCAGCCGGAGTCCTGCCCGACGGCAACTCAACGTCGATGCCGGCATGCAGAGCCTTGCCGGCGCCGCGGATCTGGACGGCCAGGCCGCGCAACGCCGAGTCTGCCGGATCGGCGAACTCTTCGCCCAGCATCTCGCTGTAACCCAGAATGTGGTTGACCGGCGTGATCAGATCGTGCCGGAATTTGGACCAGGGAGAGACAATGCCCGAAGCAGCCTCGTCGTTGCGGTACTCGCCGATGGTGGCCGACTCGCGCAGCTTCCAGCGCACTTCCGGTACCCGCGCGATCAACTCCTGAAATTTGTCGGCAGTCAGCACCAGCAGGGTACTCTCGGCCAGGCTCCGGACCGAGGCCGAGCGCGGCGCATTCATCAGCAGCGCCTGTTCGCCGAACACATCGCCGTCCTGCAGCACCTCTACCCGCCGCGTGGCTTGGCCGCCGGTGAGCTTCAGCACTTCAAGAGTGCCGCGCACCAGGACATAAAATTTGTCGCCCGAGTCGCCCTCGTGAAACACAAACTGGCCCTGGGCGCAGTGCTCGGTACGGAACGAACGCGCCAGTTCGACGAGGATGCTTTCTTCGACGTTGGCCAGAATCGGGATGCCGCGCAAGCGCTCGGGTGTGATCCGAGCCTGACCGTCGCTGGCGTCAATGGCAAAGCCGCTCTGTTTGCCCCACAAGCGCGCGTAAGCGCCGTCTAATTGCAGAAGTTCGGCGTGCGTTCCCTGCTCAACCACCCGGCCTTTGTCGAGGAAAAAAATCCGGTCGGCGTTCACTGCCGATCCGAGCCGATGGGTGACCGAGAGCACCGTCCGGCCCTTGGACACGCGCTCAATCGTCGAGTTGATCATGGCTTCGGTAACCGCGTCCAGCGCCGACGTTGCTTCGTCTAGTATCAGGATCCGCGGATCGCGCAGTAGAGCCCGGGCGATGCCGAGGCGCTGACGCTGACCACCAGACAACCGGCCCTGGGCCACCACCGTGTTGTAGCCGTCCGGCAGCGCGACGATGAATTCGTGCATCCCGGCCTCGCGCGCGGCCTTTTCGATCTGCTCCGGCGTGGCGGCGGGGTTGGCGATGCGAATGTTCTCGCGGATGCTGGTGTTGAGCAGGAAATTGTCCTGGAACACCACGCCGGTTTGCGCGCGCAACGAGTGCTGCGTGACCGACGCCAGCTCGCGGCCATCGATGGTCACCTCGCCCTGGGCCGGATCGTAGAAGCGCATCACCAGCGTGAGGATCGTGCTCTTACCCGATCCGCTGGGCCCGACAAACGCCACCGAGGAGCCGCACGGAATGGACAGGCTCACGCAATCCAGATTCGTCTGCGTGCCGTCGTAGCTGAAGCTCACGTCGCGGAAGGCAATCTCACGCTCGATTGGCTTCAGTGGCGAAGAAGACGGCGCGTCCTGCACCTGCGGCGCTTCGCCCAGTAGCTCTTCGATGTGGGCGATGCTGCCGCCGGCCTGGGCCAGCTGCGGGACATACTGCGCCAGGTAGGAGAGCGACGAGGTCAGCGTCACGAAGATCGACTGGAAGGCCGCGAACGTGCCCACGGTCATACCGCCGCCGAACACCAGATACCCGCCAGCGGCGAGCACCACCACCTGCAGCACCTGCGTGCTCACCACGGACGAGCGCTCCATCATCAGCAAGAGAAAACCGAGCCGGCTGGAACTCGCCCTCACCTCGAGATTGTGAACGTGAAAGTTGCGCAGGAAAAAATTTTCGAGTGAGAAGGCTCGCACTAACGATTGCGCCGCCACGTTTTCCTGAACCGCGCTCACCAGTCCGGCCTCGGATTGCTTCCGGGCCAGGGCCGACGAGGAGGCGCGGCCGGCCAGCAGCCGCGGGCCCGCCATCGACAAGGGAAACGCTACGAGCGCTACCAGCGCCAATCGCCAGTCCAGCCAAAAAATCAGCACCGTGGAAAGCGCCGCGTCGAGTGCGGGCACCAAGCCCCACGGTATGCCGTTGAGGAAGGTGCGTTCGATCTCCGCCAGATCGCTTGAGAACCTCGAGAGGATTTCACCCGGCTGCCTGCGGGAGAAAAATCCCGCCGAAAGTTTCTGCAAATGCGCGAACAGACGCTGTCGCAATCCGGCGATCAGTTCGGCGGTCACCGTTGCATAAATGCGGTCACGCCATATGCCGCCCAGGGTAACCACTAGGATCGACACGCACAGAGCGCCAACGATGGCATAGAGGATGCTCTCGTTTTTCTCCCCGATAGCGCCGTCAATCAGATATTTAAAACTGAGCGAGAGTTGAGCGCTGAGGCCCATCTCCAGCAGCGACAGCGCTGCTACGAGGGCCAGACTCGCCTTCTGATCACGCGCGTAACCCAGAATCCGGCCCAGCGCCTCGCCCAGCCCGAGAGGACCGGCGTTCGCCGCAGGCGCGCTCATATTTTCAATCCCCAGCCCGGCAGTTCAGTGAGACTCAAGTGTCTCGAAGCTCGGGGCTGTAGCACAACCACCGGCAGCGAGCCGAACACGACGGGCACCTCGTTGCCTTGCGGTCCGGCGAGGCGCACAGCCGACACGTTGATGGCGCTCGGATTGGCGCCCACGGCCTGGAAGGTGAGCGCGACGATCCGCCGCGACCCGGCCCCAGAATTCAGCTTGAGCGTCAACCTCCCGGCCTCCTGGCCTCCAGCCGGGCTGCTGATAATTTCCACTCCTGGGCCGGGGGCGATGCCTGTGAAGCGGAGCAGCGCCGGATCGTACTGCAAGGAGATCTGGCCGGTTGATCCTTCCGGCCCGCCTTCGAGAAACACTTCGATGGTGAAGGGCTGATTCATCTGCACCTGTGCGGCGGACGGCGCGAAGTTAATCCGCGCCGTCCCCCCGGGACTGGGTCCTGGCTGAGTAGGTCCAGGGCCCATCGGCATACCAGGCTGCGGAGTGCCCTGCATGCCGCCCATTTGGTTGGGGCCGCCCGGATTCATTCCGGGGACCACGCTGGAACCGGGCATACCACCCATTCCAGGAATCTGTTGTTGCGGCTGCATTCCGCCCATACCGGGTTGCCCTGGCATTCCGCCCATGCCGGGTTGCCCTGGCATTCCGCCCATACCGGGTTGCTGCGGCATCATGTTCACCCCGGCCGCCGGCGTCAGTTGCAACACCTGATCCGTCGTCTGCGCGGCCACCGTCCGTCCTTCGGCCGTTGAATACCGCAAACGCACCACTTGGTCACTGCCCGACGGCAGGCCTATCAGGTTGACATTGCGGATGTCTGGAGCACGAATGATATGGGGAACCAAAAGCGTGAGTACCTGCAGTTCGGTCTGCAACAGTTTCTCGTTGGTAAAGGCGCGCCCGATCAAGGGCAATTGCGACAGCCCCGGCACGCCGTTGGAATTCCTCACATCCTGACGTTGCGTGACGATATCCCAGAAATTCACTTCGCCCTCTTTGACCCGCACGTCGGCAATGCGCTTGCGCTGCGAGATCACCGGCTGGATGATTCCACCGATATCGACGCGATCGGCCACAGCGGACGTATCGGACTCTATGTGAAGACTCACCTCGTCCGGTTCATGCACCTTGACGGTCACATCGATATTGAGTCCCACGTCGAAGTACTGAAACTGCGTATTCACGATCGACGCGCCACCGCCGAACGAGCCCGGACTGAAGCTGCCAGTCGCGTAGGGGATGCGCTGCCCGATTTTTAGGACCGACTTCTGTCCCTCGATCGTCCGAAGCTGCGCCTTGTCCAGCACCTTGGTGCCGGAGATCTTAAGGAGCGCATTGAGGGCCGCGCTCGGCAGATTGACGTTGTAGTCTCCCTTTTCGATCTTCTGGATGGCGTCGATCGGAATACCCGTGCGGCCACCGGCTTGGGCCGCTCCGAGCAAGCCCCGGGGACTAAACAATACGTTGGTGGCGCTGTCGGCTAAGCCCAGAATGTTGATACCGAGTTGCCGTTCCCAGTTCTTGCTAACCGAAAGAATTACCACGTCGATGATGATCTCGGCCTTGGGCTTGTCGAGGTCTCCCACGATCTTTTCGGCCAGCGAAACGCGATCGGCATCGCCGCGGGCCACGATCACTCCCTGGGCGGGATGCACCAGGAGCTTCTTCATATCTGTGACGCGCTGCACGGTATTGGCGATGTCGGTCACTTCCTGGGCGCCGGGTGCGTTGGTCAAATAGAAGGTCTTGGTGACTTGCTCTTCAAAGGAGCTCCGGCGCTGCGGATCGTCATTGGTGACAAAGATGGTGTCGCCTGACAACGGCTTCCAGAATGACTTGGTTACCAGCGCGACATAGTCGAGCGCGGTGTCGAGCGAAGCGCCCTGAAAATCCAGCGTCTGGTTGAGGCCCAGGCTGCGCGGCTGATACTCGGGGTCGAACAACAGCCTTACTTTGGCTTCCCGGCATACGGCCTGGAAGACTTCCGCGGCCGATTGGTTGTTGACCTTGATCACGGGCAGTGGCTTGGTCAGCTTCACCGTCAGGGCCGCCACCGGGGCGGCGCTGGAGAACATGCGCTCGTCCTGCATGTTTTTGCGCGGCAGCGGACGCATCAACAGATCGTCGGCGTTGGCGGAAGGATTTCGTCGCAGTTCATTGGCCAGCGTCTTCGTCCGCTCCAATTCCTGGGGCGCCACCACCGAAGCGGGGTCCAGTTCCTTGGCTCTTTCAAATTCGGCGATAGCCTCTTTGACCTGGCCTTTGTCACGCGCCACTTGACCGTCATAGACGTGGTACTGAGCGGCAAAAGCTCGCAGTCGCGATACTTCAAGCTGATAGCGAATGTCGGAGCGGTCTGTCGCAAGGGCTTCCTCCGCCAGTTTGAGTGCCTCGTCGAATCCCTTAGAGGTGTCCTTCAGTTCAGCTTGCCGGGCCTGGGCGATCAGCTTGTCGCCCTTTCTGGTCTTGGCGGCTACCGGCCACGGCATCAAGGCCGCGACCAGGCACACCGCGATCAACGGGTTCCATTTTCTCCGCATAAGTTGTACTTCCCGGCCACCACCTGCTACTCCAGACAGCGTCCTACCTGGATAAGGGCGAGCAGGGGGTCAAAATGCGTCAGCGACTGAAAATATTTTGCCGGGCAAGAATAGCCAGCGGGCCGGCGGCCGGGCAAGTCGAGCTCAATCGAGGTGGGCCAGACCCCAACGGCGAGGGCAATTTTGCACTACTCCCGTCTCGTCCCGAAGGGACCGGCCTCCGGCGCCGATTACTTGTCGGCGTAGCCCCGGTCGGAGATCGAAGTGTAGGGGCTCCGTCCCGGCGAACCGGTGCAATAGGCATCGGCGTCGTACTTCCCTTGCGTCAAGGTCCAGACTTTCGACGCGCCGCAGGAGAAGGTCAGGTTGTCCCACCAGACCCGGTTGCAGGCAGGGAACACATAGTTGTTG
>JAYTKJ010000863.1:0-8285 GCA_043730365.1 Acidobacteriota bacterium | reverse complement strand
GGTGCATCCCGTCCCAACCCCCAGCGCGGAGAACGCGCCGAAGGGGATTACTTCTTCTTGCCCTTTTCAGCCGGAGCCTTGGCCGCCGGAGCCGCCTTGCCTGCCGCCGCTGGAGCCTTGCCGCCCGCCGCCTTGCCCTTGTCGCCGGCAGCGGCCTCTTCTTCCTTCTTACCCTTCTTGGCCACTTCAGGTTCGACCTTGCCGTCGGCCACGACAGCCGCATCGGCCGCCACCACTTCAGCTCTGAGCGAAACCACGTGCGCCAGCACCAGATCGGCCGGCGTCAGCAACTTCATCGAAGCCGTGAGAGGCACGGCACTGGCACGCAGCGCGTCGCTCAGATTCATGCCCGACACGTCGATAGTAAAGCTCTCCGGAATATCGTCCGGCAGACACTCGATCTCGATTTCGCGATTGATGACCTCAAACACGCCACCCTGGATTTTGACGCCGTGCGGGTCGCCAAAAGTGTGGATCGGAACCTTGACGTGCAACCGCTTGGTCAGATCGATCCGCATCAGATCGACATGCAGCAAACGGCTGGTGACCGGGTGATGGAGCCAGTCGACAATCATGACTGGCGTCTTTTCGGCCCCGGTAACATCCAGGTCGAAAATCGTGTTGTGACCCGTCGTGGTGTGCAGGATCTTGTTAACGTCTTTCGGGCTGACGGTAACGGCAATTGAGGTGCCGCCCGCCCCGTAGAGAACAGCGGGAATGTTTCCCGCCATGCGTGTCCGGTTGGCCTCATTCTTCCCGCGCGTTGCGCGAGCCGATGCGGCCACGGTAATATCTTTTCTCATTGATCCTCTTTCGACGAGGCGCAGCGCGCTGACGTACTTGTGAAACTTCGTACCGATCGCGCCGCGGTGCCCATCAGAATTTTCATTAGTCTAAAAATCTCTTGCCTCAAACAAAGAGCGTCGACACCGACGTCTCCTCATGAATCGATTGGATCGCCCTGGCCAGGAGACTGGCCACCGAGAGCACCCGGATCCGGCTGCTGCGGGCGGCTTCCCGGCTAAGGGGAATCGAATTGGTCAAAACTACTTCTTCAATCGCTGACGCTTCAATGCGCTGAACAGCGGGTCCGCTCAAGACCGCATGCGTCGCGGTGGCCGATACGCCCTTGGCTCCATTGGCCAAGAGCGCTTCGGCGCCCTTGACTAGTGTACCTGCCGTGTCGATCAAATCGTCAACGATCAAGCAATGCTTGCCGGACACGTCGCCGACGATGTGCATCACTTCGGCCACGTTCATCTCTTCGCGGCGCTTGTCGATAATCGCCAGCGGCTTGTTCAGGCGCTTGGCAAAGGCGCGCGCGCGTTCCACGCCGCCGGCATCGGGCGACACGATAATCAGATTGTCCGGCTGCGCGTTTCGAAAATACTCAATCAGCACGGGCGCGGCGAAAAGGTGATCCACCGGCACATCGAAGAAACCCTGGATCTGGGCAGCGTGAAGATCCAGCGCCAGAATGCGGCTGGCGCCGGCGGTCTCCAGCAGGCTCGCCACCAGTTTGGCCGAGATCGGCACCCGCGGCTTGTCTTTGCGATCCTGGCGCGCGTAGCCGTAATAGGGGAGCACCGCCGTGATGCGCTGGGCCGAAGCGCGCTTGAGTGCGTCAATCATCAACAGCAACTCCAGCAGGTTGCGCTCCACCGGCGTACATGTGGGCTGGACGACAAAGACGTCCATGCCTCGCACGTTTTCCTGGATCTGCAGGTAGATCTCACCGTCGGAAAAATGCTTCACCGAAGCTTCGCCCACCTTGCGGCCGAGAAAACTGCAGATCTCGGAGGCCAGAGCCTGGTTGGCGTTGCCGGTGAAAATCTTGAGGCGGTCCATGTCGGGCGACTTTACCTCGGGGGCCAAGCAGCGTCCTCCGTTAAGTGAACGCGCAAAGCGTTCCGCCAAGCGGCTCGATACTGCACCCGGGTTGAAAATCGAATAGTCTGCACGGCAACCTTCAACGGCAACACTCCCATCGCGATTCGAGCCCGCTCACACTCCGGCCCGGAGGGATACACGCCGAAAAGGGCGGACCCGCTGCCGGTCATCCGGACAAGGCTGGCCCCTGATCGACGGAGTTTACGATGGAGTGACTTCAATAGGGGAAACTGCGGAAAAACAGCCGCCTCGAAATCGTTCTCGCAATACGCTTCCCAGCCGGCGGCGGCATTCGATACGCCGGCACACGCCAGCGCCCAAGCCGCAGACTGGATCCTTTTCATTTTATTAGCCAAATCGATGGGTGTCAATTCGGTTAGCGGCGGGCGGGCCAGCGCGGCGAAGGCCGAAGGCGTCGAAACATGCACTCCAGGAGTGACCAGTAGCGCGTGCCGGGCCCCCGGTTCAGGTAGCGGATAGAGCTCCTCGCCCCGTCCCAGACCGAGCGCGGCGCCGCCATAAAGGAAGAAGGGAACGTCGCTGCCCAGCGCGCCGGCGATCCGGTTGAGCTCAGCCATCGGCACCGGCTTCCGGGCCAGAACGGGCAGGGCGAGCAATACGGCGGCGGCGTTGCTGGAGCCTCCTCCGAGGCCCGCGCCCAGCGGAATGCGCTTGTCCAGCTGGAACCGGACGTGTCCGCGAATCGGCACGGCGTCCATCAACGCATGGGCGGCCCGCAGCACCAGATTGCCGGTAATCTGGAGCGAGGAATCCAGTTCAACGCCGCGCGTCCGGCCGGGGGTGAATTCGATTTCGAGCCGGTCAGCCAGCGTAATCGACTGAAAGATAGTGCGGAGTTCGTGAAATCCGTCGGCCCGCTTACCGATGACATGCAACGCGAGATTGATCTTGGCGAAACTGGGGACTGCGGCGGTAGCCGGCAAAACTCTCATTGGGAGAAGAACTACGATTATCCTGCACTTGGGCAAAGTTTCCTATTGCCAGATGCAGCCAGTCTGAGTATACTCAGGACAACGTGGAATGATTTAGTGCTTGCGGCAGAAATGCTGTGGGCCTCGTTAATTGCTACCACGATAAAAAAAGTGCTAAAGGCGACTCGGCATCCGTTGCCCTGAGGTTCGTCCCTCGGGGTTTTTGTGTCTTGGGCCGATCGCTGTCGAACATCAGAAGGAGTTCGTGCGATGATCAGGCCCAATTACCTGCCAGCTACCCACTCGCTCGCCGGGCGCGACGGGGAGCTGATTCTAATTCGTATCACCGTGGAGCCACGGCTGCTGGAGATGCTGCTCGAGACTCTGGCCGAAGCTTCATACCACATCAATCCCCAGGTTTATCCCAATTCCGCCGAAGGCTCGGTGGTGGAATTTCCTGCCTATGAGAGCTGGCGCGATCCCATCGCCGACGGGTTGCGCAAGGCGGGGCTGAGCGGGGCGCGGATCGAAACCACGCGCATGATCACTCAGCTTGCCAGTTGAACTATCCGCTATCCGGGCGGCTCGTTATCCTGGTAGAGAAAATATCTGAGTACAGGACTGATCGCATTACTCGACGACATCGTGGCCATCTCGAAGATCGCCGCGTCCTCGCTCGACGACGTCGCCGCGCAGGCCGCCAAGGCGGGCAGTAAGGCTGCGGGAATTGTCATCGACGACGCAGCCGTGACCCCGCGCTACGTTGTCGGTTTCGCCGCCGAACGTGAGTTGCCGATCATTTGGAAAATCGCTTTCGGATCGCTCAAGAACAAACTGTTGTTTCTCTTGCCCGGGGCGCTCTTGCTCAGCCATTTTGCGCCTTGGGCGATCACACCGTTGTTAATGTTGGGGGGCGTCTATCTCAGCCTGGAAGGCTTTCACAAGGTGGCGGAACTGTTTCATCCGCCCACGAAAACCGCTGGGGATGCAGCGGTGACCGGCAGCCGGCAAGAGGTCGAAGACCAGCGCGTCGCCAGCGCCATCCGCACCGATTTCATTCTCTCCGCCGAAATCATGGCCATCACCCTGGCCGGAGCAACCGGGTCTGGGATCGGGACCCAAGGCGCGATTCTCGGGGTGGTTGGTATCGGCATGACCGCGCTCGTCTACGGAGCTGTCGGACTCATCGTCAAAGCCGACGATGCCGGACTTGCCATGGCGCAGTCATCGAATAGTCAGGTGCGGGCGCTCGGCCGCGGCCTCGTTTCCGGCATGCCGCTGTTTCTGAAAACGCTGGGCATCGTCGGGATGCTCGCCATGCTGTGGGTGGGCGGCGGCATCATCATCCATGGGCTTCACGAACTCGGTGTGGCCGGTCCGGAACAGATGATCCATCATACGGCTGCGGTTGCCAGCGGGGTGTTGAACTGGCTCATTCAGGCAAGCCTGTCCGGATTGGTTGGGCTAATCATCGGCGCCATTGCGGATTTGGCGATGAAGCCGATCTCTCAGAAGGCCTCGTCCTGAAACAGCGAAGGCGCGGGCGCCCCGATTGAGCACTCGCGCCTCCGACAGGAAGTTGATGGGGAAAGAAGAGGAGCTACTTGGCCTTCTTCTGTTTCTGCTGACCGACGCGGACCTTGAACTGCTTGGCCTGGGCTTCGCCATAGCCTTTCCAGTCAAACCGAGCCGTCGCTTCTTGCAAGTACGCGTTCACATCCGACCCCTTAGGCAGCACGGCCATGATGGTGGCCTGCAGCCCAGTGTCGGAATTTGTGATGCGCAAACGGCGAACATTGGGGATTGACATAACCATTTTAGGTTAACACGGCTGGCAAGGCCTGGGCCACGTCTTCAAAACTGAACTTGAACCCGGCCGCCTGGGCCGCTCTAGGCATTGCACGCTGGCTGGCAAACAGAATCTGAGCCATCTCCCCATACAGCAGGTTGATAGCAAAACGCGGCACCGGGAAGATGGCAGGCCGGTGGAGGGCGTGAGCCAGAGCGCGAGTGAAATCGGCATTAGTCACCGGATTCGGCGCCGTGCCATTCAAAGGACCGTCAACGTGCGGCTGCGTGAGGGCAAGCTCAAACATCGCGCACAGGTCATCAAGATGAATCCACGGCATCCACTGCCGGCCCGACCCAAGCCGCCCGCCCACACCGAGGCGAAACGGAGTAACCATCTTCTCCAGCGCGCCGCCATTCGGCCCCAGCACCAGGCCAATGCGAATCAACGCCACGCGCACGCCCGCTGCACGCGCCGCTGTGGCTTCGCGCTCCCATTCCGAGCACACGTCGGGGAGAAAACCTTGACCGGCCGAAGAGGACTCGGTCAAGACTTCGTCGCCGCGATCGCCGTATAGGCCCACAGCCGAAGCGCTCACCAGGACCCGCGGGCGGCCAGTCTCCTTGGCCCCTAACGCGGTCACCAGACTCCGCGTGCCCATTACACGGCTCTCGCGAATGCGCCGCTTCACTTCCTCAGACCATCGCTGCGCCACCGGCTCGCCAGCCAGATGCACCACCGCGTCACAGTCGTCAAGCGCTGCCGGATGATAACCCCGGCCCAACGGCCGAACCTGATGTCCGGCGGTGGTGAGATGGGCCGAAAGCCGGCGGCCGATGAATCCGGAAGCTCCGGTCATAGCGATTTGCATTTCTACTGTTTTTCCAACTGTGAGATTTCATGCACGTAGGCGTTGACGCCAGTCTTGCGTTTCATACCGTCCAACCCCATATACCGTATCATTCCGAAGATGGCACGTTCCTGCCATGGACGATCGTGCAGTCCAAAGCACCAGAGGATATTGGTATATGTGTTCGGGTCACGCCCGTCGAGCGCGTAGCGGTCATGCAGATTGATCATCGTATCGAGCGCCTCCTGGTGTGAGCGCGACCACTCGATCACCTTCTTGCCCCAGTACATCCGATAGTAACCGTGAATCTTGCCTCGCAGCAGCATTTCTTTCTGCGTAGCGTTCCACAAGGCATCGTGCGTTTCGGCGCGCTCGAACTGCTCTTGCGTATAGATCCAGGGGCGCTCATCGGCGTCGTGTTTGCGCAGCGTCTCGCGCGCCCAGTTGGGCACGTTCGCCAGCGACTGCGGATCGGCGGCGAAGAGCGAGTGATTGAAAGCCAATTCCCGGCGCACAATCAACTCCTCCAGAAACTCGGCGGCGCTATAGCCACGGTCTTCGGCGTGCAGTTTAGCGGCCAAAGCGATCTCGAGTGAAGACAGGTGGCCGAAGTGTAGCCACGGGCTTAGGTTCGAGGTGGCATGCGCGCTGGGCTCGTTGCGGTCGGCGGCGTAGCGTTTGAGATCGTGCTCGATAAAATGGCGGAGCCGAGCCTCGGCCGCCAGCCGTCCGCCCTGGAATCCAAGTGCCGGAGCTACCGAGTGATCGATTTCGCAGCTTGCCACCAAGGAGGTGATGTTGGCGGCGGTCACCTCGGTATGCAGCTCGGCGGGCAACAACGGTGCGGCGAACCGCACCCGCAATTCCACGCGATCTACCGGACGCAAGTGCACATCGAGCAACCGATGCACCTTCGGCCGGATCGTATAGGCGGCATACTCTTTCTTCTCAAACAGGCGCATCGGTATCACACAACTGGAGTCGACCGCGATGTACGGCACCCCAATCCGCGCCGGCACCCTGCGATTATGGTCGCGCGCGACGAACGTGGGATAGTCGTCGGTCACCACCAGCGCGGCTCGCTCGGCCAGCCGGTAGAGCGCGTCGTTGGGGTCACCGCGCCGCCGGCGCAAGTGAAAGATATAGCCGATCCCGCGCTTGGACAATCGCCGGCTGGTCTCCGGCACGCCCTCGAGTAGGAACGTATGGAAGCGGTCACTGGCGTAGGGATAGCTGAACGTCAGGCCTTCGTACACCAGCAGCGGAATCTTGAGCGCGTTGGCGCGCGCGGCGGCAAACTCCAGGGCATGATTGGAGTCCGCCCGCCGGTTCATCTGTGCCCAATAAAGAACGTAAGCGGCCCGGGGTCTGACGGGCGCTTCGTTCAGCACGAACACTCTTGATTCCATTTTGTTTTGATTCCACCTCTGGCGCCACCGCTACAATTAAATAAGAACACTTTCTTACTACTATGCGTTGGTGGAACCGGACCAAACTCCTGGCTGGCTATTGGCGGCGTCAATCGACGCTGGCCGGCTTGCCCGTGGAGTTCATCGTCGAAACTACCGCCAAGTGCAATCTCTATTGCCCGATGTGCCCCCGGGAGACTTACAAGCAGCCGAAGGAAGACATGACCGAGGCGGTGTTTGAGAAGCTCGCCACCGAAGCCGGCCAGTCCGCCGAACATATGATGCTGATCGGCCTGGGCGAGCCGTTTCTCGACCCTGCTATTTTCGACCGCATCGGTTCTTGCGCCAAGCACGGCATCCACTCGCTGCTGTCCACCAATGGCACGCTGCTCGATGAGAAAACCTGCGAGCGCATTCTCGCTTCGTCTCTGGCCCACGTGACGCTAAGCTTCGACGGCGCCACCAAAGAGTCTTTCGAGTTCTACCGCAAGGGAGCCAAATTTGAGAAGGTGCGTGACAACTTCCTGCGCTTGGCCCGCATGAAAGCTGAACGAAGAAGAGGCGGTCCCCAGATCGTAGTGCAGATGGTGCGCATGGAACGAAACGCCGGCGAGGTGGAGGATTTTATCGGCTTCTGGAAAGGGCAACCCGGCGTGAACCAGGTCCGCATTAAAGAGGATGAAACGAACCTCATGCGACCCGACGCCGGCCACGCCGCCGTCGACTGGAAGCACCATCCATGCCACTATCTTTGGCGCGGGCCGATGTACGTCAAGTGGAACGGCGACACCTACCCTTGCTGCCAGAGCTACATGCTCGGCGGCTCGGCCCTGGGCAATATTGAGCGCCAGAGCCTGGGCGAAATCTGGAACGGCGGCGACATGCGGCGGATGCGTGACGCCCATGCGCGCGGGCGGGGCAATGAGATCGACGTATGCTCACGCTGCTGCACCACCATCCCGCATCCATTGCTTGTGACCGGCAGTCTGCTCTTCCACGGCGGCGCCGTGCGCAAACTGCTGCCGCTGGTGGAGCGGCTGGTTTATCTCGCGCGAATCCCGGGGCGCTGGCTCACCCCACCGAGGCCGATCGCCACGGCGGCTGATAAGGCGGCTGAGTTGGTGCAGATCGAGACCGGCAGCAAATCCAAGCCGGAATAGAAAATCGTCAAGACACCGAGTCGACCAGCCGCCCATGCATGAAGCGGGCCATGGGTGTGAAGGACGCCTCAGCCAAGGTGTTGTCGATGAGCCAGACTTCGTCGACCAGTGGAATCGCCTGCCCGCAATGAGCGATGGACCGGTTATACCGGGGCCCGATTCTGTCCACCGGGACATCGTGTCCTCCCTGAGAGACTCTGTGTTGTACGCGGGCCGCGTTCAGAGCAGGGTCATCGAGGCAGATGAAGATCGGCA
>JAYTKJ010000862.1:0-4491 GCA_043730365.1 Acidobacteriota bacterium | reverse complement strand
ATATTCGCTCGCCATTATTCTTGCCCACGGGCAAATCGTGTTCCTGGTGTGGGTCACTTTTGGAGAGCGGAAATGGTCAATTCTTGCCGAGCGCCGAGGTGAAAGGGTGAATCTCAAATATGGCGATGCGCCCGCCGGGGCACACAATGCGGCGCGCTTGGGCAAGCGGCGCGGTCAGGTCCGCCACGTGTTCCAGCGTGAGGCAAAAGAGCGCCAGGTCCACCGGCGCTGTCTCCGATGGCAGCGGCCAGGTCATGTCGTGCAGAAAGAGGTGAACGCCGGGGCAACGTTGGCGAGCCACGTCGAGCATGCCCACGGATAGGTCGCAGCCGGACAGCGAAGCGACGCCCCGTAATCGCAACAACTCGAGGTTCCGCCCCGTGCCGCAGCCAAATTCGAAAGCCGCACGGACCCCAGCCAGATCTCCAATGCTTGCATCAATCGCCTGCGACGCCATGAACACCATTGGGTTGTCATAGCTGTCATAGAACGCCGCCCACCGGTCGTAGGCGGCGTCCACAGGCAGAAAAGCCACTTAGAAATCGTAGCGCAAGGAGAACTGCATCACCCGTGAAGGCTGCAGCGTCCCCGTGTACTTTCCAAAGTTGCTGAGTTGGCTGAGGCCGATGTTGGCGTTCAAAGGATCGAAACGCACAGTGTTGGTGACGTTGAAGACCTCCCAACGGAACTGCAGATTGTGCGTTTCCTTGTACGGCATCTTGAAGTTCTTGGCCAGGCTCATGTCGATGTTGAAAATCCCGTCGCCGCGAACATGATTGCGGTCGCCAATCTCACCCGGCAGCGTGTAACCGAACGCCTGCTGGGCCGCCACCGGATCCTTGAAGATATTCGGACCCGAGTTCCGCGCTTCGCTGGCAGGGTTGGCGATCTTCACCGGCGATGCGCCGTTCTTGTTGGTGCCGTCGACAAAGCCTCCCACGGTGGTGGCGTTGCCGGCCCAATTGTAATTGGTGGGCCAGGTGCGGTTGTGGCCTACCGAAACCGGCAGGCCCGTGGTCCAGCGGTAGAGGCCGCCCAGTTGCCAGCCGCCCACAAGCTGATTCAGCACCGAATTGACGTTGGTGAAATACCGGCCGCCCTTGCCGATCGGCAGGTTGTACACATAGTTGCCGTTGATGTTGTGCCGTTGGTCGAAATCGGAAGAGGCGCGCATCTGGCGGCGGTTGTAAGGATTGATGATGATGCCACGGCCGGCGTCGGCGTTGTTCTCGGTAGTTGAGCCCAGATCGATGGAGTGCGAGTAGGTCCAGTTGAAGTCAATCTGGTCCCCGTTCTTGAAAGACTTCCGGGTCCCCAGTTGGAAAGAATTATAGCTAGAGAATCCCACGCTGCGAATTGCGCGCAGGTAGGAGTATTGCGGGCTATAGAAGGCGAACCGGCCCAGCCGGCTGGCGCTCGGATCCTGAAAGCGATCCAGGTTTTCCAGCACCGCCGTCGAATCCGGGAAGGAGTCGGCAAACTGCTGCGCCATACCTTGCGTGGCCGTCAGTCCACCGGCCGCCAGACCCGGGAACAGGTTCTCGAAATAGGCGATAGGCTTGATCCCGCGAATCGTCGCGTCCGTAACGTTGCCAAGTTGACGCCGGGCATCGAGCGGCATCTGTTGCAACAAGGCTTGGGCGGCCTGAAACCACGTTGTGCCCGATTGCGGATCGCGAATGTTGAGGGGTGTGGCTAGATCTTCCGACGTCAACGTGCGGCGTCCGGCGCTGCCTACATAAGCGAGGTTGACCGTCCAGCCTTCCTTGACTTCGCGTTGGAACGACAGGTTGTAACGCATCACGTAAGGCGCTCGCAGCCGGTCATCCAGGCTGTTGGTGATAGCGAAGTTGTTCGGCTGCACGACCGGGAAAGCCGCAGGGGGCGCGGGCGTTACGATGGAGGCCGGAATACTGAACAACGTCGTGAACCGGGGCGTCTCGGCCAACGTCAGCCGCGCGGACGCGTTGTTCAAACTCGTTGACAAGCCCAGCGCCGAAGCATCGAAGCCCCGGACCAGACCGGCGCCAAACGAATCGTAGTAAAGACCCCAGCCCATTCGCAGGACGCTCTTCCCGGCGCCGCCAAACAGCATCTTGGTCAGGCCGTCATTGCCTTGCGGAGAGAACGCGATTGACAATCGCGGAGACCAGTTGTGCATGTTGTCGTACAGCGGTCGGCCCTGCGCGCTGCTAGCCAGGTTGTAGGAAATCGGTGGCAGACCCGTTTGTCCGGCGAGGCCCGATCCGGCGTTGGCCACGCGCGTATCAAACCACTCGCTCAACCGGATATTGGGGCTGGTCTGCACGCCGTTGGCCTCATACACAGCCGGCCAATACTGATATCGCAAGCCAGCCGTCACCGTAATCCCTCGATGCAATTTCCAGGTGTCCTGAAAGAACATTTCAGACTCTTCGCCGCGAAACTTGCGCGGAGCCGGAGCGCCTTGCGGCAGGGCTGTCACGCCGCCGCCGCTAGGAAGGTAGTTGTAGTTGGACGTGACTTGCGTCACCAAACCGAAGATGGAGGCAATCGCGTCATTAAACTGCGTGCGGCTGCCTGGCGCAATGCGAATGCTAGCCGGATCGGCCGCAGTGCCTACCCACGGAGCGCTCAAGATCTGACCGGAGCCGGTCAGCCACGACGAGTTGCTTTGCGCCGAGAAATAGCTGTTGCCATAGTTCAGGCGGTCAATCGTGTAGTAGCGATAGCTGCCACCGAATTGCAGCGTGTGCGCACCCTTGTTCAGCGTGAAGTCATGCGTCAGGTTTTGCGTGGGCGTGATCACTCGCGACGAACGGTCCAGGCCCACCCGATTGTCGTACAAGCGAGCGAAGCGCACCAACGCATATGTGCCGATGCCGGCACTCTCAAAAGACTGGCGCGTCAGACCCCAGCGCGTGCTCGATACCAAATGGTTGCTCCAAACCGCGTTCCAGCCCAACGCCAGACCCTTGCTATTGGTCAGATCCTGGAAGTTGGGCGCCTGGCCTGGGAACTGCGGCGTTCCGCGTTCGATGTCGTCCTGAAGTTGGCCGCGCGCAAACAGGTTGTGCTTGCCATTGACCACATAGTCAAGGCGCGAAATGTAGGTGTCGAACTTGTCTTTCTTGGGGGCATTGAAGCGATAACCCGCGCTGTTCAGACCGTCGCCCGCCGTGAAGTCGTTAGGAGCCGGATAGGATTTGAAGAGGTCTAGTGCCGCTTGATTGGCGCCGGGCGCATAGTTGAGACGGCTGGCCAGCTCCGCCGAGCCGATCTGCACGACGCCGCCGGCCTGCGAAACAAAGGACGCGATGCCGTTGCGAATCGAATCGGTGGGCACCGTGCGCAGCACGTTGTCTTCGCGCACATCGCGCCGGCCTTCGTAGTTGCCGAAAATGAACAGCTTGTCCTTCTTGATGGGCCCGCCGAGGCTCGCTCCAAAGATGTTGCGGTTCAGCTTGGGAGTCTTCAGGCCGATCTGGTTGTTGAAGAAGGAATTGGCGTTGGCCGCTTTGTTGCGCAGATACTCATAGGCCGAGCCGTGCAGCGTGTTGGTGCCGCTCTTGGTCACCAGGCTCACCTGGGCTCCCGAGCCGCGCGAGGAATCCGCATTGGCGTTGGTGGTGGTGACGCGGAACTCCTGCACCGAATCGAGCGTCACACGCATGATGCCGGTGAACGCCTGGCGCGTCTGCTGGTTGTTGTTGTCCACGCCGTCCAGGGTGAGGTTGCTCTGGTCGCTGCGGCCGCCGTTGACCACGCCGCCCCTGTCCGTCGCCACACTCACACCGCCGTTGACGCTGTCGGTATCGCCCACCCAGGAGACGCCAGCTTGCAACGATAGCATCTTGGCCACATTGCGGCCCTCGAACGGCAACTGCAGAATGGGTTTGGTGCCAAACGAATTGCCGAGAGTCGCATCCACGGTGTTGAGTTGCGCCGTCTCGGCGCTGACCTCGATCGTCTGCGACACGCTGCCCACTTTCTCAAACGCCACGTTTACCGTGGCCGGCGTATTAACGAGAAGACGCAGATTCTGCACCGAGACGTCGGCAAACCCTTCCTTCTTGCCGAGGAGCTTGTAGAGACCGGGCGCCAGGGCGCTGAACGAATACCGGCCCTCCCCGTCAGACGACGTCTCACGGACGGTGTTGATCTCGAGGTTGGTCAGCCTGATTGAAGTGCCCGGAATGGCGGCTCCAGTGGGATCCGTGACCACACCCGAAAGAGAAGTGACCGCTTGTCCGAAGATGGAACCGGCAGCCAAAGACGAAAGCGCGAACAGCCTGGTTAGCTGGTTCATTTGATAGACACCCTTTCCCAAATGCCTGATCTGCGGACACTCCAACTTGGCTGTCACAGACCGATTACTATGATTCAACTAAACTTGGCGGCGAACCGCAAGGGGGAGTCTTGTCTCATGCAAGATGAGCCTGGAGCAGGAGGCCGATTCTCACGCAAGATGAGCCTAAAGGCCGAGAGGTGGTGCACGCTGGGGATTGATTA
>JAYTKJ010000861.1:0-24074 GCA_043730365.1 Acidobacteriota bacterium | reverse complement strand
CTGGTCGCTCTGCTCCCTGGCTTGACAGGCGGCGAGGCGGCGCAGCGTCCGCTCTACTTGCTGCTGCTGCTGCGGTTGTTGCTGTTGAGGTTGCACAGCAGAACTCTCCTGGGCTGCGGTGGTGGCCTTCGATGGCAAGGACTGAGGCTCGTGCGATAAGAGCGTCGACAACATAGTAGTTCTCCGGGAGATGGGCGTTACCAAAAGAACGTTGCGTTCGGCGTTGGAATCGAACCACGCCGTTCGCTGGCCGGGCTATTCTTAGGATCGTCAACACGATCAAGAGTGTGAAGCGTCAAGGAAGCTTCCAGCCAACTTGTTTTTACCACTACCAGCACGGATGCACAAGCCCCCTTTCGCGCTTGTCGCTAGGCTGTGGTCAGTCCGCTATGTGGCGGCTCGCGCCGCACCTGAAGCACTGCTCCATCTACCCGGCCGGACCCGGCGTCACTACTTACCGGTGGACGCCGGCAGTTTTGCGCAAAATTGGCCCATGTCCAAGATTGACAGAATTGGCCATAGGGCGTAGGGCGTATCCTCAGGATGATAAAGTCCCCATGAATGTACACCTGACCCCAGAACTCGAACAACTAGTCCAGAGCAAGGTCCAATCTGGCCGCTACAACTCGGCCAGCGAGGTTGTTCGGGAGGCCCTCCGCTTAATGGAGCACAAGGACGAAATACGGGCCGCGCAGATGCGGAAGCTTCGAAGTCGCATTGACCAGGCCCTTGGCGAGTCCGACCGCGGCGAAGGTGCCGACGGTGAGCCGTTCATGCAAAATCTGGTTGAGGACCTTGATACTCGTGAACGCAAGGCAGGATGAGCACATACGTCCTAATGCCAGTCGCCAAGGAAGACCTTGTCTGTATTCGCACGTACTACCTGGAAGAAGCGGGTTATCGGGTCGCGCGGCAGATGGTCGTTGAGTTCGTCGAGGCCTTCCGCTTTGGCACGCACTCCGGGCGCGGGCCACAGGCGCGAGGACCTTGCAGAGGACCGGCCCATCTTGTTTTGGGCAATGCGGGACTACCTGATTCTGCCACCAAACCTTTGCAGATTCTTTCGGTCATCCGCGGGAGTCAAGACGTCCCCAGAATGATTGGCCGTCGAGGTTTTTAACATCGGAATTGACGAGCCAATCGCGGGGTGATTGCAAGCTATTTCGCCTCGGGATCGGAGATGACCCAAGGCACGCGCGTCATAAATTCTAGTTGCGTGATGGCAGGTTGCAACCGAAACCGTTCGGGCACAAGCTGGACCTCCGAAGTGAACCCCACCTCAAATCCGGCACCGAACGGCTCCAGTGCCAAGCCCGATTTCTGAAAGGCGTCGCGACCCTCAACAATCGAGCCGACGAAATGGAACCAACCTCCGGTGAGGTGGAGTCCGGTTGCATCTTCGCGGCCCCAGTGACAAAGCTCGGCGGGCTTGGTGAGGTCTAGGCCCAGCGTCTCCGCCAGCGCGCGGAAGGCGGGCGGGAAAGCGTGATTGAGCGCCGCCATGAAGTTCCGGCACCCGGCACAGTCACACGGCACCGAGGTGCCAACGGCCTGTGCGGAGAAGCACTGCCGGGTAGCTTCGGCGTCATGATCGAGTTGCCACCTTCCGACGTTCGTCGTCATCGCGCCTGCGCAGGCAAGCGGAGGTCTATTTGCTCTTACCGGCGGCTTTCTTTTTGACCGCCGGCGCCTTGGCCTTGGCCTTCGCCGGAGTTGCCTTCGGTTTAGCCGCGACCGGGGCGGGTTTGTTCTTGGCCACCGCTGGTGCGGCTGCCGGAGCCTTCTTGGCCACCGGAGCCGCCACGGGCGGGGCTACCACCGGCGCTGGTCTGGCGGCGCCCCGGCTGAAGGGCGGGGGCGACGGCGGGGACGGCATGATGATCGGCGGCGGGGTGAGGCGCGCGGTCAGCGGGACCGAGGGACCGGGCTTGGCAAAAGAGATAGGCGGCGAAGATCCAGCTGGGCGGGTCAACGGCATACGCAGGCCCGGTTGCGAACCCTGGGGCAGGGCCACGCGAGGCGGCGGCGCAGTAGGAGACTTCGGGATCAGAATCGGCGCGTTCGAGGCGGGCGGGCGTCCAGGCGGCCGGCCCGGCCCACGATGTCCATGGGGCATGGGCGGTGGCTCCGGCGGCGGTTCCGGCTTCTTGATCCGGCCATCTACGTAGGCAAGGATCAGGTCCTGCCGCGCCGTCTTGTATTTCGGTGAATTTGGATCCAGGTGCGCCAGTTCACGGTCACCCACCTCATGCGCCGTGGGTAGGTACTTCTGCAGGTGATTCTTCAGCCGGTCTTTGACCAGACGATTCTCCGAGAACATCACCAGGAACAATACCTCTTCGCCGGGCGCGGCCTTGAGCAGCGTGTATACCTGCGAGGGCTTCTTGAGCTTGGGCGATTTGAGGGCGTTCTCCAGTTTCTTGGAGCGGCCTTCGATCTTGTGCCACGCCTCCACTTCGTCCTTGGTCAGACTCAGGCGCGAGATCAGCTCGGCCTTTTCCTTGGGTGTGAACTTCTCGGTGAGCAGGTAGAGAAACAGCCCGATGTTGCTCGTGTGGAAATCCATGCCGTAGGGCACGGCCTGCCGCGCTTTGTCCAGTTTGCTGAAGCCGGACGTATTGAGTTTGGCGCCTGTCATAGCCGGCGAAAACAGTGTGGCCAGCTTTTCTTTATCCAGCGTCTCGAGTACGGCCAGCGGGTTGGGCTCGTCCGCCATCTGACGCAGTTCCTCGCGCAGTTCCCGGAGCCCGATCTTGGTCTCCAGGCCGGCCTCACGCACGTTTTCGTACTGCGACTGGGTGCGCGGGTCGAGCTCAAAACCAAGCCGGGCGCGCAGCCGGAACATCCGCAGGATGCGCGACGGGTCATCATACAGCGTGTAGTGGGAATTGACGCGGATCTCGCGGCGTTCCAAATCGGACAGACCGTTGGTGGGATCGAGCAGCAGCCCGCGCGAGGCCTTGTTCAGCGAAATGGCGATCGAGTTGATCGTGAAATCGCGGCCGCGCAAATCGTCGTGGATCGACGCCGGTTTGGCTTGCGGCTTGGCGCCGGGCTTGGCATAGATCAACTGGACGGCCGAGGCCACTTGCGCGCGCACCCCGTTGGGAAAAAGCAGCTCGGCGCCGCGCCGGTCTTCCGATTCGTCGATAACCTTGGCCTGGTGTTTCTGCTCGAGGTACTTCACCAGCTTGAGCGCATTGCCCTCGACCGTGAAATCCAAATCGCGGATGGGTGAGCCTCCCATGGTGTCGCGCATGGCTCCACCGGTGAGAAAGGCATTCACTCCGGCTTGGGTGGCGGCGGCTTCCACCCAACTGACAACTTGATTCTGCTCCGGGCTCAGATGGCTCTCGAGCATGAACATGTAGTCGCTCATCGGGCAACGCTCCTTGGTCCGGCGTCCAGCCCGGGGTCAACGACGTTGGCAATCGCCGCGGCGGCAGCAACCTGCTGCCACCGCCGCTTACGCGCGCGGGTGATGCTCATCGACGGTCTTCCGTAGTCTGGATCGCATGACATGGGTATAAATCTGGGTTGTTGAAATGTCGGCGTGGCCGAGCATGGTCTGCACGCTGCGGAGGTCGGCCCCGCCGTCGAGCAGATGGGTGGCGAAGGTGTGGCGCAGCAGGTGAGGCGTCAGCGGCTGCGAGATCCCGGCTTGCAGGCCGTATCGTTTGATTAACTGCCAGAAGCACTGGCGAGTCATCGGTCCGCCTTGGGCGGTGATGAATAAGTAGGGGTTGGCCCGGCCGCGGAGCAGCGCGCCCCGCCCGGTGCGCAAGTAGTCTGTGATGACGGCCAACGCGGTCTTGCCTACGGGAATGAGGCGCTGCTTGTTGCCTTTGCCGTTAACGCGGAGGAGCCCCAACTCTAGATTGAGGCCGCGGAGCTCGACTTGACACAACTCGGTGACGCGCGTGCCGGCGGCATAGAGTAGCTGCAGCATGGCGGCGTCGCGCAGCCCGTTGGGCCGGGACCGGTCCGGCGCAGCCAGCAACCGGTCTACCTCATCCGGGTTCATCCGCTTGGGCAGCGGCTTGGCGTGGCGCGGCGCGGGCACGGTTTCAAGCGGATCGGCCGCAAGGCGGCCCTCGCGCACCTGGAACGCGAAATAGTTGCGCAAAGTGGTCAGGTGGCGGGCAATCGAACGGCTGGCCAAGCCCTCTGAGTAGAGCGAATCGAGATAAAATCGTACCGATTCGGCGTTTTCCGCCGAACCGTGGGCGCAGTAGCGCTCCAGATCCAAACGGTAGGCACTGACGGTATTGACCGACAGACCCTTCTCAATCCGGCAAAAGTCAAGAAACTGCAGGACTTGTGAAGACACCACTGGCTTCGGGACCGTTCCCTGTTTTTCCGCCGGATGCGCGGCCATTGAGCCAATGATACAATATCTTGCAAATTGTTTTAAACAATATACCGGTTGCGGCGGTTTGACACCGTCGAGACCGACCCTATCCGGAGAACATTTTCGGTGAGCGGCACTACCAGCAAGAAAGTTGTCATCTACCGTTTTGACCGGGACACGCTGCCGGGATTTGTTCATCCACAAACTTGGCTGGCGACCACCGGCGTGGAACTCTTGACTCCGACCGGCGCGGTGACTGTGGTGCCCTATGAGGATATCAAGTGCGTTTGTTATGTTAAAGATTGGGATCTGAACGGCTGGCAGGTGGAGCGCCGTCGGTTCGCCTCCAGACCTAAGACTGAGGGGCTCTGGGTGCGGGCGCTGTTTCGGGACAATGACTCCATTGAGGGTGTCCTGGCCAATGACCTCATCCTGATGGAACCGCAAGGCTACCTGCTGGCGCCACCCGATGCGTTTTCCAACAGTCAGCGAGTTTTTTTGCCGCGGCAAGCCCTCAAGGAATTCAAGGTAATGGGAGTAGTGGGAGGCTTGGCCAAAGCTCGCCGAACCAAAGCGGCGACAGCCAAACCCGAAGGTCAGATCGGTCTTTTCGAGTAGCTTGTTCGTCAGCGGAGGGCCGGAGCCAAACTGTATTCGGCCAGATCGGTCCAGCGCTTGGCCGAGTTTGCCTGGACAAACGAGAAGGCGTCGGTGGTGAAATGCCGGGGGCCTCGATAAAGGTCCCAGCGGTCAGCCGCTTGCTTCCTCACGCGCTCGGCCTCCAAGAGCGACAGGCCCTGGGCCAGGGTGACGTGCGGATGATAGTGAAAAGGTTCGGCGTCGGTCAACGGGCCGGTGTTAAGCCGCTCATGCAGTCTTTTCAACTGTAGGAAACCAGAATCGACGGAGACGTAAACGACGTTGGTGACCGGGAAGATCTGGATTTCGCCCAGGCGGATCTCGATCGCGGTTGCGTCGGCCAGTACGCGCTCCAGGAAGGATTGGGCCTCCCCAGGAGTGACTGCCGGCGCCAAGCCACGTGGCGGCAACAGGGTAACGTGAGCGCGCGGAGCGAGCGAGTTAGGCTCCAGGTCCCGCCGGAGGTCGTCGAGAATCTTGCCAAGCGGACCGGGAATGTAGGAGACAAGGGCGAAGCAGTTGACCGGACTGGCTCCAACTTCGCCTGTGCAAAGTTCAGACATCTGAAGACTACTTAATAGTACCCTATGCCGAGGCTTGCGCGTCCGGGACGCCCCCGGCGGCGAGCGGCAGGCTATCCATGCCGGTCTTGATCTCAGGCAGAACCCATTTGGCGTCTTCAAATCCCACGTACTTGTAAATTCTGAGAGAACCGTCCGGCGCCTCGAGCACGTCGCCCACCAGGAGCGGCTCGTCGCTTTCGTTCATTTGGGACCAAGCCGCATAGGCAGTGGCGGCCTCGGCCGTGCCGGCTTTGTTATAGTCTTTCGGTTTCACCGAGGCCAGTCCGGCGGTGTGGGCCGCCGCGCGGAACGACGACCGCGCACCTTCGTTCATTCGATAGATCTGAAAAGTTGGCATAACAAGAGACGGAAGCCAAACATAACACGACTAAAATGTTTTTGTCCAGACTTTCCCGCTTGGCGTCGCGTGTCATGGCTCCAAGGCGCTTGAACTCCGGGAAGACAAGCTGTATAGTAGTGAATCGATTTGTCTTCAAGGAGTTTGTCCGCCATGAATGCGCGACTCAAAAGTTTTGCCCTCATCGTCCTTTGGACTCTGCCTGCCTTCTCGCAAGGCGAACGGGGCACCATCACCGGGACCGTCAGCGACTCGACAGGCGGACTGGTCACCGCCGCCAAGATCACGCTTCGCAACGTCGGCACCAACATCAAGACTTCGACGGTTTCGAATAACGCGGGCCTCTACGTGTTCCCGGCTCTCACCCCGGGCAACTACGACATCACCGTCGAGAATCCGGGCTTCAAAGCCAAGCGCATTGCCAACATCCCGCTGGCCACGGGCACAACGGTCACGATCGATGCCCTGCTCGAAGTGGGCGCGGTCACCGAATCGGTGCAGGTAGAGGCGTCGGCGGTGCAACTCGAACTGCAAACCTCGGGCCTGAGCAAGGTTGTCGAATCCCGCAAGGTGGTCGAACTGCCGCTCCTCGGCCGCAATCCGCTGAACCTGGCTTCGATGGCGCCGGGCGTGATTCCGACCTCGGCGCAGGGCGGCAATGGCCAGGGCGCGATCGGGTCAGCCACTAACTCGCGCATCTCGGGCGGACTGGCGATGCAGAACGCGGTGCTGATGGATGGCGGCGAGTCGCGCGGATTCACCAGCGGCGGGCAATCCTACTCGGTGCCGATCGAGTCGGTAGAAGAATTCAAGGTGGAAACGGCCACCTACTCGGCCGAGTATGGGCACTCGGGCGGCGGCGTGATCAACGTGGCCACCAAGTCCGGCACCAACCAGTATCATGGCGTGGTCTATGAGTTCCTGCGTAACGATCACCTCAACGCCAACGGGTGGTCCAACAATCGCAACAAGATCAAGCGCGCGCTGTTCCAAAGCAACACGCCGGGCGTCGCGGTGGGCGGGCCCATCAAGCGCGACCGTACGTTCTTCTTCCTCAACTACGAAGCGGTGCGCATTGGCAGCCCCGATCAGTTCCTCTCCACCGTTCCCACCAGCGAGCAGAAGGCCGGAGATTTCTCGCGGACGCTGGATCCGCAGAGCCGCCAGACGATCGTCTACGACCACCTCACGACCCGCGCCGATCCCGCCAATCCAGGCAAGTACATTCGCGATGCCTTCCCAGGCAATCGCATTCCGGCTGACCGTATCCACCCGATCTCTAAGAACGTCGCCAACTTCTGGCCCGCTCCCAATCGCGCCGGCGAGGGCCCGGTGGGCGTGCGCAACTATTTCCTGGCGGGCAAGAACGTGACCAAGGCCGACATCTGGTTTGCCCGAATCGACCATCAGCTCAGCGCCAAGCATCGCCTTTTCGGACGCACCGGCGGCTCACAAAACGACAGCGCCTCCAACTTGGCCGAGCAGGCGTTTCCCGCCCGGACGATCAGTTCCACCCCTACTCGCTCGGGGCTGGTGAGTCTTACTTCCACCTGGACGCAGAATCTGCTTGGGGAAGGGCGCTTCTCCTATACGCGGCTCCAGTTCAACAGCTATCCGGTCAGCGAGGGCTTTGACATGGGCACGCTCGGCTTCTCCAAGAAGGTCACCGACAACGTACTCTACAAGCAGTTTCCGCAGATCACCGTGCAGCAGTACAACTCGGGATCGGGCCTGGTGGTCACCACGTTCGGTTCCGATGAAGTGGGCCAACTCGGTGGCGCCACCAAGACGCTGGCGCCGCAGGACAACTGGCACGCCCAATATCACTTCACCTGGATCAAGGGCTCACACAAGTTCAAGTTTGGAACCGACCACCAACTCATGCGGATGAACGCCTACAATTCGCAGTTCTCCGCCGGGCAGTATTTCTTTGACCGCACCTACGCTCAAGGCCCCGATCCTTCGGTGTCGGCCAGCAACAGCGGGCACGGCTTTGCCAGCATGTTACTCGGAGTGCCGCAGGCGGGCACGCTCACCTTCACGCCGCGCATGTTCCTATTCCAGCGCTACAAGTCCGCCTACTTCCAGGATGACTGGCGCATCACCAGCCGCTTGACGCTCAATCTCGGACTCCGCTACGAGTACACTTCGCCGTACGGCGAGAAGTGGGGCAACATCGGTTACATCGACCCCGTCGCCACTGAACCGATCACCGGCGCCAAGGGTGTGTTCAAGTGGGTTCCGCCGGGCGGCTACCATACCGATCCGAACTACAAGACGTTCGCCCCTCGCGTGGGCCTCGCCTACAAGCTGAACTCGAAGACCGTCATCCGCAGCGCGGGCGCGCTCTTCTATGCCGCCAACAACGGTCTCAACGCCGCGGCGACGGATTTCGGCTCCGGCACGTTTGTCACGAACTTCATCACGCTCGGCGAGCAGAAGATTCCCTTCACGCCGCCACAGGGCGGCTCATGGACCGATCCCTTTGCCGGCGGATTCACCTATCCGCAGAAGGGCGTCACCACCTTCGCCGGCCAGAATATTCGAGTGGACGTGAAGAACCACCCGCTGGCCTATCTGGCCAACTGGAACTTCAGCATCCAGCGTGAATTGGGCAAGACGATGATCGCCGAAGTGGCCTACGTCGGCAACAAAATCACGCACCTGTTCTGGAATCGCCAGGACAACGCCAACGATCCGCTACTGCTAGGGCAATGGGGCAACAAGCTTAACGACGCGGTGCCTAATCCCTACTTTGGCAAAGTTACCGTGGGCGCCCTCAGTTTTCCCACCGTGCCGCGCAAGCAGTTACTGCGGCCGTTCTCGCAGTATCAGGACGTGCTGCATATCCGAGCCAACTACGGCGACTCGCAGTATCAATCCATGACCGCCCGCTTTGAGAAACGCTACTCGCAGGGGCTGACCCTTTCGGTGGCCTACACGCTCTCGAAGACGATCTCCTCGATTGGCGGCGATTCGAACACGTGGGTGGTGGGTCCGTCCAACGCGCTCTACAATCCCAAGTACAATCGCGGCCTCGAGGCCAACGACCTTCCCCATCGCATCGTGATCAGCCACCTGTACGATCTGCCCTTCGGCAAGGGCAAGCGCTGGGTCAACTCCGGTTTCGCCAGCCACATTCTCGGCGGGTGGCAGTGGAACGGCATCACGATCTTCCAGTCGGGCCGCCCGATCCTGATCACCGCTCCCGACGACACCAACCTGTACAGTTTCCAGTACACCAATGGCCGGGCAGACCGCCTCAAGAGCGGCGTGCTCGACAGCGGCCAGACGCTCGACCGGTGGTTTGACACCAGTTCTTTTGTGCGAGCGAAACCCTTCACCGTGCCCACCGATTCGCTCACTCAGCCCGATCTCCGCGGACCCGGCCGCAAGAGCCTGGACATGTCTATCTTCAAGAACACTCGGATCAAGGAGCGCTTCAACGTGCAGTTCCGCGCTGAGATGTTCAACTTGACCAACAGCCCGTTCTTTGAAGTGCGCGGCGCCAGCACCGACGTCACCAATCAGGACTTCGGGCGCATCACGCAGGCCGGCAACCCGCGCAGCATTCAATTCGGAGTCCGCGTCCTCTTCTAAAGATATGGAACGACGAAACTTTCTCAGACTCGGAGCCGGCGCCGCCAATGCCGGCTTGCTCTACTACGCTAACGCTCAGACCAAGCCACCGGCCGGTATCATCCTTGGCATGTCGTTCACCGACAATCCCAAAGAAGAGGACTTGGCGCTCTTGCGCCACAACGGCATCGAAGCCGTTTCCATCTGGACTTCGATTGCGAACAACAACGCGGACTGGATGACCGCGATGCGCAAGAAGCTTGAGGCCAATGGCGTCCGCATCTACAACATCGGCATCATCGACCTGCATTGCGACCCCACCATCGTGCTGGGCTCCTCCGGGGTCGACCGCAAGATTGAGCAATACAAGGAATACCTGGCGAACCTGGGCCGCGCCGGCATCCACTACACGACCTACGCCCACATGGCGAACATCAAGAACCAGCCGATCCCGGGCTTCTATGCGACGGCCATGGGAACCATCCGGGGTTCGCCGACGCGCGAGTTCGATGTCGACGTCGCGCGCAAGCTGCCCAAGTCCTTCGACAAGGAATACCCGGTCGATCACGTCTGGAAGACCTTCACGACTTTCATCCGCGCGGTGATGCCGACCGCGGAAAAGAACAACGTCAAGATCGGGCTGCATCCGGATGATCCGCCAGTGGCCTCTCTTGGCGGCGTGGCGCGTTTGTTTACTAACTACGACGCCTACGAGCGCGCCTTCCAGATCGCCAACAGCCCTAACTTCGGCGCCTGCTTGTGCGTGGGCACGTGGGGCGAAGGCGGCAAAGGGATGGGCCGGGATCCGATTGAAACCGCGCTCGCCTTTGGCGCCAAGAAGAAGCTATTCAAGATCCACTTCCGCAACGTTACGTCGCCGCTGCCCAAGTTCCGCGAGGCGTTTGTCGACAACGGCTACCTGGATATGTACAAGGTGATGAAGGCGCTACGCAAGGTGAACTTCGACGGAATCATTATTCCGGATCACGTGCCGGGCGGCGGGGCCATGTATCCGCAAGCCAACTACGCCTACACGCTTGGATACATGAAGGCTCTGCGGGACCGGGTGAACGCCGAAGCGTAGCGCGAATTTATAAATTCAGGCAGCTTAGTCAGGCCGTCGAACATGGGCAGACGTTGTATCAATCATGAGTGACCGCCCGCCGCCCTCGCCGGAAGACATATATTCGGCTGCGCTATCCCTACCCGCGGATCAGCGGAATGACTATGTGGCCGCTCAGTGTCCCGACCTTGCCGCGCGCGAGGAACTGCTGCGGAGGCTTGCCGACAGAACCGTAACCTTCGCCGCCAGCGGACACGCGGGGCGGCGTGCTACTCCGGCGATCTCCGCCGGCACACGGCTGGGCCACTATCTGATACAAGGCCCGCTGGGCTCAGGCGGAATGGGTTTCGTCTACGAGGCGCTGGACGAGAGTCTGAACCGCAAGGTGGCCGTGAAAGTGCTGCCGATGGGCCGCTATGACGAAGCCAGCCGCAAGCGATTCCGGCGCGAAGCCGAGTCTGCGTCAGCTCTGAATCACCCGAACATCATCACGGTGCATGAGGTGGGGCGTGAGGGAGAGATCGACTTCATCGCAATGGAGCGGGTCTCCGGACAGACCTTGCGCGAGATGGCCGGCCGGCGGCCGATGCCTCTGAGAAAAGCGCTGGGGATCGCAGCACAAATCGCCGATGCGCTGGCGGCGGCGCATGAGGCAGGCATCGTCCATCGGGACCTGAAGCCAGCCAACGTAATGGTCAGCGACCGGGGCATCGTCAAGGTGTTGGACTTCGGTCTGGCCAAGCAGGCCTTTTCCGCCGGGGGAGCCACTGAGCCCGTAGAGGGCGAGATTTCCCGCGTTGGAGAAGTCATGGGCACGATTTCCTACATGTCACCGGAGCAGGCCGAAGGCAAGCCGGTGGACGCGCGTTCGGACATCTTCGCATTCGGATCGGTGCTGTACGAAATGGTGACGGGACGAAGGGCGTTTCATCGGGACTCGAGTCTCACGACGATGGCCGCGATCGTCACCAGCGAGCCAGAGCCGGTGCGCCAGTTGCTACCGCAAGTTCCGAAGCTGCTCGAGAGCATTATTCAAAAGTGCTTGCGCAAGCAGCCGTATGAGCGTTGGCAAAGCTTGGCGGATGTGAAGTTGATGCTGCAGGATCTGGCCGCGGATCCGGATACCGATAGCGAGCGAGCGACCGGCGGTGACCAGCCGGCCATGCCAAACCGCCGATGGCTCTGGTACGTGGTTGCTGCCGCCGTCGCGAGCGCGGCGTTGACGTTGGGCCTGCAAAGTGTGTTGCGTCCGGCGGCCAGTCCGGCGGCTCTGGCCACGTTGCGCATGGTCACGACCGAAAAGGGATTGGGCACAGCGCCCGCCCTCTCGCCGGATGGTTCGCTGTTGGCGTTTGCGTCGGACCGGTCCAATCAAGGAAACCTGGACATCTGGCTGCAGCAGGTGGGCGGCAGCGAACCGCTCAGGCTCACGTCTGACCCGGCCGATGAAACCGATCCGTCCTTTTCATCCGATGGGGCGAGAGTGGCTTTTCGGTCTGAGAAGGGCGGCGGCGGGATCTACGTGATGCCGGCATTGGGCGGCGATGCCACTGGCCTTGCGCCCCAGGGACGCAATCCGCGCTTCGCCCCAGACGGAAAGTCGATTGCCTTTTGGGTAGGACGCGAAGGATCATTGGTCCCGGGCTCGTCAAAGCCATTCCTTGTCGATCTGGCCGGAGGCGCGCCGAGGGTACTTGAGACCGGGCTCGCCTGGGCGCAGTATCCTATCTGGTCACCCGATGGCAGTTCCTTCATTGTCTATGGAATGGGTGGGACTGTCGCCGATCGGTCTGCGGTGGACTGGTGGATCGTCCCGTCCGGCGGCGGCAAGGCCAAACCGGTTGGCATTCGCCAAGTGATACTGCCGCTGATTGGCCGCACTCTCCCGGAGGCGCTGAATTGGTTTGCCGGCGAGGGTGGCCCGCAGGTGCTCTTCACCCAGGACGCGGGCGACAATTCCAGCCTTTGGCGAATGGGCTTGAAGCCGGACGGCAAAGTGGGAGGCGCGCCCGTGCGCGTCACCAACGGGCCCGGCCGGCAGATAGCAGCCTCACTCAGCAGGAGCAAGGAGGGTTCGACGCGCCTCGCCTACGCCGACCAAACGATCAACTATGACGTGTGGCGGCTGCCCGTTCACCCGGATACCGGGCTCGCCGCCGGTCCATTGCAGGCGGTTACCGATCGCTTGTCGCCGGAGATGAATCCCACCATCAGCGGCGATGGCAAACAGCTCTACTTCATCACTACGCGTCTGGGGACGTGGTCCATTGTGCGCAAAGATCTGGACACGAACCGGGAGCGCATCCTCTTCAACTCTCCCGAATATCTGTACAACACGCGCGTCGCGTCGCTCGGCTCCAGGTTGTTCTTCTCGAGCCGGCCGTCCCAGCTGTTCGCAATTCCGGCAAACGGTGGTGTGGTCGAAAAGCTGTGCGCCGGTTGCGGATCGGTGACGGGCGTCTCCTCTGAGGGCGACCGCGTATTGATCGAGCCCACGCACGACGACCACCTGATGATGTTCGACGCCGCGTCTGGCCAAGTGATAAAACTGGCTGACCGTGGCGCACCCAATCTCTTGCTTTCGGGAGGACAATTCTCACCGGACGGGAAATGGGTGGCCTTTTCGGCTTCGAATAATGATACGCGGGCGAGCGGAGTGTATGTGATGCCGATTTCCGGGTCGACGCTGCCGGTGCCGCGCAACCAGTGGATCCTCGTGACCGGCGAGTCCGACTTGAGCCGGGATCCACTCTTTGCATCCGCCGGGCCGTTCCTTTACTTCACCTCGGAAAAAGACGGGTTTCGCTGCCTCTGGGCGCAGCGCTTACATCCCGATACTCGCTTGCCGCTCGGCGAGGCCTTCCCGGTGCAGCACTTTCATACCTCGCGGCTCGCCATCCGGACCCGAGCCGGTTCGGGCAATATCATCGGCCTGAGTGCCGGTGGCAATCAACTGGTGTTCGCGCTGGCCGAAATAACTGGCAATATCTGGCTCGAGGAGTCCAAGAGTGTCCAGTAAGACCAAAGTCTCCATGGTGGTGATCAGCCGCAACGAGGGGAAGTATCTGCGGCGCACGGTGGAGAATCTTGACGACACCTTGCCGGGCAATGCCGAAATCGTGGTGGTGGACGACGGCTCGACCGACGGCTCGGCGGAGTTTCTCGCAGCGAGCCGCGGCAAGCGTGTCCGCCTTGTGCGATCCAACGCGATTGGGGTGGCCAAGTCTCGTGTGCTGGGGGCGAGCAAGACGAGCGGCGAGGTGATCGTGTTTGCCGACGCGCATTTGGGGTTCGACCGGAATTGGTGGCAGCCCCTGCTTGAGCCGCTCGAGAACCCAAAGGTCGGGGCGGTGGCGCCCGCTATTACCAAACTGCCCGCGACCAGCATGCGAGGCTATGGTCTGACGTTCCGCGGGCCCGCGATGGAAGTGCGCTGGCTGAGGCGCAAACCGAAAGGACCGGTGGCGGTGCCGATCTTGCCGGGCTGCTGCGTGGCGATGCGGCGCAACGTGGTTGAGGCAACCGGAGGCGGCTGGGACCCGGGGCTCCTGCAGCGCGGCAATGTCGACAATGAGTTTTCCGTGCGGCTTTGGCTGTTGGGATATAATCTGCTGGTTGTGCCCGAGACCCTGGTCCGGCATCGCTTCAGGACGAAATCTCCGTTTCCGGTTGGCTGGCCGCAGTATCTGCATAACCGGTTGCGCCTGGCTTTTGTTCATTTCAATGCGGAACGGCTGGGCGTGGTGGTTACCTCCCTACGAATCTATCCCTCGTTTGGGGAGGCTCTGGCGCTGGTGGCCGACAGTAACCTCGCGGCGCGCCGGCGGGAAATTTTGGCGAAGCGGGTTCGCGATGACGACTGGTTCTGCGAACGCTTCGGTTTGAAGTGGTAGAGACTAACAACGAAGAAAGAGAGAGAAATATAAACATGGCAACAACCAAGAAGAAGACGGCCCCCAAAGCGGCCCCCTCCAAGAAACCGGGCGCTGCAGAACTGGCCGCGTTTGGCGCGGCTATCCAGAACCTCAGTGCTGCCGGTAAGGCGCTGGCCAAGGTGGTGAAAGGCAATGCGAGTCTGAGGAACAGCAGCCAAGTGCGTGCGGCTGTCGCTCGGATGTTGAATACGGCCAGAGCCACCGCCAAATCCATACCCATCACGACTACACCTCCGCCAACGCCTAATTAATTCCAGACAGCGGCTGGAGGGCGGGCAACCGCCCTCCAGCGGAATTGAGTCCTTCATGCGCAAAAGCTTCACCCAAAAATTTCGCCATGAGGTAGCGATCCAGCGGTTTGCTTCGCCCGCGCGCGATGCGGCGCCGCGCGACCTGGAAGAGTTCTGGCTAAGCCGGCATAAGTATCCCAAGGCGGCCAATGCACTGTGGGATGACGCTGGCCCATGCAATTTTTCGGGCCGCACGACATGCCTGGCCGGCGATCCCCGGACTCTTCTGCCGGAAGACCCCAAAACTCCCAGCGTATTGTATGCCGGTTCGGCGGCGGGGGGACTCTGGAAGTCGGCAAACTGGGGTAGTACGTGGGAATCCTGTTGGCCTGCTTCGCTCAGCCAGAGCATCGGCGCCGTGGCCATCGACCCACGCAACTCATCCGGCCTCGTCTGTGCCACCGGTGAAGGCAATCTGGAAACCGCTTCCTATCCGGGCAGCGGCATTTATGAGAGCAACGATGCCGGCTTCACCTGGCGCCCGTTCGGCTACGTTCCAGGCAAGCGCCGGCAGACAACCGAGGATCGCGATCACGCTCCGCGCCGCGTTGCCAGCCTTTGCTATTCCGCCAACGGAAATCTCGCGTTCGGCTCGATCAGCAACGATGACGAATTGCCCGGTGGGCTCTACATGGTGAACAAGAGAAACGAACTGGGGTTCGTGACTGAGTGGAGCACCCGTCCCTACAACTGCTATTCGGTGCTGTACCATCCCAAAGACCCGGACACCCTGTTCGCCGCCATCGAGGCCGGCGGAACCGTCAACGGCATCTATTGGACCAGGAACGGCGGCGATAGCTGGGATCGGCCAAAGGGCTTGCCTCCTGGGGAAGAGTGCGGGCGCATCAGCCTGGCGATTTCCAAGAACCGTCCGGAGGTGCTGTTTGCGCTAGTTTCCAGCCGGCCCACCGCCAGCAAGACGAAGGGCAACAAGGGCCAGCGGGTGCGCGGGGTCTACCGTTCCAAAGACGGAGGGAACAGCTGGCAAGAGTGTCCTGACCCCAAAGGCGTTTTCGCAAAACAGGGCTTTCTAGGCTATAACAACACGATCGCCATTCACCCGGACAATCCCAACATTGTTGTCTGCGGAGCGCAGGGCCTCTTTCTGACCGAAGATGGCGGCGAAACCTGGCGGTCGATTTCGGTATCCGATCCTCTGAGCCCCCGCTACCTCCATCCAGATCAACATGCGATCCTGATGCCGGGCGGCAAGACGATCTACGTAGCCAATGATGGCGGCGTGTTCAAGAGCACGAATCTCGGGGAAAGATCGGAAGACGACGAACACGGGCTACCCGTCACCAGGCAAAGTCTTCGTGCGGAAGCGACAAAGTGGCGGGCCTCCAGCCACGGGATGAATACGATCCTGTTCTACGCCGTCGACGCGGCTCAGGCGAACAAGGAAGGCAGGATTTACGGCGGCGGCACGCAGGACAACGGAACGCTGCTGGCCGGCGTGAAGGAAGGGACGGGATTCCGGAAGCCGGGCGACCTCGCTTTCACAAGGGTGTTGACCGGCGATGGCGGATACCTCGTCTTCGACCGGGATGAGCTGGAACTGGTTTTTGGCTCGAGCTTCTCGACCGAAACCCATTGCCACCAACCGGGTCGCCAATGGGGGCTGAGTGGCGATACAACTTGGCAGGACTTCTCTCCGCCGGTCATGCGGACCGAAGCAAACGTGGCGGGACTGACGGTGATGGCGACTAAACCCGCCAAGGCCGGCCACCCGGCGAAGTTGTTCCTAGGCACAAACCGGCTATGGTGGACCATCTACCAGAAGCGGAAACCGAAGCCGGCTTGGCGGACGTCTCCTTTTGGCTTCGATGGTTCGGCGATCTCGGCGATCGAGATTGCCGCGGCCGACCCCGAAGTGATGTACATCGGGACGGCCCGGGGCGGCATCTTCCGCCTCCGGGGCGGGCGGGAATATGAAGATTGGTCGGAGGATCTGGCCGGGCCGGAAATACCTAACCACGTGATCACCCAGATTGAAACTCATCCGAAGGACGCCCGAATCGTGGTTGTGACGGTCGCCTCGACTGCGCGGTCGGCGATCGTGCTGGATGACGGGCATCGCGAGTCCAGCGTGGTGGAGGCTGAGGTTAGCGACTCCTCAGGCCGCCCGGTTGCCGGCGCCAAACTCAGATTTACTCGCCCTGGCGGCAGACTCCCCATCGGCACCTTGGAGGAAGTGGTAACGACCGACAAGCAAGGGCTGGCCCAGATGTTCCACTTCGATTCACTCAACCAGCCTCACCCGCACTCCCACGTTTTTCGCTCGCTGGACTCCGGACAAACCTGGGAGGACATCGATCGGGGCCCGGAGCGGCACCCTCAACTACCAAACGTTGTCATGAACGGCTTGGCTTTTGAGACGCACTTCCCGTACCGGCTCTTTGTGGCCGGAGATGCGGGACCCTGGGTGCTGGGCTTCGATGGACGTTGGGCATCGATCTCGGGCAACATGCCGAGTGCCGTGATCTCCGACATCATCTATCATCACGGCTCAAAGACCCTGTTTGCCGGAAGCTACGGACGTGGGATGTGGCGCATGAAGGTACCCAAGGATTTCGATATTCATCCCGGCAGGAAAGACCTTGATGCCGAAACAGCGCCGGTGGAGGGTTACCTTTTGGACCCAAACGTCCCTGGCCCCGAACCGGAAATGACGGAAATCCTTCCCGGCCGCCGGGTGCGGCTCACCTGCGGCCAAGTCTCTGGAGCGATTCGCTATGTTTTCGAGGTCGTCCTTCAGGATCTGAAGTTCAGCTTGGTGAATTCCTCTCCCACTGCGGCTGTTGAAATGGATGTCCCATCAACCGGTGACTGCACCTGGCAATGTTGGGCGCTGCTTCCCGAAGAACATTGCTCCCTGGCATCGCAGGAAGTGCGATTCCTATTGCCAGATAGGGCGTGACGTAGCCTTTGTGAAATCTTACTCTCGCCCGGGCATGTTCCGCCAGCGCAGCACCCTACGATAGAAAGCCTGCGTCTCGGCATCCAGGAGCTGAGCGGCGGTCTTCTTGTAAGGGGGCTGCGTGCGGAAATAGTCATCGGTTCGCATCACTTTCTTGAAGCGGCTGCTCGCCACAGAGTTCCAGGTGTTCAGCCCATGCCGCACCACGACGTATTGCTCGGGGTCGCAGATGAGCTCGATCTCGGGCTGATGGTCGCGCATGAATTGACTGTCATACCCCAGGTCGACCTCTTTGAAGGGGATGCGCCGCCACATGTCACGGTAGACGCAGAGCGCGCCGCCGGCGGTCCATCCCTCTCCGCTATGGCGGAGAACGCCATCGGAGCGCACCAGGGTCAGGAAGCAGCAACGGGTCGCCAGAGCACGTTCGCGATCCTTGCCGAGCAGACGTTTGACCGAAGACTCGATGAAGCGGGGACCATAGTGGTCGTCATCATCGATGTTTTGCACGATCTCGCCCCGCGCCGCCTCAAAGCCGAGATTCAATTTGGCCCCGGCGGTGGAAACCATCACCCGGAGATACCGCACGCCCTCCACGCCTTCGCAGAGGTTTCGCACGCTCCGCTCGCTGTCGTCCACCACAATCAGCTCCGCATTGCGATAGGTCCGATTGGCGAAGCATCGCAGTGCCTGCGGGATGAAGCGGCGCCGATTGTAGGTTGGCATCACGCAGGACACCAGTGGTGTGGACTGCGCGGAGCGAAGGTAAGTCTTGGAGGCCATAGCCGGGAGATCCGAACTATACTTCAAGCTTCGCGCGGTGCGCAAGCCACGGACTGCTGGTACGGAGTTCAGATGTTCCGCCCGTGGCGCACGAGAATGTACTGCTCAGCGCCCGGTCGATCATACCCAAGCGAAGTAAGATAAGGGCCACGGTGATCGGGCGACAGCCTCCGCTGGGTTAGCGAAGGCCGCTCCCTTCGGTCGCAGCTCGGTCTGATTCTCTCATGCCTCGCCCTTGCGTAGCTTGTCGGCCAGATAGTCTGTCGCGCGCCATGCCACGGCGAGGATCGTCAACGTCGGGTTTTTCTCCGTTGCCGTGGGGAATGCGGCGCCGTCCACCACGTAGACGTTACTCACCTCATGCATCTGGCAGAAGCCGTTCAACGCGCTACGCTTCTTGTCGTCGCCCATGCGCACGGTGCCGTGCTCGTGAATGGCTGAACCGGCGTGGTCGAGCGCGCCGCGCTGGTAGGGGAGCGGCTCGGCTTTGGCGGCGTGGAGAATTTTCTCGACGGTGTCGTACATGTCACCGATCATCTTGCGCTCGTTGTCGCCGATCTTGAAATCGATCTTTGCTACCGGCACGCCGTACTTATCCTTTTGCGTACCGTCGACGGTGATGCGGTTGTCGCGATAGGGGAGCACTTCGCCGTAGGGGTGCAACGCCACGAGCGCGGGATAGCGGCGCTTGACGTCGCGCTTGAAATCGGCTCCGAAGCCATCGAGGCCTTTGGCGAAGCTGGCGTTGGAATTGGCGCCCCCGCCCCAGAACTGCATGCCGAAGCCGCGGAGATAGTCGCGCTTGCGCCCGTCGCGATGATTGAACCGCGGCAGATAGACGTGCTCGCCGGAGATGCCGTCGTCGTTGTGGACCTGGCCGCCGAGGAGTTCGGGCATGAAGGCGTAGACGTGGAAGCGCACCTGCTCGACAAGATAGCGGCCGATGACGTCGTTGGAATTGCCGATGCCGTTGGGATACCTGGTGGATTTGGAATTGAGGAGAATGCGCGTGGAGTCTACGGTGGACGCGGCGACGATCACGGTCTTGGCGCGCACGGTGCGCTCAGCGCCCGATTGCCGGTCAAAATATTGCACGCCGTTCGCCTTGCCATCGTCGCCGACCAGCACGCGCGCGACGACGGCGTTGTCGATCACCTGGAGACGCCCGGTGGCTAGGGCGGGCTCAATCAGATAATCTGACGAGTTGAAGAAAGCCGCGATATCGCAGCCGCGCCCGCAGGCTCCGCAATAGTGGCAAGCGGCGCGCCCGTTGTGCGGCTTGGTGAGCACGGCGCGGCGGCCCGCGACGATCTGCACGCCCACCGAGGCGGCCGCGCGCTTGAGCAACTGCTCTCCGCAACGCGGCGCCGGCGGCGGCAGATGATACTGCGAGCCGGGCAGCACGTCGAGATCTTCAGGCCCGCCGCAAACCCCGATCAATTGATCCACCTGATCGTAGTAAGGCTTCAGATCTTTGTAGCGGAACGGCCAGGCCACTTCCCAGCCATCCTGGGCGGGCCCGGCAAAATCAACGTCGCCATAACGCAACGAAACGCGGCCCCAGATGTTGGTCTTGCCGCCGCGGCCCCAGACGCGCTGTAGCTCGAAGTACCGGTCTTTGGGATATTCGTAGGGCTGCTCTTTGAGGTTGAGTAGAAACTGCGGGGGCTTGCGGCCGGAGTCGAGACGCGGGTTCCACTCCCACGGTTTGACGTGGCTCCAGAAGCCGGCGCGATTGAACTTGGAGCCGGCGTCGAGCATGAGCACGTCGACGCCTTTGCGCGTGAGATTCCACGCCGCCATGCCGCCGGACGCGCCGGAGCCAACGATCACGACGTCATGCACTTTTTGCGAGGGAATCAGTTGTGCCATATCGATATCTCAGCCCTGGTGCTCTTTGTGCGTGCAGCCTTTGAACTCGGAGACCGCGACTTGACCGTGCCAGCCCAGTTCGGTGGCGAGGCCCTCTTTCGATGAGTAGTAACCATCGATGGTGAGGCCTTTGAGTTGCTGGAAGAATGGCGATTTGGCGGCGCTGAGTTCGGTGAGCAACGCGGTGGTGGACTTGCCGCTCTTGACAGCGGTAGCGGCAGCGGCGAGACCTCGGCGAAAAGAGGCGGCTTCGGCGGCGGGCTTGGCGCTCAGCGCGCGATCGATGTGCAACTGCACCTTGGCGTCGGCCGCACCGGGCGTGTCAGTGCGCGGGATGATGGTGTCGGCGAGGTCTCGAATCAGCGCGAGTTCGGTGAGGGTGAACAGGCGAGGTTTGTACTCTGGAGCAGCGGTGGATTGAGCATCGGCCAGCACGGGAAAGACGGCTGCGCCCGCCAGCAAATCGCGTCGCGTTGTCATATGGAATAATTTTACTGGAATCGGCGCAGGCTGAGGTCAGGTTCAGGACTTGGCGTAACCGTCATCGTGCGCCAAACCGTCGAGCAAACGCCGAACCGCGTGGATCGCCCGCTGGGACGCCTCGCGAAGCAACTCCAGATCGGCGGTCGTCCCGCTGCTGGGGGGCTTGCCTTCTTCAAGCAGCATTTCACAGTGCCCACCGATCAGAGTCAGTTCGCTCTCCAGTTCGTGCGCGGCTGCTTCCACGGCGGCCGCGTTGCCGTTGGTGTGAGCGGATTGTTCCGCGGGAAGGACAATGGTCTCCCGGCTGAAATCCGCCTCCAAGACGCGATGCGGGCTCCCGAAACGGGCGCCCCGCAGGGTTTCGCCGATCATCCAGGATTCGGCCACCGGTCCCGCTTCCTCGGGAAGCAGCAGCAGACCGCCAATGGGCTGGTGGCTGGGATCGGTAGACGGTGCACCCCAATAGAGCTGACGCCGTAGTTCGTCGGTGGATCTGCCGGCCACCGATTCGGCCTGGGCATTCAACCGTAAGACTCGTCCCGTGCCGTCCAGGAGGACCATGGGGACAGGTGCGCGATCAAAGGCGTCGCAAAAGAAGAGCGCGCTAGCTTGAATGGGCGCGGGCGGCGGTGGTGGTGGTGGTGGCGCCTTGGATGGCGGCGGGATGGGCTCCAGGGTCGGCTGCCAAATCTCCTCGTCCGGGAGCGCGGACGCCGTTTGGATGGGGGGAGGAGCGGCGGCCTGCGGACGGCGGGCAAAAAGCAGACATACCAAGCCGCACGCCAGCCCGATCAGCGGACCTTGCCACGCCGCCGGTTCTTCCACAGCGGTACCGGGCTCCGGGGTGGGCTGCCCGGCCTCCAGCCGCGTCTGCGCCGATTGGACGGCGGCGAGCGATTGAGTGAGGCGGGTCTGCATCTCGGTGTCGGCTTCGGCGCGGTCAGCCGCACTCAAGGGACGGGCGAAGCGGGCGCGGATGGCGCAGGCTGCCGAGAGAGCTGAATCGATCCGCTCGAGCCTGTCAGCGGCGCCGGGGATGGTAGCCGCCAAGTTGTCGAAGGTCGAACTGTGACGGTTCAGGATGTCGCAAGCCAGTCCGGCCCGGACAGTCAGCTCAGTCTCTGGCACATCACCTTGCGAACTAGCGGTTGGAGCGCGATCGGCGAGCAGCCTGGCGATGTCGGCCGCAGCCTGATCCAACTGCCTGGCTGGCGGGCGCTCGCGCGCCGCCCGGAACGCTTTTACCAGGTGGATCGAATTCCAAGCGACCAGCGTTGCGGCGGACGCAAGGACTAGCAGAAATGGAATCTGACCCGGGCGTGCAAAGCGGAGCATGGGACAACACCTATTATGCTCTCTCAGTTTGGTTAAAAACATTCCCCGGGGTTCGGGACCCTGGCGGGGCGGTAATGGGACTATTGTTGCGGCCGGTTCGAAAAGAACCGGGACAAAGTGCCCGAGCTTACGTATCTGGCGTTGGGCCGCTATTTCGGCATGCTTAGGGCAATCTACGTATTCAGGCCACGCCGCAATCTGCCGAAGTCCCTTTCGAGACCAATTCTTCATGAAACTTAACCGCCTCTCCCTGCTCCTGATCTCCGGGCTCGCCTACGCCCAAGGCCTTACGCAAGTCAATCCTTTCAATGCGCCGAGTGGACCCGCCGGGGTGATCGGCGTGGACCTGGACAAGAACAACGTCAAAGATTTCGTCTTCGTCAGTACGAGTGCGAATACGGTGAATGTGTTTCTCACCATTACCGCGTCGAGCGGTGGTGGCGGGGGTACGGGAAACCCGAATCCCTGGGCGCCCTTCAATGTTTATCCGGTGGGGCAGGCGCCGGTGGCCGTGGCCGCTGGTGACTGGAATAAGGACACCAATGTCGACTTGCTGGTGGCCAACGCCGGGTCGCAAGACGTTTCGGTTTTGACAGGCAACGGACTGGGCGGATTTACCGCGTCGAGCCCGATTGCGTTGGGGGTGACGCCGACAGCGATCGCGGTGACCGATGTCGATCTCGATACAAATCTCGATCTGGTGATCGGCCATGCGGGTGGCGTGCTGGTGATTTATGGCGGCCCAACGCCTCGCCCTTCGCTCAATTTGCCTTTGGCCGCGCCGGTGGCGGCGGTGGCGGTGAGCGGGGCGAACCCGCTGGTGGCGGTGACGATGACGGCCGGGGCGCTAACTGTGTTCAAGACGGATGGGCTCGGCGGATTGATCGCGTCAGTAAGTGGCCTGGCCGTGAATGGCGGGCTGCGCACGTTGTTGTTTGAGGACGTGAACCGGGACGGCAACAGCGATGTGATCGTCGATCGGGCGGCCGATCTGGGCTTGCTTACAGGAGACGGGCTTGGCAACTTCAGCGCTGTGACGTCGATCGCGCTGCCGGGCGGCTTCGTGCCGTTCGGGATCTCGGCGGTGGATGTCGACGGGAACCTTTGGCCGGAGCTGGTGGTTTCATCCACCACCGGGCAGATCCACGTATTGCGGGGAAGCGCGCCGGGATTCTCGGCTGGATTCACGGCTACTGTGGCCAGCCCCACCACCTCGCTCGCCGCGGGCAAATACAACGCGTTCAACTATTTCATGGTGCTGCAGCCGGCGGTTTCGCAGGCGACGTTGGCGTTGTTCCAACTGCCGCCGGCCGTGAACGTGACGCTGCAGACGTCGCCGGCGGGTTTGCAGGGCGTGGTGGGCGGGCAGACCGTGGTTGCTCCGAATACGTCTTCACGGGCAACGGGCTCGGCCCTGACGCTCGACGTGCCCAGCCCGCAGAGCGCCGGCGTGGGTTCGCGGCAGAACTTTTTGAGCTGGAGTCAGGGCGGGGCCAAGAGTCAGACGGTGGTGGTGCCGTCGGTCGATACCACTTACGTTGCCTCGTTCCAGACGCAGTATCAGGTAACGACGACGGTCAACCCCGCCGGCGCCGGAACGGTGTCGCTAACGCCGTCTTCGATTGACGGCTTCTATAACGCCGGGACCTCGGTGATTGCGTCAGCCAGCGCCAATGCGTGCTATGTGGCTAACGGAATCTTGCCGGCTGCGAACATGACTGTGAGCGGCCCGGCGACGCTGACGGCCAACTTCTTGTCCTCGATCGCGACGAATGCGTCGAGCCAGGTGCAAGTCACGCGGACCGGGCAGCATTTTCTCATCGAACGATGAGCCTAAAGGATTGCGATGGTGAGCGGAGCTCCTTTCTTTGGGTTTGAGTTCGAAATTGAATGGTATCGTCGC
>JAYTKJ010000860.1:0-1584 GCA_043730365.1 Acidobacteriota bacterium | reverse complement strand
GAACACCGCTCATTCCCGCGCCAGGATTTCATGTCGTTCTCGAAGGCGGGACAGGCGTGGTTCGCATGGGAGTGGGGCACCGAGGTGTGGATGTCGTTGCTTCACAGTTGGGCGGGGATGAAGGGCGTGGTCCTTGGAATGGGGTTGTTGATCCCCGCTTATTTGTTGATCGTCTTCCGTCATGCGATGTGGCGCGGAGCGACGCCGCTGATCGCTTTGCCGGTACTTCTAATGGCAAGCGGGTCTTCGGCGATTCACTATCTGGCCCGCCCACACCTGTTCACACTCGTATTCCTGGCGGGAGCGCTGTGGATGGTTGAAGCGGATCGGCGAAATCGATCGGCGCGTATCTGGCTGCTTGTGCCGCTAACTGTTGTATGGGCGAATCTGCACGGGGGCTTTTTAAGCTTGGTGGCGTGTCTGGGGCTGGTCTCGATCGGGTCCGCGCTTTCCACGGAATGGCTGATGGCTCGCCGTTACGGGCTATTGGCGGTGGTCTGTTTGGCGGTATCTGTTGTGAATCCATATGGATTCCATTTGCATGAGCATATCGTGGCCTATCTCCGCAGCGACTGGATTCGCGAGGCGGTGGACGAATTTCAATCGCCGAGTTTCCGGTCCGAGGCGATGCTGCTGTTTGAAATCCTGATGATCGGATCGCTGATCACCGTCTATCGGGCCGTCCGGCAGGGGAACTGGGTTGACGCGCTGCTGGTGGTTGGCTGGGCACACCTAAGTTTGAGCTCGGTGCGGCATGTGCCGATTTTTCTATTGGTTGCGGGGCCAATTTTGGCGGCCGAACTGTCGGGTTGGTGGAAGGAACTGGTTCCCGGCCTGCCGCGACGCGCGGTCTTGCGAACGTTCGACGGCTTGTCCCGCGACCTCCGCCCGGGATTCGTTCGAAATAGCATTTGGGTGGTTCTCCCGGCCATAATCATGATCTTCGTAGATCGACCGATAGCTTGGCCGAGTACATTCCCCGAGGTGAAGTTTCCCGTTGGTTTGATTGAGACGCACCGGAGCGTGATTGAAGGGAAGCGTGTACTTACGACCGATGAGTGGGGGGACTATCTCGCCTACCGGTTCTATCCACGGCAACGCGTGTTCTTCGATGGCCGGAGCGATTTCTATGGAGAGAAGCTGGGCAGAGTTTATTTGAGTTTGATGCGAGGCGGCGCCGAGGCGGAATTGCAAGTCGAACACTTTCAGTTTGAGACGGTGTTGGTTCCACCGGAATGGGCGATTCAGGGCGCATTGCGCCGAAGTGCCGGGTGGGAACTCCTGGCCGATGGAGAGAAGGCCGTACTATTCCATCGCAAGGCGGTGTCCGCGCCTTCAATGATCTTACGTAAATGATGACTCTAGGCCTAATGAAAACCGCCTAACCGGTCGAAAGAAGAAGTGGAGATCAATTGACTTATGAAGCTCGCACCGGCCGAAAACGCAATAGCAACTGGCGGGAAACGCTCATCGACGCGAAATTCGCGAACGGCGCAGCGTTCGCCGGTTGAGTCGTTGGCCGCTCCGGCTTGGCGTTTGCCGGGCGGAATGCGTCTGGCGGAGTACGCACTGCGAGGTGGTTTC
>JAYTKJ010000859.1:0-7050 GCA_043730365.1 Acidobacteriota bacterium | reverse complement strand
GTCATATCACGCCTAGCGAGTTTCACACCATACTCCAGATGGTCATTGATTCGGCATGTGGCGGGCCGTGTAAGTAGTTCTTTTGTGACGTCAGTCGATTCGCTCGGCAAACGGCTTCATTCCCTTTTCCAGCACCGTCTTCGGGAACTGATCCGTTCCGCACAAGATGAACGAGGCGAAGTCTTTGTACCAATTGCCCGGCGGCGCGACGGGGCCCGTCTTCACCCACTCTTGTAACGCCATCAAGTCGGCGACTGAGACTCCCCGCTCATCGACTCGCTCAAGCAGATGTTGCCATACTCCTCGCGGCAGGTTAGCGAACTGAATCTTCGGCAATCGCGTCCGTCCCGAAGATCGCGCGGATTAGATCCTTGCCGGCTTCGTTCTTGAGAGCCGGATCGTTCTCGGCGAGAAATTGCTTGTAGCTGGCTTTGAGTCGCTCCTTGGCCTCTGCTTCGGCACGCACCCCGCGTTCGGCAAGAGCGACCAGTGCGCGGCTCATTGTGAGGTGTTGTTCCTTGGCCGTGCGCCGGACTGCCCCGACAAGTGTCGCGGGAATTGTAACGCTCTGCCGGACGGACCGTGACGAAGCCGCTTTGCGCTGGGTTACCATACCCATAGCATAGCGCGTGCACCAGTGTGGTGCACATAACTCACGATCAACCGCGCAGGCATCCCTAGATTCGTACGCCGCCCGTGTCCGTACCAATCCGATTGCGGAAACGTCCGATTTTGCAACGAACCGTCCGCATTCGCGTTTGTGGGCTTCACGCGCTGCCAACCCCTGTTGCGTTACGTCCGGCCAGGGCGACAGGTTTTCGCAATGGGTGGTTGCCCGCCGCGAGGCGATTGCTCGGTACGCCGAATAGAGTGCAGAGTTCTACGCCCGGCCAAACAATTTGCAAAGCGCCGCCCTGCTGATCGAGTACGATACACCGGAAGAGCGCACGGTGTGGCTTCATGACTTGCTCGGGCTGGAGAACCACGTCTGGGTCCAGATCGGTCAACACCCTCCGGCGCGCGCCCGCTTCGACACGCGTCAAATTGCTACAGACCGCATTTCAAGCGTGCAGTACCTCAAGTTTCCGGTGGGCGTTGAAGTCCTCAGATCCATCGGGGATGGCGTGCGAGTGTTATCAGATCACCCGCGCTACCAGGCTTCGACGACGCTCACCGTTAGCCAAGTGTTGGCGCTCGCCGAGGACGTAAGCTAGGCTACTTTCCCGGGTTACGGTAATGGAACCGGCGCCGTCGGGTTCCGTTACCAAAGTAGTCTTTCATCCATTGAATTCCCTGCGCCTGCCCAGTAATCTTCTGGGAGTAACTTCGCTACTCCGTAACGCTGGATCTCCCGGCTAGGAGCCTGGAGTCACCAGAAAGACGCTTGGAATCAGTGAAAAATAGTAACCTCGTCGCGCGCATGCTCGTGCTCTTGTCTGTTCTGGCCATGGCGCCAGGCGCCGGGCAAGCCGCCGTGATCTTCGATTCGGGCAACGTAACGTTTGCGTCCACCGGCACGCAGTCAGGGCGTCTCGCTCGGGACGGTGTTCCCAGTGACTGGAGCGGACCGAAGGTTTTCCCCGGAGTCATCAACCCGGCCACACTCTATGCGTATGAGCTGTTTACCCTGAACGTTGGGCCGTATTCGTTCATCCAGATCAACTTCGACGACCCGTCCGCGGCTTTCTTTATTTCCGCCTATCTCGGCAGCTTCAACCCTGCCAGTTTGGCTGGCAACTATCTGGGAGACCCGGGGCTAACTCAGCCATTCGGCAATCCCAGTTTTTTTCAAATCGTGGTAGCGCCCTTCACGACGCTGGCCCTACCGGTGAATGAGACTGTCAGCGGCGGCGGGACCGGACGTACGATCGCCCTGCTGGTGGAGGGCTTCGTTGATACCGAGTTCAATGATGTTCCAGAATCATCTTCGATCCTCCTGCTCGGCAGCGGGTTTGGCCTGATCGCATTGCTTCGGAAGCCCTGAACATTCCAAGCGTTTGGTGGCTCCGTCTGGTATACAATACTTATCCAGATAGAGGAGACTACCTGCTCATGAATGTATCCGTCCGAAGCCGGCTCACCAAAGCCGTCGCCGCTTTTCTGTTGATCGGAATTCCCTCGGCCTTGCCGGCACAAACCGACAACTCCATTGACCCGGCTGCCTTGCAGCAGATCCGCGAGTTACTCCAGGAGAAACAATCTCGCACGTTGGCCCAGCGCAAGCTCGGGACTCAACTTGTGTACGCCGTGCGAGCGGCGGCCGGTCTCCGGTTGACCGCCAGTATCGACGCGCTACCTGAAGCGGCGGCCATCGCCACGGCCGCGGGAGTCGTTATAGACGTCAAGGCTGCCACCTCGAATGCCTTGCTGCCGTTGAGCGCCCAGGCCGGCGGGCGTGTACTCTATACTTCGCCTCGCACCGGCAATCTACGCGCGCGCATTCCCCTGCAACTGGCCGAGTCTCTGGCTGGCCAGCCCGGCGTGCAGTTCATCCGCCCCGGTGCACGGCCCAGGGCGCATCGAGTTATGTCGCCCTTGTCGGCGGCGTCACTGCTCGGCAGGCTGCTGCCGGGCCCACCGATGCTCAACTTCCTGACAAATCGCCTGGGCTTAGGTTTCTTCGTCGGCTCCCTGACATCGCAAGGCGACGTGTCTCACGGCGCCAAGAGCGCTCGTACTACTTACGGCATTAATGGCTCAGGTGTCAGGGTCGGCGTACTCTCCGATTCGGCCGAAGCGCTGGCTTTTCTGATCGGTACCGGCGACTTGCCCGCCGGCACGATGATCGTCGATGACCTTATCGGCGGTCCGGGCTCAAGCGAAGGTACGGCCATGATGGAGATTGTCAACGATTTGGCGCCCGGCGCCCAGCTGTTTTTCGCCTCCGCCTTCAACGGGCCGGAGAGCTTTGCCGATAACATCCGCGCGCTGCGCGATGTCTATCGCTGCGACATTATCGTCGATGACGTATCCTACTCCGACGAGTTTCCCTTTCAAGATGGCACGATCGCCCAGGCCGTCAACGATGTTACTGCTTCCGGCGCCATGTATTTCTCCTCGGCCGGTAACGGTGGCAATATTACCTCCGGAACGTCCAGCGTCTGGGAGGGCGATTTCTCCAGCGCCGGGACCACCGCATCTTTGCCGGGCTATACGCTGCATAAGTTCGGCGCCCAGCCTTTCAATAGGATGCCAACGGGTGCCGGAGTCGTTGATCTGTTCTGGTCCGATCCGGTGGGCGGCTCCGGCAATGACTACGATCTCTTTATCCTGAACCCGGCCGGCACAGCGGTATTGGCCGCCTCTTTGGATACTCAGAACGGGACGCAGGATCCGATCGAGGAGGTATTCTCTCCCACCGGCTTCCCCGCCAACAGCCGTATTGTGGTGGCCGCCTTTGGCGCCGCTGCGCCGCGCGCGTTGCATGTCGGATTGTTCTTCGGCGAACGACTGCAGCTTGCCACCAACGCCGTCACTCGCGGACACAACGCTGGTCCGTCCACCGTCTCAGTTGCCGCCGTCTACTGGAATAGCGCCCGCACCGGCACCCGCCCCTTTGTCGGCGGAGCGGCCAACCCGACCGAGGTCTTCAGCTCCGACGGCCCCCGCAAGATGTTCTTCAACGCCAACGGCACGGCCATCACGCCGGGCAATTTCCTGTTCGGCGCTAACGGTGGTTTCTCGTTCATCAAGCCCGATATCGCGGCGGCGGATGGCGTGACCACACGCACGCCCGGCTTCAATCCGTTCTTCGGCACCTCCGCGGCCGCTCCGCATGCGGCCGGAGTCGCGGCGCTGGTCAAATCGGCCTGGCCTTCGCGCACGGCGGCGCAAATCAAAAGCGCCATGACGTCAACCGCGCTGGATATCCGCGCCGTGGGGATCGATCGCGACTCAGGCTACGGCATCGTGATGGTTCCTTCCGCGGTGGACGCCATACTGCGCTGAGCGCCGCGCCATAGTCTAGCCCATGGTGAAGAAACTGGCCATCTGGTGCGCCCTCTTGGCCACTGGAGCCCTCTGCCAGGACAAGCCGATCCATCTCGTCGCCGGTTTCCGCCCGGCGGCAGAGCCCCCGAACTCGGAGCGGCGGGCTTTCTGTCTCCGGGCCACCATGAAAGATTGAGGTTCGGCCAACTAGGCATTTGGATCACTGGCTTGCCCCCGGCGGTCATCGCCCTTCCCGCCAGTGAACTCGCGCCCATTCCGCCTCCCGCGAAGTACACCCGATTCGGGCGAGTCGTACCGGCGGCAGAAGATAAACACTGGCTAAGCCGGGCCGAGCAGCGGCGTGCGCTGTTGAGACAGTTAGTCTCGCCCCGCTTCGAATTACGCGGGCGCCAGTATGTCGAGACCCGCGCAACCCCCGCAGCCAGATCGCTGCAGCCTGGTGACGAATTACTCATGCCACGCGGCGTTCCCACGCGCGTGGGTTATGAGGATCGACCGGGAAATGGCGTCCTATCTGCTTTTGGAGACCGTGGCGATCCAGATCGTCACCGCCTCGTCCGAAGCATTTTCCTACGTCATTCACCTGGGGCGGCCGCGCCAGTTTTACTCGCCATGTCACCTGCCCTTGACCACAATCGTCCACGGCGACCTCCGGCCGGGATTCTTTCTCCCGCAGCCCTCAGCTTCGCTTGACACTATCTATGGGTGGGAAGACCCGACCGTCTGGATTCCCGAGCCAGCGTTGATGTTACGTAGCCAAAAGGCACACTTCAAACAGTTGGGCGAGGACGAGTGGTTGTGTGGGCCGCTTTTGAAGTATCGACGCGGAGCCGCTGAAACGGCCGTGGCAGAACTGTGGAGCGAACATCCGTTCGATCCCGCCGTCGACACTCCAGCTCAAGAACGCGTCTACACTGACTTCGACGGCTTCGAGGCCGTCCGGCTGCCGGGAAATCGCGGCTTTCTCGCCATCTCGAGGCCAAGAAGGCATTCCTATGGCGGCGGCTGGGGGCGTTGCACTGATCAAGCGGTGTCCTGGTCGGTTTTCCACTTCAATGCCTTACCGCCGAAGCCGGGTACGACCTATGCCCATTTCAAGTTCGTCCAAGGGCGCCTAGGACTTCGGATCGATTGCGACCAACCTAACGAACCTAAGGATTACGAAGTTCAGTTTTCCCCGGACTTGCAGACGATCATCGAGTTCGAAGGATACGGCGACACTTGGGGCGAGTCCATCGATCACAAGTCGCTAGTCTGGCGAACCCACACCCTCACCTGGAGAAATGGTGCTTTCGTAGAGAGCTCTTGGCGCCCAGCAGCTCAACCCCTGAAGAGTGCATTGAGACGCAAAGAACTTCGCTGGTAGGAGTGAGGGCCGAAGTGCCCGAACGAAAAAAAGGTAGTGAGCTCTGGAGAACTCACTACCTGGAGGAGTTAAGGCAAGTATGGAGGAGTAACTTGCCTCTTCGGAGGAAGATCGAAAATTCAGTAAGATTGCTTATGAATGTTCCGTGTCTACACTCTTAGGTATACCCCATTTTCGGGGGGATGGCAAGGGTAAAGTACTAAAACTTTTGGCCTAGAAACCGTAGTACTCCTGGCCGTTGCGTCCCGAATTTAAACCACTACAGGTTGTGGTTTGCTCGAATCAGTGGCCCAATGCCACCATCACGCGTTCCGTAATCTCCTCCACAATTCGGGGGAAGGAGGCATCCAAAGCGAGGGTAATGGCTGCCCTCACTCGTTCCGGGTCGATCTGAGGCGGTTTAGCCCGCTCGTCGGCAACGGCTTGGGCCACGGCTGAGTCGATAGCCGCCATCTGGTCTGCCCGGTGGGCCCCGAACAAGCCTCGGGCAAAGCGCGAGGCTTCCACCAGCGGCTTGATCGTCTCCACAACAGCCGACGCTTCAAACGGTTTGCGCAGGATCGCGTCGCAGCCGGACTGGCGAGCCGCCGATTCATCGAACGCCTCGAGGACGCCGGCGGTCAAGACCACCCCGATATGCCTAAGGGAAGCCGTGCCCTTGATGTGGCGGCACAGCTCGAAGCCGGACCGGGTTGGCAAGTATGCGTCTGCCAGTACCACGTCCGGCATCACGTCGCTGAGGCGAAGGAACGCCGTCTCGCCGTCGGTGACCGAGACCACCTCGAAGCCCTCTTCGCGCAAAATCCGTTCGCCCATCCGTTGGGCGTTGGGCGAATCGTCGGCCAGCAGGACGCGATTCATTTTTTGGCGGGCTTCGGCATCTTTTCCTTTTTCAGCTTCTTGCCATTGGCCGGGGCCGCTGCCGAGTCTGGCTGAGCCGCTGCCGGCGTGGTTGCGCCAGTGCCAGCGGGCTTGGGTGCGCCAGCCAGGCGAGCGTCAGGATTCTTGTCGATCGCCTGATTGCCTCCGGTGATGACGCCGGCATCCACATCGGCCGTGGCCGTCGCCGGCGGCGCGTTACGAGTGCGTTCGGCCTCGGCGATCGCTTCCGGTGTCGGCACGCTCACCGGGATGGTGGGCCGTAGGCTGGCTGTGGAAGGCGTGCCGGACTTGGCGGCCATCCGGGTATCGGGGCCCTTGCTGAAAATACTCTTAACCGGCTGCATCACGCCCGGCTTCACGAAGTTCTCTTTGTCAAACTTCATGCGGGCAACGGCCGTCGGGTCCGGCTCCGGAATTTCCTTCTCCATCGACTTCAGCTTGGTCTTGGCCTCGTCCACCCACTCGCTGAGCGGATAGTCGCGCACCAGGCGCTGATAGGACGTGACAGCGCGATCCTTGAAGCGGTCTCCCAACTTCCCGTAACTCTCGCCGGTCAGCCAAAGGGCGTAGTCAGCCTGACTATAGAGCGGATAGGTGTTGACCATCGCTTCCAAACGATTCGCAGCCGATGGAAAACTTCCCTTCTTGAAGTAGAACTGACCCACGCGGGACTCGCCCTCGGCCAGCGTCTCCTGAATATTGCGGAGCGTCTGGGCTACCCTCGGCGCAAACTTGGAATTGGGGAATTGCTGCAGCAGGTTCCGGCACTCGTCCTCGGCGCGCATGGCGTGATTGACGTCGCGATCCGGCTTTTCCATCTGCCGATAATGGATGTCGCAGACCTTTTCCTG
>JAYTKJ010000858.1:0-16391 GCA_043730365.1 Acidobacteriota bacterium | reverse complement strand
CCCAGGGGTCGGCTGGGTCGCTAATCAATTACGCCCAGGCCATCGACATAAAGCGGAGCGATGTGTCCATATTGGTCACGTGAAAGAACGGCACCGCTTGTTTCACGTTGGGAGCGGCGGCGGCGGATTCGGTGGACACGTGCGGTTTCTGCTAAGGGCCTCATGTCGAATAACGCATCCTCGCGTTACGCTACACTAATTGCTTGGCTCCCTTTGTCCGCTAACCGGCGCTAGGCGCGCCGGAACTGAAGACGCCCTCCCACCCTCCATCCTTCGTGTGTCTTTCGGAGCGAACAACAAAATGGAATCCCCATTGCTTCGGGCTCGCGTTTGTTTTGCGGCCCAGGAACGGTATCGAATATTGATTGATGATCGGGACTGCGAGGCGATCCCGGCCGGAGCGTTGCGCTGGGAAGGTGAGCTGCCAGCGGTCGGCGATTGGGTGATGGCGCGCCCAGTGGAGCCGAAGTTGGCTGTGATCGAAGAGGTGCTGGAGCGCTCAACGAGTATCTCGCGCAAGCAGCCGGGCCGCGTGCAATCCGAACAAGTGCTAGCGGCCAACGTCGACCTCGTGGTGCTGGTGACGGCCCTGGACCGCGACTTTAACTTGCGGCGCCTGGAACGGTATATGGTGCTGGCGGCGGAGAGTGGTGCAGCGATGCTGGTAGTTCTGAACAAAGCCGAACTCTGCGAGGATACGGCGGCGCGGCTTGCGGAAGTTCAAGCTATTGCGCCGCCGGGTACGCCATGCGTAACGCTATCGGCGTTGGCATCGGTGGAGCCGCTTTGGCCGCATATTGGAAACGGCACGGTGGTGTTACTCGGCTCGTCGGGCGTGGGCAAGTCGACGATCGTTAACGCGCTGCTCGGCGAGGATCAACAATCGACACGGGCCGTGCGAGCGCATGACTCAAAAGGCCGGCACACCACTACGCATCGCATGCTCTTTGCGTTGCCTGGCGGAGGGGCCTTGATCGACACGCCCGGACTCAGGGAACTCGCGCTGTGGGCCAGCCAGCCGGCGCTGGATGAAGTCTTTTGCGATATCGCCCGACTAGCCGCCGGCTGCCGTTTTTGCGATTGCAGGCACGCAGGGGAACCCGGTTGCGCGGTGGCCGCCGCGCTGGATTCCGGAGCGATACCGCCGGAGCGTTGGGAAAGCTATTTGAAGTTACAACGGGAAATTAACTATCTGAAGCGAACCACGGATCACAACGCCGCCGCCGAGGAGAAACAGCGATGGAAGGCGATCCACAAGGCCATGCGGCATCACCTGAAGCATCGTCGATAAAAAATGGGTGTCTGCCCGGAGGAGTTCGGGCAGACACCCTGCCAGTAATAAGAAGTAGCCGGAGAAGTTGCTACTTAGTCAACGATTCCACGGCCGACCGTACGGCGGCGGCGATGTAGTGGACATGCTCGTCCGTGTATTTCTCGTTCCACGGCAGCACCACCACTCGTTCCAGGCCCTCGATTGTGCCCGGATACTCATTGCGGTCGTAAACAATACGGACGCCGTCTTGACGTTCGCGATCGGAGTACGGGCTCCGGCTCTTGCCGTAAGTGTTCTGGGCGGCCATTACCTCACACTCGAAGGCAGGCTTCTGGATGTAACGTGGCGCGGCCATGATGCCCCGTTCTTTGAGAGCTTTGCCCAGCGCGTCCGATCCACCCTGAATCACCTTGGGGTTCACCGTGAGCGGGTACTTCCAATAGACGTGAGTGGTGCCGGCAGCCGGAATCGGGAGGTCCAGCCCCGGCAGATCCTTCAGCATCTCCGTCATCATGTCGGCGGTCCGTTGACGCGCCGCGACGACGCCGTCGACCTTGACAAGTTGCGCGCGCGCCACGGCGCCTTGCAGTTCGGTCATCCGGTAGTTGAGCGCCAGGAAGTAATGATCCGGTTTGGGATCGCCATAGCCCCAGGCCTTGTCCGAGAAGAGAGTCATACGGCGGTTGAAGGCCGGGTTGGACCCGATCACCATACCACCTTCGCCAGTGGACATATGCTTACCCTGCTGCATACTGAAGCAGCCGATATCGCCGATGGTGCCGATGAGGCGGCCGTGATACATCGTCAAGTAAGCCTGCGCGCAGTCCTCGATTACCTTGACGCCATGCTCGGCGGCCACTTTCATGATGCCGTCCATGTCGGCGGGGTTGCCGAATAAATGGGTGACGATAATGGCGCGGGTGCGAGGCGTGATGCGCTGCCGGACGCTCTCGGCGGTCACGTTGAGCGTGATCGGATCGACGTCGGCGAAAATCGGGATCGCCTGCTGGTACAGGATGGGCGAGATGGCGCCCATGTCGGTGACCGGCGAGGTGATGATCTCGTCACCCGGTTCGGGATCGATGGCGGCGACGGCCGTGTGAATTGCCGCCGTGCCGGAGGTGATGGCGCGGCAGTACGGCATACCGTAGCGTGCGGCAAACTCTTTTTCAAAGGCTTTGACCTGGATGCCCTTGGTGCAAGTAAGTGTGCCTGATTCAATCACATCACGAAGCAACACCATTTCTTCTTCGCCGAAGCCGCGGCCCGTAATGTCGGTATCCGCCGGCAACGGCATCACCGGAACATGAAATGCTTTTCCCATAAGTCGTCTAAGTATCCTCCTCTAAAAATTGTTCGGCTGAACGATTTACCGCTCCGCCGCTCCGGCCAACCGGCCCTCAAAAGCGGGCAATGGGCGATCCGCCGCGCAACGGGCGTGCTCAGCCATTGTAACCACTTCAAACTCCGACGTCATCTCCTCCACCACGCGATGAAGGAGCTCCACCTTCTTCTTGCCCGGCATGTTCATGGCCGGAAAGAACGCCAAACTCGACACGTCGTCGCCACCCAGAAAATCGAGCGGATGAAATAACAGCGAGGGCTGCACGCCGGTCCACCGGCACAAACGCATAGCCTCCCGGAAGTAGGTACGCGCGGTCGCCTCGGAGAAGAGGGCCAGGTAGAGCAGATAGCTGAAATGAATAGGTGCGCGGAGCCCAGGCATCGTGGTGACGGGGATCTCCAGGATCTTACCTTGCGACAGTTCCCAGAAGTAGGGTTTCAATGGACGCAACCCATCGCGCACGGTGCCGAACAGCTTCTGACGGTCGTCTAACTCCTGCCGGGAAAGCTTGGCGGTAGCGAAATAGTAAGCGCGAGCCAACGGCCCGATAAAAGTTGGTAGCGTGGAAGCGTCATACCGATAGCCGCGGGCCCAAAGACACTCAAGCGTGCTCTCCGAGATACTGTAGCCAGGCCCGCGAAAACCACGCGGCTGACGGCCAGTCACGGCCTCGATGGCCTCTTCGGCTTCGGTGAGCTCACGGTCTAGCTCATCCGGCGAGTACAGGTGCAGCCAAGGCTCGTGCCGGAAGGAGTGATTGCCGATTTCGTGACCGGCCTCGGCGATGGCTTTCAGCGCCTCGCGATTTCTGTCCAGCGCGGCGTCCTGTCCCACCACGAAGAAGGTGATGGTCAAGGCGTGATCGCGCAGGAACCCGAGCGTACGCGGCATGAGCAGATCCAGGTAGGACGGAAACTCCTGCCAGCCCGGGTCGCCATGGGTTTTCATGTATGACCATTGATTATCCAGGTCGAGCGACAAGCTTGCCAGTGGCTTTTGTTTCACGCTGCTTGCTCCTGCACCGCGGGCATCTGGATCAACAAGGATGCGGCAGCTTGGTTGGCCAGTTGGACGGTTTCGTTCACGTTCAGGGTTCCATTGACGATCTGACTGGAATTGACCAAATACAGCCCCGGTATCGATGTCCTCACGGGCGGCACCAAGTCTGAATAGTTCAGAGTGGGAAGCGCGGCGACGTAGCGCGCGCGGGCAACGCGGAAGGCGACAATGTCATCGCGGGTGATGTAGCCGGGATACATTCTCAATAGGTCCGCCGTGAACTGCCCTTCGATTTCGCGCTCGCTCCTATCAAGCAGAGGGTCGGACGGATCTACATACTTGGGCAGGTAGACCAGGGTCTGCCCGCCTAACTCAGATCGATCCACCAGGGCAGTCATCTCGATGACTCCGGTAAAGGGGATAGACGGATCGACGATATTGGTTACGTAGTAGCCAGCCAGCGGCTTCTTGAGTACAACGGACGCGCAGACGACCCCGAGATAAGGGATGGCCTCGAGCCGGCTCCGCTCTTCGATCGTCAGCCCCGGGCACAGCTTAGCAGCGACGGGAGCAGCCGCGGTAACGACACAGGAGTCAAAGTGGTCCGTGCCTCCGGCATGGCGCACGGTGACGCCGCCCCCGGGCGTGGATTCGATTCGTTGAATGGGTAATCCAGCGCGGATGGTTACTCCCTGCTCCAGGAGCGAAGCTGCGAGCCGCCCCACAATGTTCGCGTACCCTCCGCGCACATAGCCGAACTGTTCCCGCTTCATGCCGTTGCGGCGGGCGGCGTACATCCGTGCAATGGTGGTCCAGATGAAAGCGGCGGAGGTATCGCGGTAGCGTTCGCCCAGCTTAGCGCGCAGCAGCGGTAGCCAGATTCGCTGGTAAGTATCGCGCCCCGACAGTTTCTCCAACCACTCGCCCACCGGAATCTTTTCAAGCGAATGCCAGTCTTTAATACGCGACGCGTACATGATAGTTGCCGCGAGCCGGGCTTTGCCGATCAGCCCGATCAGGGGGAAGCGCAGGAAGTCTAGACTCGAAGACATGGAGTGTAGCCCCCGATTGGAATAGAAGCCGGTCCGGGTCTGACGCCATTGCAGGTCGCTCTCAAGGCGCAACTCCCGCAGCAGTTGCCGCGTGTGAATATCCGACGCCAGGATCACGTGGTAAAACTTGTCCCACACCGCATCCCCGATTTCCCATGAACTGGCGAGTCCGCCCACAGCCGGTGCGGCTTCAAACACAGTTACGCTGTGCCCGGCTCGCGCTAGACGCGAAGCCAGCATGAGGCCAAGCATGCCACCCCCGGCAATGGCCCAGCCCTGTTTAGGCGGCATGCTCGCGCAATTCCTCCCGAGGTGTTACCACGCCGGCGTGGATGAGGTAACTGGCGCCGCATTCGGAGCACTGCGCGTCGGTGTTGGTGGCAGCCGGATCGCCAGCGAAGCGATGGACCAGCGGTCCGCACTTGCACACGACGCCCACCGGGCGCGCCGGCTGACCCATGACGAGATAGAAGTCGGGAACGCTTTTGGTTACAACCGATCCCATGCCCACCATCGCAAACCGGCCCACCGTTAAGTCGTTGCCGATGATTGAGCCTGCGCCGATCGTCGCACCACCGCGCACCAGCGTCGGCAGCGTGTGCTCGTCCGGAGCCGAACCCCGGAGTTGCTTGAGATCGGGCGTAGTTGCCCGCGGGAAACGGTCATTGGTGAAGATGGTTCCGGCGCTGAGCATCACGCCGTCTTCGATCGTCACGGCCGCGCAGATATAGACGAAGGCGTTGATTTTGACGCGATTGCCAATCACCACGTCATAGGCAACGTAGCTCTTTTCGCCGACAATGCAGTCTTCGCCAATGACCGCCCCGTGTCGAATATGCACGTTGTCCCAAACCGACGTGCGCGAGCCCAAACGCACGCCGCCTTCGATCATGGCGGTGGGGTGAACGCGCACGCCCTGAGACTCTCTATGGAGACTCATCGGCCCCGCCCCGCCACCAAACGGAGGCGGCTATAAGCTTCGGTCTCAGCGGAGCGCTTGAGGCCGGGAACCTTCGACGCTTCTACCTTGACCCACCGCTCCGAGCGCATGGATTGGTAGGCCGCGTCAGTAACCAGCGCCGAGGACAAGGCCTCTTCCTCACTGATCCAGCCGGGGCCCTCACCCAATGCAAAATCGCGGAACATCGTCATCATACGCCGGTGCGAATCATTCTTGTCGTAGCCGGAGCCGATCTTTTGCGGTGCTTGCCCGTCCACGCGAAGCCAGGATTCTTTCCAGCCGACCGTGATCTGCCCTTTGCTGCCCTGAATGACGACATAGTCCTGATCGGCCGGCTTCATGCTCCAACTCAACATGATTTTGCCGGTCACGCCGCCCTCGGTCGAGACGAGCAGGAGAGCCGAGTCTTCAACCTGCAGCTTCTGGACTGCTTTCAGGCTTACGGCCATCACGTTGTCGATCGCGGAAAAGAGAAAGCGCGTCAAGTCCAGCGCGTGCGAACCGTTGTCGATCAACACTCCACCGCCGGAAAACAAGGGATCCGAATTCCACCGCTGTGACATGTCCACCGGACCGGCGAATTCAATGCGGAAAGTGAGAGGCTCGCCCACGGCGCCATCGGCCATCAGTTGACGGGCCTTTTGCAGTTCTGGAACGTGACGGAACTTGGTGGCCAGTTGGAATCGGGCGTGATGGCGATGCGCGCTCTGCACCAGGGCGGTAGCGGTGGAGCCGTCGGCCGCCAGCGGCTTTTCACATAAAACGGCAACGCCCTTCTCAAAACAGATCTCGGCCAGCGGCTGGTGCTGGTTGGGCGGGGCGCAGATACTCACGGCGTCAAGTTGGACCGCATCGAGCATCGCTTGCGGGTCACTGAAAACAGCGAGTCCCTTTTGGGATGCCGCTACGCGCGCCACCTCGCTCGAGTCGCAGGCGGCGACAACGCGTGCTCCCTCCAGTGAATCCCAAGCCTCCACGTGGACCGCCCCAATCCGGCCCAAACCGATAATCCCAACGTTGAACTGATTTGAAGTCACCATTCCTCCGCCTCAACCCGATTGGCTGCGGCTCTCTCCGCGCCAGTCCGATGTTAACGGGGAAAGTCAGTTCAAAACAATGGATTCACCCCATAGTATTGGGGAGTCCGAAAGCGGTTTCCGTACTGTCCCGATTCTCGTTCGAGGTACTAATGCGAGGAAGGATGGGGCTTCCAGCAGCCTTAAATCAATTCATTGAGCAATTCAGGACGAGGTTGCGCGATGACGACCTTGTTGACCAGTAAGCCCTTACGCCCTATCATTTGAGCGCCGGCCTCGACTGCTGCTGCCACTGCCGACACCGATCCGGTCACCGTGGCGAACGCCTTGCCGCCCAACGCCATTGCCAGGCGCACCTCGATCAATTGCACGTTGGCGGCCTTGGCCATGGCGTCAGCCCCCTCGATGAGCGACGCCACCGAGAAGGACTCTATGACGCCGAGCGCCTCAAGTCGATCCACCTTCGTGATACCGCTAATCGCTGGAAAAATCGACTCATGCAAGTTTGGAATCAGAAACGTGTCGATGATGGAGTAACCCGCCAGTGCCTTGCCGGCCGCCACCGCCGCCTCCACCGCGCCGACGTCTCCGCGGATCATCACCATGTATTTGCCTGAACAGATCGTTCGGGCCAGTACCAGCGTCACATCGGCCTCTTTCAGCATGGCGTCTACCACCTGAAAACCCGCGGCGATGCTGCCCAGTTCGATCAGTCCGACAGAGTTCTTTGCAGCCATGTGATCTTTACCGCCTCCTAACCTTGAATTTCGATGTAGCTTTCGGTGACCGCGCTTACGGTTCCAGCGATGCTGCCGTGGACATCGGCACCCAGTTCGCGGTCCGCCATGCGGCCCACGGTCTCGCCCACGGCGATTGTCTGGCCGCAGGTGACCACCGGCGCAGCCGGCTTGCCGGCATGCTGTTTGAGCTTGATACGGACTCGCTTCGGTTCGGGCTCGGCCGCTGTGAACGGCGTCTGGCACTCGTACTCGTCTACTTTGAGCCGTTGGCGGAGCATCGAGAGCGGCACCCGCCTGTACTCTTTCATCGGATGCACCGTGACTGGCTTCTCCTGCTTGAACTGCAGGCCCTCGGCGCGCCGGTCCTCTTTTGCCTGATCGCAGGCCTCCTTGGGGAACAGGTCTTCCGGGCAGGCATAAAGGGTACACAAACCGCAGGCGCAGCAGAGTTCTCCCCACTGATTCCAGTTGCTGGCGCCCGTTAGCGTGAACCCGAGGCTGCGCATTACTTTGTGGGGCTGCACATCATAGCCGAGCAGATAGCGCGGGCAGAATTCGGTGCAGTAAGAGCACTGGTCACAGGCCGACTTGCCAATCCGGTGCATGATCTCGCGGGGCTGATCCTTGCGGGCGATCAGGTAGTGGCTGCGAGGCAGCACGATGAGCCCACCGAGTGTTTTCGAGACGACGTCATCTATGTCAAACGAGAGCGCGCCCATCATGATGCCCGACACGAAGAGGCCGAAGTCCGGCGTCGTGACGCCGCCGGCGTGCTCCAGCAGTTCGCGATACGAGATGCCAACGGGCGCCCAGAAGGATTGCGGCTTGCGGACCGCGCCCGTCACTGTGATGAATTTTTTGGTGACCGGCATGCCCTGCGACGCCCGCTGGACGTTGTAGAGCGTCTCGACATTGCTAACCACGCAACCTACGTTGAGCGGAATACCGGCGGGCGGAATGAGGCGTCCGGTAGCGGTGTACACCAACTCGTATTCGTCGCCGGACGGGTAGAAATCGCCCAGCATCACCAGTTCGATCGATCGCTTAGTCGCTTCCGGCAGAATGGCGTCAACGGCGCTCTTATTCTTCTCCTTGATACCGAACTTACCCTGCGTAGCGCCCACCGAGCGCATCATCAGTTCCATTCCGGCGCAAATCTCCGCCGGATACTGGCTCATGATCTCCAGGTCTTTATGCAGCAGGGGTTCGCATTCGGCGCCGTTGGCCAGGAGGAACTCGGCCTTCGAAGCCGCTTTTACCTCAGCGGGGAAACCCGCGCCGCCTGCGCCCACCACACCCATTCGGCGCAACGTTTCGGGCAGAGCCATTGCCGTCACGCTTTATCCTGATATTTTGCACGCAGCCGGTCGAGTTCCACTTTAAGTTCGGCTGTCACTTTGGCATACGCCGGATCGCCATAGATGTTTTTCATTTCCCGCGGGTCCTTCACCAGATCGAACATTTCCCACTCAGGTGGAGTGGGTTGGTCCACCGCGCCGCTGGCGCCCAGCGCTTGGCCGTAATAGTAGATGAGCTTGTGCGTCCGAGTGCGCACGCCATAGTGCGCGGTGACGGTGTGCCCTCCCCCGAGGTGCATCCAATAGCGGTAGTACATGGACTGCCGCCATTTCCTTGAGGTCTTGCCTTTGAGGTTGGACGTGAAGCTTTCGCCCTGCATCGAGGCGGGCGCTTTGCTCCCGGCCAGTTCCAGGAAGGTGGGAGCGAAATCGATATTGAGAATGCAGTCCTGGTTCACCGTGCCCGGCTTAATCATCTTCGGATAGCGCGCCAAGAAGGGCATGCGCATCGTCTCTTCGTACATGAACCGCTTATCGAACCAGCCGTGATCGCCGAGGAAGAAACCTTGATCGGAGGTGTAGACTACGAGAGTGTTTTCGGCCAGGCCCTCCGAATCAAGGTAGTCCAGCAGGCGGCCCACGTTGTCGTCAACGCTGCGCACGCAACGCAAGTAATCTTTGATGTAAATCTGGTAGGCCCACTTACGCAACTCGCGGCCCTGGAGACCTTCTGGCTTGGGCACCTTGAGATCGGTGGGCGTCATGTCGTCGCCAACCCGCAGTGTGGCCCGCTGGGCCGCGGCTGACCTTTTGGTGAGGTCCTCGTAAAGGTTATCCGGCTCCGGTACGTCGACATCCTTGAGCCAGTCCCTGTACTTAAGTGGCGGCGTCCACTCACGATGCGGAGCCTTGTGGTGGCACATCAGAAAGAACGGTTTCGACTTGTCCCGGCTCTTCAGAAACTCCAGCGAGAAATCGGCGATAAGGTCGGTGCAGTAACCCTGGTATTTCTTGCGGCCGCCGGACTCAATGAATACCGGATCGTAGTATAGGCCTTGACCGGGCAACACTCGCCAGTGATCGAAGCCTTGAGGATCCGTTTGCAGATGCCACTTACCGATCATGGCAGTCTGATAGCCGGAGTCGCGCAGCAGATGCGCCAGATGGATTTTCTTGGGGTCGATCGCGTCATTGAGCGTTTTGACGCCGTTCAGATGGCTGTACTGGCCCGTGAGAATGCTGGCGCGGCTAGGTGTGCAAATTGAGTTGGTGACGAAGCAGTTATCGAGTCGAATGCCGGCCTTGGCGATGCGATCGATGTTGGGTGTCTGGTTGATCTTGCTGCCATAAGCGCTTATTGCATGCGACGCATGATCGTCGGTCATGATGAAGAGGATATTGAGCCGCGGCTGGGCACTAGTGCGAGACTGGCCGGAGGCGAAGGCGGGTAGTGCGCCGGCGAGCAATTGACGTCGTGTCATCGTAGGCTTTTCAGTCTAGCAGGATGCTGTGAAATACTGGCCCTATGCGGCTGCCGTGGCTTCTGACCTTTGCGTTGGCAACACAAGCCGCCGTAGGACAAACCTTAGCTCCCGGCCAGTTCGCGGAATTGGAGGGCCTCCGGCTTTGGTACCGCGATAGTGGCGGTACCGGTGTGCCCGTGATTTTTCTGCACGCGGCGTCAGGCAGTTCGGAGATGTGGGAGCACCAGCTGCCACCGTTTGTCGCGGCCGGCTATCGCTTCATCGCCTATGATCGCCGCGGCCACGCACGCAGCGTCGCGATGGGCGGCGCCGGCCGTGGGAGTCTGGCGGGAGACCTTGAGCTCCTGGTCAAACATCTGAATCTGGACCGCTTTCATCTGGTGGGAACGGCGGCGGGCGGGGGCGCCGCTTTTGACTATGCGCTGTCGTTTCCGCAGCGGCTGCGCAGCCTGGTGATTGCTAACAGCCTCGCAGGCGTTACCGATCCGGACTATGTCGCGATGGGTCGCCGGCTTCGGCCGTCACCGCAGTTCGAAGCTTTGCCAGTGGAGTTTCGGGAGCTTGGTCCTTCGTATCGTGCCGCGAACCCCGATGGCGTGGCGCGCTGGATCGGGCTGGCTAAGTCCGGCAGGCAGACCGCGGAGCCTCTCAACCGCATCACGTTTTCGGCGTTGGAGACCATCAAAGTTCCGGTACTGCTGATAACCGGCGACGCGGACCTCTACACACCTCCCCCGATTCTTAAAATGTTCGCGGAGCGCATCAGGGGCACGAGTGCACTGATCGTACCCGAGTGCGGTCATTCGGCCTATTGGGAGCAGCCGGAAATCTTCAATCGCGCGGTGCTGGATTTTGTACGGCGGCACTAGGCCAGCAGGCGGTCAAGCAAAATCGCCGGATGAATCGCTTGGAGCCCGGCCAGATCTTCCACCTGATGGCGGCAGGACGTGCCCGATGCCACGAGCACGTCTCCCGCTTTCATGCCCCTCGCGACGGGCAGTAGCTTGCGCTCGGCAATCTTGCGTGAGACCTCGAAATGCTCTTCCGCATAGCCGAACGACCCGGCCATGCCGCAGCAGCCCGCGTCAAGATCTGTGACCGTGGCGCCCGGGATGCGCGCCAGCAATGCCTGAGCGGGAGCGAGCAAGCCCATCGATTTCTGATGGCAATGGCCATGCAACAGAATGCGCCGCGGTCCCGGGTTCAGGGAAGGCGGTGATTCCAGCGTCAATTCTTCGAATAGAACAGATTGCCTGGCGATTGTTTCGGCCTGACGCCGGAACTCGCCGCGCAGCAACGACGGCACATCTTCCTTCACGGCCGAAAGGCAACTCGGCTCACAGAAGGCGAAACGTTTACCGCGTTCGGCCAACGGGTAGAGTTGCTCGGTCGCTTCTTCGGCGAGGCGGCGCGCGTCTCCGAGGAAGCCTTTCGAAATCAGCGGGCGCCCGCAGCAGAGATTCGGCGCGAGGCCCACGCGATGGCCTGAGGCTCGTAGCACCCGCGCCGCGGCCATGCCAACTTCAGGTGCGTAGTGATTGGTGAACGTGTCTTTGAAAAGGAGGATCGGCGCGTCCGCTTGCGACTCGAATTGTTTGTCGAGCGTGCGGCGCACGTACTCGGGCAGGCGTCGAGTGCTCGCGATGCCGGGCGCGGGAAACATCGCGGCCATCCAATTGCTCACCGGCGCAAATGCGCTGCCCCACTGGGCCAGAACATGCGCGTGCGCGAAGAGCCGCTCACGGATGGGTACACCGTGACGTTCCCAGTACCCGGCGAGAAACTCGCTCTTGAAGCGCGCGACGTCTACGCCCACCGGGCATTCCGATTTGCAGGCCCGGCACTCGAGACAGAGATCCAGGGCCTGGTACACGCCCTCGTCTGAATGCTCGCCGAGTTTGCCGAGCATCGCGAGGCGCAATACGTTGGCGCGGCCACGCGTTGAGTCCATCTCTTCATGCGTAGCCATGTAGGATGGGCACATCGTGCCTTCGAGCTTCTTCCGGCACGCCCCGAGGCCACTGCACATTTCGACTGCGCCGCCCATCCCGCCGTGTTCGGAATAATCGAAATATGTGGCCGGGCGCGGCGACTGGTAGCCGGCTCCGAAGCGCAGGTTGGAGGCCAGCGGCGGAGCGTCCACGATCTTGCCCGGGTTGAGAATGCCGCGCGGGTCGAAAAGTTGTTTGATCTGGCGAAACGCCTGATACAGTTGCGAGCCGAACATCCTCTCCATAAAAGGCGAACGGACATAACCATCGCCGTGCTCGCCCGAGAGCGCGCCTCCATACTCAAGTACGAGATCGGCGACTTCGTTTGCGATAGCTTGGAATTTTGCCAGGCCTTCGGCAGTCTTCATATTGACTACGGGACGCACATGGAGGCAGCCCACCGAAGCGTGTGCGTAGACTCCGGCGACCGTGCCGTGCTTGCGAATGACGCCCAGGAAGCGCTCGATGTAGGAGGCTAGCTTTTCTGGCGCGACCGCCGTGTCTTCCACGAAAGAGAGAGATTTGGCGTCCCCCTTCTGCGCCATGGAGAGCCCGAGTGCGGCCTCGCGCAGGCTCCAGATGCGTTGTTGCGCGCCGACATCGAGCGCGTGATAAAAGTGATACCCGGTCCGGCGCTGCCGTAGGTCGGCTTCCAGCGCCTGTAGACGCGGAGGGAGTTCGTCGGCTCGATCGGCATAGAACTCGACGCAGAGTAACGCGCCCGGGTCACCTTCGAGAAACGTGCGGCGGAGCGCCTCCAGACGCGGACTCTGCTTGGTGTTCTCCAGAATGAACGAGTCCATTACCTCGACGGCGGAGGGCTGGTGCGCGAGGATAGCGGGGGTCGCCGCGAGCGCCTCCAGCAGATCATGAAACTGAATTGCCAGCACGGCCTTGGCCTTCGGCAGCGGCACCAGATTGAGCTTGGCCTCCAGCACGATGCCAAGCGTGCCCTCTGAGCCAACCATGAGGCGGTAGAGGTTGAACGGTTTCGCGCGATCCGTGAAGCAATCGAGATTGTAGCCCCCCACGCGGCGGAGCACTTTCGGGAATCGGCGTTCCACTTCCTCAGCGTTTTCGGCGGCGAGACGGCTGATCGCGCGCGCCAGTTGCGCCTCGCGCGAGTCACCCTGGCAGGCTTCAGCCAGCGAGCGGTCTTGAAAGTGGACGATCGCGCCGTCGGCCAGCAGGACGGTTTGCTCGAGTACGTGATCGATGGTCTTGCCGTATAGAACCGATCGTGCGCCAGCTGAATTATTGGCCATCATTCCGCCGACGGTGGCGCGGCTCGCGGTGGAAATATCCGGCGCAAAGCGGAGATTGTGCGGCTTCAGCGCCGCGTTCAATTCGTCGAGCACGATGCCTGGCTCCACGCGAACCCAGCGCTCTTCGGCGTTGATCTCGAGGATCCGGTTAAAGTATTTCGACGTGTCGATGACGAGGCCTTCGCCAATCGCTTGGCCTGCCTGCGACGTGCCGCCGCCGCGCATCGTGACGGAGCAGCCAAGACCCGCCGCAACCTGCACGGCCTTCACGATGTCTTCGCGCGAGCGGACGACAACCACTCCCAATGGATGCAGTTGATAGGCGCTGGCATCGGTGGAGTAGAGCGCGCGGGTGACCGTGTCAAAGCGCACTTCGCCTTCGATTCGGTTGGCCAACGCCCGCCGCAGACTCTCGGCTTCGGGCTGGATCTGCACAAGATTCATGAGTTGGCGCGCCGTCTCCTTAGATCCATCCTGAACAAGATAATTCTATCGCCAGGCGAGCGGCGGTACCCAGGTCCGGCGCGCTTCGGTGTCGCCGATCACGTTGTGGCCGTAGAATCTCTTGTGAAACGCGGCTTCTCCGCCGAACCGCTCGGCGGCCGCCCCGATCATCTGCAGCCGCGGTGTTCCCTCTGGGAGAGCCGCGAGAAACCCGGCCACCACCCAGATCCAAAAATAGTCAGCGTCTCGTGATAGCCCGAGTCTTCCGTGTTCTTCCCGCCCTGCGCGACGTTGTAAGCGGGAATCCGGCCTCGAATGATGCGCGTGGCCTCGGGCACCGTATAAGTAGTGAGATAGTGAGCCGCCATAACAACGTGCGCCTGGTGCGTCCACATCGCCTTCGGATAGGTGCCGTCTTCAAAGCCTGCGATGAACGAGGCGAGGCTGGCTTCGGTCTCCCAAATCGCCGCTGTCATTTGACCAGCTTCAACAACTTCTGGCGAAGGCGGACGGCGGCGGCGTTGTCCGGCGTGATGATGAGGATCGTATCGTCTCCGGCGATGGTGCCTACGACTTCGGACCAACTGGCGCGGTCCAAATCCACGGCAAGCGAGTTGGCTTTGCCGGGCGGCGTTTTGATCACTACCTGATTCTGCGCCACCCGCACATCCTGCAGAACATCCCAGGCGGAGTTGCTTAAGCCGCCTGGCGCGGCCGGCATGGGCGAGGGGCCGGTGAGCGGCACATATCCATCGCCTGTCTTCGCCAAACCGAGTTTCTTGATGTCGCGCGACAGAGTAACCTGGGTGGCGTCTATGCCGAGCGCGTTCAGCTCCCGGGCAAGCTCATCCTGCGTGTGAATGCGTTTGGCGCGCACTAACTTGAGGATTTGGGCTTGACGGAAACTGGTGGACATAGTTTTCAGGGCCGCCGAAGCTTGTCCAGCCGGGCGGCGGCTTCCACCAACGCGGCTGCCACGGCTTTCGGCCCCGTGCCACCTGGTAACTCGCGCGACTTCATGCCTTCAGCCGGTTTGAGTAGCGCCGCCATTTCGGGCTTGAACTCAGGCGCAAAAGCGGTTAGTTGCTCGGCGGTCCACTCGGAGGGTTTCTTGCCTTGCTGCACGCTCGTCAACACCAGCTTGCCTACCAGCTTGTGCGCCTGATGGAAGGGCGTGCCGGCGCGAGCGAGCGCTTCGGCCAGATCCGTAGCCACCAGCCAACCTTCTTCCGCGGCGGCAGCCGGGGCAGCCTCGCGGAGTGTCACAGACTCGGCCACCACCCGCGCCATCTCAATCGACATCGTGGTTTGATCCACAGCGTCAAACAGTGGCTCTTTGTCTTCCTGCATGTCGCGGTTGTAAGTGAGTGGCAGGCCCTTCATCGTGACAATCAACGAGTTCAAGCTGCCGATTACGCGCCCGCACTTGCCGCGAATCAGTTCGAGCGAATCGGGGTTCTTCTTCTGGGGCATCAGCGAGGATCCACTGGTCACGCCGTCGGCCAACTCAATCCACCCGAACTCGTCGCTCGAATAAAATATCCAATCTTCGGCAAGCCGGCTGAGGTGCACCATCGTCACCGACGCGGCGAAGAGATAGTCGAGGACAAAGTCGCGATCAGCCGAGACGTCCATGCTATTGCGGGTAATAGAAGCAAAGCCGAGATCGCGGGCGATAGCGTCGCGGTCAAACGGGAAGCCGGATCCGGCCATCGCGCCCGAGCCGAGCGGCAGCACGTTGACCCGCTCGCGCGCTTGCTCGAAGCGTTCCCAGTCGCGTGAGAACATTTCAAAGTAGGCGAGGATGTAGTGTGGCCACAGCACAGCCTGCGCGCGCCGGAGATGCGTGTAGCCGGCAATCACCGACGACGGATACTTGCGGGCGAGCGTGAGCATCGCATCGAGTAAACCAACCAGCAGTTCCTGCGTGCGCTCGATTTCCCCTCGAAGCCACCAGCGAGTGTCGAGCGAAACCTGCTCATTGCGGCTGCGCCCGGTATGGATCTTGTCGGCCAGCGGCGTCTTCTCTCTGAGCTTGCGAATCACGAGCGTGTGAACGTCCTCGTCATCGGCGCCCTGCCAAAAGGCGGCCTGCCCGGACTCGATCAGGATTTCGTCAAAGGCCCCAACCAACTTAGCGCGCTCATCGGGAATGAGAATACCCACTCTCTCGAGCGCTCGCGCAAACGCCTGCGAGCCCCGGATATCGGCCTCAAGCAGCCGCTTGTCAAAATGCAGGGAGCCGGAGAATCGTTCAAAGACTTCCGACGGACCCGTCTCAAACCGGCCACCCCAGAGCTTCACTCGTTCTCCCTTTACCTAGCGTCCAAGCAACATCAGCAGCAGCGCCTTCTGCGCGTGCAGGCGGTTCTCGGCTTGCTGAAATACGATCGATTGTTTGGACTCCATCACGCCGTCGGTGGTCTCCTGGCCGCGTTTGGCGGGCAGGCAATGCATGAAGATCGCCGTGGGCTTGGCCTTGCCCAGCAACGCCTCGTCGAC
>JAYTKJ010000857.1:0-18353 GCA_043730365.1 Acidobacteriota bacterium | reverse complement strand
CTCTGGCTAGAGGGCGGACCAAGTCAGGTGGACACGTGGGACCCGAAGCCGAGTTCGGCGTTCAAGCCGATTTCAACTAACGTTCCAGGTATTCAAATTACCGAGTTGTTGCCGAATACGGCCAAGCGAATGGACAGGCTTTCCATTGTGCGGTCTATGCACACCATGGGCTCCGATCACCCTCAAGGCACGCACTACGCGATCACCGGTCATGAGGTGAATCCGGCGATGCACTTTCCCAGCCTCGGCTCAGTGGTCTCGAAAGAGATGGGCCAGCGCAATGGGGTTCCTGCGCACGTGCTCGTGCCTCAATGGGAAAAGAGCCGGCAGTATGAGGAGTATTTTCGGTCGGGTTTCCTTGGCCCCGATGTGGATCCGATGGCGGTTCCGGATCCCAGTAAAAGTGGGTTCCAGGTGCCGGATCTGAGTTTGCCCAAGTCGGTCTCGCAACAGGGAGTGGAGAATCGTAAGGCATTTCTCAAAGTAGTGGACAGCCACTATCGCGCCGCGTACGAGGGCGTGGAGCATGCCAATATGGACGGCTTCACGGCGCAGGCCTGGAAGATGTTACTTAATCCGGCGGTTCAGAATGCGTTCGACTTGTCCAAGGAACCCGGCCAACTGAAAGAGCGATATGGCAAGGACGCATTCGGGCAAAGTGCGCTGCTGGCCCGGCGGTTGGTGGAATCGGGGACACGTTTTGTAACTGCGGCGGGCTTCCACAGTAACTCGTGGGACACTCACGCCAGGAACGACGAAGGACATCGTGACCGTTTGTGCCCGGTGCTGGATCGAACGCTGCCGGCGCTGCTGGACGATCTGAAGTCGCGCGGACTACTGGAAACCACTATAGTGCTGGCGATGGGGGAATTCGGTCGTACTCCGTTCGTGAACCCGGACCTTGGCCGTGACCATTGGCCGACGTGCTGGTCCCTCGCGCTGGGCGGAGGCGGCATCAAGGGCGGGCAGGTGATTGGCTCCAGCGACGAGACGGGAGCTCAGATTACGAGCCGCGCTACGAGCATGGGCGATGTGTTCGCGACCATTTACAAAGCCTTTGGGATCGATTGGACCAAGGAATACGACACGCCGATCGGCCGCCCCATTAAGATTGCCAACTCGCTGGAAGACAAGACTGGAGAGCCCATCGCAGAACTGTTGTGATTGCGGAGCAAACGAGTGGACGGAAAGGGCGAATCGCTATGAATCGTGAGTGGAAGAATCAATTCGACCGGGACGGTTTCGTGGTGATACCGCGCTTCTTTGAGCCTGACGAAGTCAAGCAACTGGAAGCGGGGCTGGCGCGCTTTCTGCGGGACGTGGCCCCACAGGCAAGCAAGGCGGAAGTGATGTATGAGGATCCAGCCAACCCGGCATCCCTCAAGCAAGCCAACTGCCTGCAGCGGGAGCCCTCGTTTCATGAATTGATGCACGCCACGGGGAAGGTCCGGGGACTGGCCGAGCTATTGATTGGACCAGCGGCGCCGCAACAATGCGAGTACTTCGGCAAACCACCGGGCAACAGCACGCCGACTCCCCCTCACCAGGATGGTTTTTACTTTTGCCTGGAGCCGAATCTGGCCTGCACCCTTTGGATTCCACTCGATGTGGTGGATGCCGACAACGGGGCTTTGAGCTATGTGCGCGGTTCGCATCGGTTGGGCGTGCTCCCGCATCGTGTCACTTCGGTGCTGGGCTTCTCGCAAGGACTGGAGCCCGATCCGGCCGAACTGGGCGAGGCGGTACTTTGTGCGGCAAGGCCTGGCGACATTCTGGTTCACCACTCGCTCACCATCCACTACGCCGGCAGCAACCGGAGCGAGCGGCATCGACGTTCGATTGGCTGTGTATTTTTCTCGGAGGCCGCCAAGCCAGACGAGCCGGCACGGGCACGATATCAAGCGGCTCTGCAGGGCCAGCATGAAGCCAAAGGCATCGTAGCCCGCGCGGTTTCTCCTTAAGCTAAGCCAGCCGATGAAATCCGGAATGCGCTACGGAGCCACGCAAACCCTCCGCCACCGTCCCGGAGTCGAGCGCTTTTCGCAGCTCATGAAAAGCTTCGGTCACGGCAGCCCCGTATTGTTCCACCTGTTCACTGCGATGCGCATACATCGAATAGAACGCGGTGCCGGCCAGGAAACCGCGATCGAGCATCATCTGTGTAAACAGCGTCCGAACGGGCGCGGGGTCAGGAAGATCGAAGGCGAACCGCGAGAGCGGAGCCAAGCCGCCTGCCACGGTGATCGGCAATCCGGCGGCTGCGGCAGCGCGGCGCCAGACCGCTTGCACGCTCAATCCTGTTTTAACCAATTCCGGTCCAACGTTGAGGCGTTGGTGCTTGGCCAAGGTTGCCAGCGCCGCCGCAGGCCCCGTGCGTTCGGTCCAGTGCGTGGAACTGATGAAGGTTTCCTGGGCCGCCTGCATCGCCTCGCCGGTGCCGATGATGGCCGCCATCGGATATCCGTTGCCGATCGCCTTGGCCAACACCGCGATATCCGGCCGAACGCCGAGCATCAGGTGAGCGCCACCTGTATTGAGCCGAAATCCCGAGCTCACCTCGTCAAAGACCAGCAGGGCCTGGCGGCGGTGCGCTTCGTCGCGAACGCGCTCGAGGAATCCCGGCATGGGTTCGGTGGACCGGATCGGCTCCATGACGATTGCGGCTAGATCGTCGCCCGCCGCGGCGACGGCCCGCTCTAATCCCGCGACGTCGTTGTACTGAAACGGAATCGCGGTGCCCGCCAGCGCGCGCGGTACGCCCGCGGGCTCTAGCCCCGGCAACAGATGGCCGCTCAGGTTTTCTCCATGAGCGAGGTTCGCCGCCAGATACCAATCGTGCCAGCCGTGATAGCCGCAAAAAACAATCTTGTCCTTTTTCGTTTTTGCCCGCGCGATGCGGACCGCCGCCGTCATGGCCTCACCGCCGCAGCGCAGATAGCGAACCATGTCCGCCCAAGGGTGGAGGTCGCACAACAGATCGGCGAGCGCTGCTTCCTCCGGGCAGTTGAGAGTACAGGCGACTCCTTTGCCAATGGCATGTATCACCGCCTCGTCGACGTCCGGGTCCGCATACCCGAGCACACATGCGCCGATGCCGCCGATCGACATATCGACATAGCGCCGGCCGTCGAGGTCCCAAACCTCGGCCCCGCGTGCTTCTGAAAAATAGGCGGGCCATTGCTCAGGTAGGAACATCTCAGGCCGCTTTGAGAGGAGTTGCGTCCCCCCCGGAATCCGCTTACGCGCTTTTCGGTACAACTCCGCGCCGCTGTTGGTCAATGAATTCTCCTCTCCCGCGTTTGAGCGTTTCCGCTAGCGGCCGGACTTGCGGCCCCCGTTCCAAGTGTCGGGCTTAGGCGTGTCCGGCGGCCAATATCCGGTCGGGTCTTCCTTCCACTCTTTGCCACAAATCTTTGAGATCACGCGCCATTCGGCGGCCCCCAGGTTGAGGTCGGGGTGGAAAATGAATCGCTTGAGTCCGGCGCGATGCGATGCCGTCAGGATCCGCTCCAGATCGTGCGCAGGCATAGGGTCTCCGGCGTGCGGGTTACGGCCGGTGGACACCCAGGCGATCACCTTGTCCGGATTCGCGGTTGCTTCCAGCGCGCGCCGCGTTTCCGAGTAAACAACTTTGTCGAAGAACTCATCCGGGAACCCTTTTTCCATGTCCGAGAGGCTCTTCACTCCCGGCAGTTCCAAGCCGAAGAGAACCTTGACCACATCGAAGCAATCCTCTTCGGTCAAAGTGGGATTCCACTCGTTCAACTTGTTGACCCACCGCGCCACCGTACCGTACATACCGTCAAATCCGCGATGCCAGTAGTAGTGCTTCGGGAAAATGTAGTCGAAGAAGCCGTGAGTCTTTTCGTAGTCTTGCGTTGTCAAGACGGAGAACGCCGCCGATCGGGGAATCGTTCCCAGCTTGGCCGGCCGGCTCAATCGGCCCCACTCCTTGCGAACGGCCGCCATGTTGCGGAGCGTGGTCTCCTGGCGCATGCGCAGCCAGTAGAGGGCGTCCTCGTTCAGGTCAAAGAGCGAGAGTCCAGCCAGCATCCCACCGGGCCGGTGGAAGCGCACGCGGGCCGGTGTGAGTTGATGGAAGCGTGCGCGCAAATGCTGAGCGCCGCGATCCATCTTGCCGGCGTCGAAGCCAAGGTGCGCGTACAGAGTTCGCTGGTCGTTCCGAATTTCAAACAGCTCGCCACCATGATGGAAATCCAACTCGTAGTGATGTTCGCCGGCGCCGTCGATGATCACACCGTTCGCTTGCGGCAGAGCGCGGAGCGTATCCTCAACGCCGGCGGCTAACGATAGCGCGCCGAACGGGTCCTGCTCGAATGACTTACGCCGGCCGTGATGGGCGGGGCCGAACAGCATGATTTCCCACTTGCGCTTGGCAACCGCATCCAGCAGCCCTTGCAGCTGCTTTTCCTTGGCTCCATCCAGCCGCACGTTCTCCGGCGGATCTACGCCGAATCTCCGGTAGATGGCCGGGTCTGGCGCGAATGCCTGGATTTGAGCGCCTCGCCGGGCATAGGTGAAGTCAAAAGTTGGAGTGCCGTCCCAAAAGCGCAGCGGGCCGATCACGATACCTCGGACGCCACCTGACTCCCACGCGTCGAGGGTCCGCTCGTAGTCGGTGAGCCACTGCTCAAGCGGATAGATCATATACATCCAAGCCACCAGTCTGGATGGCGCGTCGGCCGGTGCCCCAGCCGCCAGCGCGCTGCTTGCCGCTGCGCCGACCAAGGTTTTAACCACGGCTCGGCGGTCGAACACTGTAGGGCGAGTCGCGGGCGAAAATAATGGCATAGCGTAAACTACCACGGTTTCGCGTGGTCGGTAACGGCGCGGTTACAATACCGTAATGAAGAAGGCCGGTCTCGCATTCGTACTCACCGCCTTGGCCTCCGCGCAAAAGCCGCCGCTACCGGTGGCAGAAGCTACCATCGCGGATCTGCAGATGGCGATGCGACGCGGCAAGCTGACCTCACAGGCGCTGACGCAGCAATATCTGATCCGCATCGCCCTTCATGAGGATCGATTGAACGCGGTGATCACCACTAATCCTCGCGCGCTCGAAGATGCGGCCGAACGCGACCGCCAACGGGCGCAAAATCGCCGGCGCGGGCCTCTATTCGGGATCCCGATCGCACTCAAGGACAACATTCACACGACCAACATGCCGACCACCGGTGGCGCGCTGGCGTTCGACGGCCTCGTGCCGCCCTATGAAGCGACGCTGGTGAAAAACTTGCGCGAAGCCGGCGCCGTGATCATCGCCAAGACCGGGCTTACCGAACTCGCCAACTGGGTGGCCGGCGGGCCTACTCCGATGCCTGGCAACTACAACGCGATGGCCGGCTTTGCGTTCAATCCATACGACCCGCGCCGGGATCCGCGCGAGGCCACTTTCGACGGGCGGCCCGTACTTACGCCGAGTGGGTCCAGTTCCGGTGTGGGAACCGCTGCCAGCTTTTGGGCAGCCAATGTGGGCACCGAGACATCGGGTTCGATTCTCAGTCCGTCAAATCAGAACATGCTAGTGGGCATCAAGCCAACTCTCGGCCGGATCAGCCGTTACGGCGTGATTCCGATTACCGCAGATCAAGACACGCCTGGGCCGATGGCTCGAACCGTGTCCGACGCCGCGATCCTGCTGGGAGCGTTGGAAGGCGCCGCGTCTGATCCGCATGATCCGGCCACCAACCGGTGCCCGCCGCCGCCCGGCCGCGACTATACAAAATTTCTCAAGCGTGGTGGATTGCAGGGAGCCCGCATCGGCATTCCCAGGGCCTTCTTCTTCGATGCCTTGAACGGCAAGGGTGGCCTCACTCCCGCGCAGAAGACCGTGATGGAGGAGGCGATCGAAGCGTTGCGGCGGGCGGGTGCCGTGATCGTCGACCCGGCCGACATCCCGAGCGTCGTCTCGGGCGAGTTCCAACAATGGAACACCTGCTCCGGCGCGGGCGCCGTCAAAGGAAAAGACGAGCACTGCTCGGTAGTCTTCAAGTACGGCATGAAGCGCGACTTCAATTTGTGGCTTGCCAGCCTGGGCCCGGCCGCGCCTGTGAAGTCTTTGACCGCGCTGCGCGAGTTCAATCTGGCGCATCAGCGTGCCGGGGCGATTCGCTACGGGCAATCTCAACTCGATATTTCCGATGAGATGGATTTGGAGGCCGATCGCGCCCGTTACCAACGCGATCGCGCCAAGGACTTGGAACTCTCGGCCACTCGGGGAATAGACTCGGCGATGAACCAACATCGCTTGGATGCGCTGTTGTTTCCCGGCGCGAGCGGCGCCTCGATTGCCGCCAAGCCCGGCTATCCCACCATCATCGTGCCGTTCGGCACCGTGCCCAACGACTCGCCGGATTTCCCGGCTGGCTTCCTGCCCAAGCCTGCGCCCTTCGGGGTCAGCTTCACCGCGATGGCGTGCGCCGAGCCACGTCTGATCGAGTTGGGCTACGCTTTCGAACAGGCGACCAAGCGCCGCGTCGCACCTACGTTCTAAAGCTTCTCTCTGCCGAAGAAACCTTGCCGCGGCGCCAGGTAGCGGACGCCAAGATGCGGCGTCTCCAGGCGCTTGTGTCCAGCGGCCCGCGAGTCGAGAATCGCCTCCAGCATGCCGCTGGTGAGCAGCGTGCGCTCCACCGGATAAGTTGGCTTGCCTGTTTCAAACATTTTCTCAACTGCCTGTACTAGAAAGCCAAAGTGTTGGAAGGGGCGGCCCTCCTGGAGCCACATCAGCGTTGAGACGGGCTCGGCTCGTCCTTCCACCTCTACCGCCGTGCAGGCGTCCTGCGCCACACCGTTCATCATGAACGCCGCAGCCTGCAAGCCATCGCGGTAGTCGATGATATACACGTAGTCTTCTTTGCCGAGCTCTCGCATGTTGCCCGGCTTCCGGGTGACGCCTTTGGCTAGCGCGGAGTCCAGCAGCCTCGCGGCCCACGGTGTTTGCGACACCCACTCCCACATGGCCTGTTTCTCCAGATACTGAACGGTCTTCACTCCGGTTTCGCCGCCTTGCCGCCGCTCCACCATGCACTGGAGCCCTTCGATCAGATGAAAGCCATAGGCATCCGGGTCGCCGTAAAAGATCGAGACAGCGTGGCGAGCGCGCGCGCCAAACTCCAGCTCAACGCCTTCAGGCCGATACGCGACCGGGATGGAGGAGCCTGCCATCAGGGGAAACTTCAGCTCCCGCGAGATCGCCACCATCCGCTGCGCCTTCCACCAGTTGTAGGAGAGATGCTTGTCGTTGAACACTGGCGCGCTTTGCCCCAAAGCCCGGAAGACATCTGAGATTTCGAGAAACAGTTCGTAGCGTGGATAGAGATGCTGCCCCTTCTCGTTCCATGGATAGTCGCCGTGTTCGCCGATCAGTAGCACTCCGTCTACGGCCAGATGCGAGCCGCCGAGGGTCAATGCCTGCCAGATGTTCGGAAAGATGGGCACGCCGTGTTTGCGCGAAAGTTCGCGGCTCATGTCGTTCTTGGGAGTCTGTGCCGTGTACATCGAGGCGATCTTGGAACGCGGTCCGGGTGATTTACCATCTTGCAGGAAGCCGTCAAAGTATTTGCCCACGATGACGTCAGCGTGGGACACCGGGCGATATTCGGTGATGATGGCGGCGATGCGTTTGGGCGAGCCAGACTGGGCGGCGCCTCCTATGCCCATGGCCAGCGGAGCAGCGGCATGCAAAAGAAACTGGCGGCGTGAATTCATCATAGATATCTTATGACACCGTATGCAATTCAACGGAAGGACCAGTACCCGCCAGCCTGCGTCCACTCGCGCATGGAGAGACCATGAAGGTCCCACACAACCTCGCCCCCAAGCACTGTCAGCACTCCTTCCACTCGGGCCCTGATCAGGTGACGTTTCCCGTCTGGCCCGGGAAGGAATCCCTCTCCTTGCCGAACGGCGAACACTGCGATGTCAGCGGGCCCTCCCTCGCGCAACGTCCCGAGATCGGGCCGGGCTAGGGCCGCCGCCGGCAAGCGCGTCGCCCGGTCCACCAGTTGGTCCAGCGGTACGCCTTGATTCAAAAGCAGCGTCATCGTGGCGGGAAGACTCGCTCCCTGAAGCACGGTAGTGCGATTGAGCCCACTAGTCAATGCCTGCGCCGGTACTTCAAGCGCGGACAGGATGACGTGCACGCGAGACCTGCGAATATCTGCGGCCGAAGCACTGCGAGTTACAACCGTGGTGACTCCTCCCGGCAGAGAATGATGGTCCGGCTGAATCCCTGACGGCGAATCGACGAACGCCGCGTCGAATCCGGAATCAACCAAACCCGGCGTAACATAGTAGCCCTCGAGGTCAACCGTTAGCCGCGCTCGCGACGACGCAATCGAAGGCGCGATCTTGCGGATCGTCTTTCCGCTGATGGCGATCGAGAACTTGCCGAACCGCTTACTCGCCGGGTCGATCACCTCTCCTCCCTTCAGCAGTAAGTCATAGATCTCGCCGGGCTCCTCGGGCCGCGAGGCGGGTGGCGGCGATTGCGGCAGCGCAGCCAGCCAGGGCGTGTTTCCCGCCGGAGCCAGCGCCAGGCCATCGCGATCGTAGACCACCTGTCCCGCGCGAATCGTCATTACACCCGCTACCCGCTTGGTGCCCGTCAGCTTCTTGTGCAGCGAGTCGATGTAGGCGAAGACGCCAGACTGCTCCTCAATCACGGCAATGTCCGCGCCCGCGCCCGCCGACAGCGTACCGAGTTCTGGAAACTTCCGTATGGCTTTCGCGGGGTTCACGGTTGACCTCTCGATGGCTTCGCGCAGAGGCATGCCCAGATTCATCAATTTCGACATCGCGTTCAGCATGTTCACCTGCAGCATGAGAATGCTACCCGTATGGAGGTCCGTACTAATTGTGTCCGGCGGAAAGCCTTGCGAGATGGCTGCGTGCGCGATCGGCCAGAGGAAACTGCCGCCGCCGTGCCCCAGATCGAACAGCACGCCTCGCTTCCGAGCTTCCCACATCCAAGGCTGAACCTTGCCGTTGAAGCGGTTGATCAGCTCGAGCTGATGGTCGTTGTAGGTGTGCGTGTGCAGGTCTCCAGGCCGCATATGCTTCAGGACCTTGTCCGCCGTGTTGCGGCCGCTGGTGCTGAACACGCTGCTGTCCAACATCACGGGCACATTGGCGATGGTGCCTGCGCGAATCGCCCGCTCGACCGCCACAAAGCCGAACCCGCCGTAATGCGCGGTCTTCACGCCCACCAACAGTCCAGGATGCTGCTTGACCTTAGCCGCCGTCTTCTCAGGCTCCATGTCTTCGACGAGGTCCTCTTTGCGAATATCGTCGTTCATGCCACCGCCCACTATGTTGAGCAAGGCCAGCACGCGGACTTGTGCCCGATCGATCACCGTCGATTTGAACGCGTCGAAATTCTTCCATCCGGACACGCCCGCATCGACGACCGTCGTCGTGCCATGCGGCAGCACCGCGTCATCGGGTAGAACGGTGGCAGACCTTCCCGTGATGAACACGTGTGTATGAAGATCGATCAAGCCGGGTATAACATAGCGGCCCGCGACGGCGACTAATTGCCGGGCGTCGCGCTCCTCAATGCGATCTCGGACCGCGGTGATCTTACCGCCCGTTACCGCCACGTCCATCAAGCGGTCAATGCCGTTGGCTGGATCGATGACATGGCCACCCTTCAGTAGGAGGTCGTACTGCTGGGCCCAGGCAGCCGGAGTCTGAATCAGTAGCGTCAGAAAGAGAGTGTGATAGAGTCTGTTCATGAAAATTTGGCTTGGTAGGTCTCTTGGGATTGTATTCCTTTTGGCCGCCGGCCTCCATGCTCAAACCACATCGACCGAAATCGTCGGCACGATCACAGACCCTAGCGGAGCCTCGATAGCAGGCGCACAGGTGACGCTACGGCGCTTGGCCACCGGTCAAAAACGGGAAACCGTCGCCACTCTGAGTGGAGACTATTCATTCCCTTTGATCGAAATCGGCGAGTACACGGTCACCGCGCGCGCGGCCGGATTCAAGACGGAGGAGCAGAAGGGCATTCTCATCCAACTGCAGCAGAAAGCGCGTGTCGACTTTCACATGCAAGTTGGGCAGACCACCGAAACCATTGAAGTAGTGGCCAACGCCTTCACTCTCAAAACCGAGGACGCCGCCGTGGGCTCGGTGATAGACAACAAGCGCGTCGTCGAACTGCCTTTGAATGGGCGCAACATTGCTTCGCTCGCGGTGCTCACACCGGGCGTTCAATACGGAGTCCGCATGGGATTGGATGGCTCGGGCGCCGGATCGTTCCCGATCCCCGGCTCCATCGTGGCTATCAGCGCGAACGGGCAGCGCGAAGTGAACCAGCAGATTACTCTCGATGGAGTTATCGCCACCGAGCCGCGCATCAACACCATGGTGTTCTCGCCCTCGATCGATGCCATCGAGGAGTTCAAGGTGCAGACCTCTTCTTACTCGGCCGAGTACGGCCAGAACAACGGCGCGATCATTCAGATCGCACTCAAATCCGGCACGAATCGCTTCCGCGGGACGCTCTACGAATTCCTCCGCAACGACGCTTTCGACGCCAGCGATTACTTTCTCAATTTTCAGCTTCCCGCCAACGCGAGGCTGGCGCCCAAGAATCGCTTGCGTCGCAATCAGTACGGCGCGTTCGTCAGCGGGCCGGTCTACTTGCCGAGAGTCTACGATGGCCGCAACCGCACTTTCTGGAGTTTCAATTTTGAGGGCCGCAAGGAAACGCAGGAATCGGTGCAGGAGGCCTTCTGGTTTCCGGAAGCTTTCCGGCGCGGCGATTTTTCTTCACTGTTGACGCCGCCGGTCGTCAATGGACGCCCGGTCCGCGCGCCCGCGATCATTTACGATCCCCTGACGGGCGAGCCTTTCCGCGACATAGCCGGCAACATTACCAACATCATTCCGGCATCGCGTATCAACAAGAACGCCCAGAACTTCGTCAACACGTTTCAGCCGCTGCCCATGTTCCAGCCTGCCGATCCTCTTGATGTTAACGCGCGCGGATCCGTACCCAACGTCATCGCGGGAAATCAGTTTTTCGTCCGAATCGATCATCAATTCAGCGACAAGGATAAAATGTTCGTCCGCTACGCCGCGGATCGTTCGAGTTACACCAACCGCGCCTTGAATCCCAATTTCCCCACCTTCACCGATTCGCGCGCCGCCAATATTGCCGTGCAGCACGTGCATATTTTCACGCCGGCGACGCTGAACGAGTTTCGCTACGGCCTCAACAAGGCGGATGACGAATTCCGGAACCCGCGCACCAACACCACCTTCGATCTCGACGCGCTGGGGATTGGGCAATACCGGGTGGCGACCGACGGCAACCGGAAGCTCACGCCGTTTGAAACCGGCATCCCGTCCACTCTGATTGGCGGAGACCGTGACTTGGGCAATGGGTTCGACTTCAACACCGTTCACCAGTTCTCCGACAATATTTCGGTGGCTCGTCGCAGCCACAATTTCAAAATGGGAGTGGAGTACCGGAAAGTCGCGCTGGACCGGGCTGGCGGCAACACCAAGCGCGGTTCGGTGGGCTGCTGCGAGGGCGGCTATGTACTGGCTGGCTGGCTGATGGGATTCCCGTCCAGTTCCACTACCGGCGAGGGAGCCGCCACCATGAACGCCCGGCAAAATCGGTACAGCGCCTATTTTCTCGACGACTGGAAGGCGACCCGCAAACTCACCGTCAACCTCGGATTGCGGTGGGACCGCTTCTCGGCGCCTGTGGACCGGTTGGGCGGATGGCGGTCCCTGCGGCTCGACATTCTCTCTAAGGCCACTGACGGCCGCACTTTGCCGACGCTCATTCCGGAGCCCGGCGCCAAGGACTTTGTTTTCTACACCGAGCCCAACCGATTCTTCATGCCGCGCATCGGGCTGGCCTACCGCGCCACCGAGAAGTGGGTTGTTCGCTCCGGCTTTGGCTGGTTTGCGAATGCGCAACAGATCAATAACTTTTCGATCCTGATTCTGATGCCGCCTAAGTCCGGCACGTTCGGGTTCAATCAGGTGACCGATGCCGCCCAGAACATTCCCTTGACTTACGGGGGCCAATCCTACAACATTCAGACACGGCGATTCCGGCCCGGTACCCCGATCCTCACGCTCGATAGCCTCTTTCCGGGCGCAGGCACCGGGCCAGCGCGCACCAATCTGAGTCTCATGCCGCCGGACAACAGGACCACCTCGCACGTCCAGTGGAGCTTTGACGTGCAGCGCCTGCTGCCGTGGAAGACTCAACTTACTATTGGGTACGTGGGTAGCAAGACTTCACACCTCGAAACGTCGATTGGTAACTTCAATTCTCCTGACCCATCACCGGACACCGACTTCAATCGCCGCCGCCCCTGGCAGGCTTACGTGAGCCGCGGCCAAGGCGAGGAAGCGCAGGGCCTCGGCAACATACGCTACTTGGATTCCTACGCCAACGGCTTCTATCATGGACTCCAGACGAGCGTCGAGAAAAGATCTTCGTCCGGCCTGACGATGGGCCTCTCCTACACCTATTCAAAAGCCCTTGGCGAAGGCTACGGCCGCAACGAGAGCGGCGCCGGCGTTCCAGGCGGCTACCAGGATCCGCGCAACCGCCGGCTCTCGAGGGCGCGTTTTGGTTTTGACGTCACTCACAACGCCGTCATCAACTTTGTTTATGAGATGCCCTTCCTCAATCGCTTCAGAGGCCCCGCCGGAGTGTTGCTGGCCGGATGGCAGGCCAACGGCATCGTGACGTTTCGAACAGGCTTTCCGTTTAACCTGAACGGAGGAAACTTGAATAACTCGGGTGAGTCACGGCCGGACCGCATCGCTGACGGACGCCTTGGATCCGAGGCCACCCGCCAGAAATGGTTTGACCCGACGGCTTTTTCCCGCACGGAATGCAACATCCCGCGCAGACCGGAGTTGTGCCACTACGGTAACGCCGGAGACGGCATTCTCAACACGCCTGGCGCACAGAATTTCGATCTGTCCCTTTACAAGAACTGGAAGCTCACCGGGTTGGGTGAGGCGGGCCGACTGCAGTTCCGGGCTGAGCTGTTCAATACCCTCAACACTCCGCAGTTCGGCCAGCCGAACGGCATTGGCTGGGCCACGCAAGACTCCGTCATACCTGACGCCTTGCGGATGGGCGAGATTCGCTCGCTGCGGCAGTCGATGCGAATCATCCAGTTCGGCCTGAAGGTCTATTTCTAAAGCGGCTTCCACCGAATGACCACGGCCGCCTGCGCAACGTAGTTGCTGTACGTGGTGAGGATATGGCCGTCAGTCAGTAGTGTCGAAGACAGATGGCCGCACGCCAGGCTCAAGGGAGTTCCATCGGAGTATTCGAACTCGTCCAGCACATATTTGTCCTTGAGATTCCAGGTGAGCCCATGGTCACGGCTAATCAACGCCTCACAACCGCGGCGGTAGCTCACCCGCTGGATCCCTTCGTAGTCCTGCCGCACGATGTAGGTCATCACCAGATGCCCGTTGGGCATGCGTAGGAGGTTCGCATGCATCCGGCCCCCCTGATAGAGAACGTTGAGCGGAGACCACGTGACGCCGTCATCCTTGGAAATCGAGATGGCAATGCCTTCGAGATTGTCGTTGTGAAGTTCCACGAAGCGGTACGGCATGTCGGTCCGTAGGGCCGCCACCAACCAGCCGTTGGACGCTCGAACCAGCGAGCCCTCACTGACGCCACGTGTATAGGTCTTGCCCTTGTACTCGTCTTGCCAGAACCAAGCCTTGGGGATCGTTTCCTTTGACCATGTGCGTCCGCCGTCAGCGGACCAGCGGAGCATGCCGATAGCGGGATCGTCTGGAAACTTGGTGCCTTTCTTGTACGTGTAGCCAATGACGCCGATCCGCCTGGCCGTTCCATCCGGGCCCAGCTCCACCAAGGCATTGCCTTCACTGCCGAAAGCCCCGTCCATACCGCCAAAGCTTCCATCGATCGATGGGGGCTGAATGACCCGGCGCTCCGCCCATGTGCGGCCATAGTCGCTGCTGAATACTTGTTTGGTGGGCTTGTTGATGTCGGTTTGAAACCAGACGTGGCCCTTCCCCGCGTAAGTCAACATCACCGGACGGCCGGTCATGTTCTCGACTAACTGGAACTCGCTCCATCCTCTTCCGCCGTCCCGGCTAAACGCCATGACTGGCTTCTCTTTGTCTTTCGCCGTCGTGCCATCGTCCCAACTCGCGGCCAGGATCACTTCGCCATTGTCCATCTGGGCGATCCCGAAAGCCTTTATTCCCGCGCCGGGCTTTCGGTGGAGGAACTGGATTTCGGCCGGGTGGGAAAGCCATCCACCCTTACCGTCGCCCCGGCGCATCCAGTGACGATGAAAGCCCACGTGATCACCGGTTGTATCGGCGGCCCTCGCCGGGAGCGCCGTCAATAGCGCGCCAGCCGTAGCAGTCAGAAATGCGCGGCGACTGGTCATTCCCAAACCCTTACTTGGGCAGCAGTTCATCCAATGAGATCCTCTCGAACGCCACGTCAGCCCGGCTCCCTTCGTACACAATTCCAATGTGCCGGTTGTCGATGCGGGAAATACTCGGATAGCCACGCCCCTTGCCTTCGTCGAGCAGCAGATGATTCTTCTTGGGCCACGTCTGGCCATCGTCAAAGCTCACCTGGATCGTCTGGTGAGTCCGGCTCTTTTGCGACTGCGGGTTCGCGAACAAGAGGATGTGGTCTCCGGCGCCGCCCTCCTTGAGGTCGATCCGGCGGAGGCTGGCATTGCAATTAGGCTCAATCAAGGTGTTCCGATTGGTTGCATGCGGCTGCCAGCTTTTCCCCAGATCTGTCGTCACAAACACCGCCCGGAAGCGCTCGTGATCGTTGCGCATGTTTAGCATGATGGAGCCGTCGCCGAGCTGCGCGGCTTGACACTCGTTGCCTCCGCTGAAGGCGGGTGTGCCGGCCAGCCACGTAACGCCATGATCGCGGCTGGTCATAATCGTGGCAAAGGGAACGCCCTTCTCGTCGCGTCCCTGCACCGGCATTACCAGCGTGCCATCGGGAAGATTGATTCCTTGTTGCGGCGACGGCGCCAATAGCCACCACTCAGGCTTCTTCAATTTCCGCGTCAGATTCTCGGGCTTGGTCCAGGTTACTCCGTCATCTTTCGAGCGAACCATCATGAGCTGCGCACTCTTTCCGATTTCGAAACCAGCCTCGGAGCCGTCTCCACTCCATTGATGCTTGCCCAGCTTACCCCACATCCAGACGGCAAATACAAAGACCTCGCCGGTCTTCTGGTCTATCACGATTCCCGGATCACTGACACCGTTCTCTTCCTGCGGCTTCTTGCCGTACTCGCCCATATCCATAATGACTTTAACCGGTTCCCAATTCCTGCCGCCGTCCGTGCTGCGACTGAGTCCGATATCAATGTCCTCCTGCAGGTCGCGCGACTTGCGCCGGCGCATGTCATAAACAGAGAAAAGCGTGCCTTTGGGGCCCGTTGCCAGCGCCGGGATTCGATAAGTATGGACGTTGTCGTCATTGTGTTTTCTGAGCGCGATGCCGATTCGTCTGGGCACGGCTGCCGGTTGCTCTGCCACAGCCAGCGTTCCGCCCACGACGCCGATTGACGTTATCTTCGCCGATACTTTGTGAGACAAGTCTGCGGCCGGTTTGAGGCGGCAGGACAGCCAAAAGACGTTGGCGCCAGTCTGAAGCTGTTGATCTCCGCGGAAGGAGACCTTCGCCGAGGGCGTTGTGCTCTCGCCGAATCGTGTGTCCGCGGCAAACTCAGGTTTAGCGCCCGTCGAGAATACCTCGATCGCCGCAAGATCGGCGACATCGTCCGTTCCTTCGAGTGAGAACTCGAGCGATTCGAGCCGGGCGGGCGAAGTCCTCTTGGAGTCAATCACCAACTGCAACATCGCGTTCTGGTCGTTTCGGATCAGCACTGGGTGTATTGGTTGGGTGACCGTGGCGATGAGACCGTCGGTAGCGCTGCATGCGCTCAGCAGCAGGGCCGCGAGACACACGACCCCTGCGGCGCCAGCCTGGCGGTAATGTTGATTGGGCATGTCTTGGGTTCCCTCTCCAAATCTGGCGATGCGCTCAGGGATGATCCGCTCGGACCTTGACGACAACCTTGTGAAGCTCGTGAGAGCCATCCAGATGACAGTTCGGCATGTGCCCACCTCCAGGAAAGAAGACGGCGAACATCCCGGGGTATAGCTTCACCTTGGTGTAGACAGCAGGTACATAGTACATCGCCGCCTCCCCTTTTTCATCGTATGGAGTGTGGAGCTTGAGGCTCTCAATGGGCGCATAGCCGGTAGTCACCTGTCCGGCAATCATGTAGTGAACATCTATGTACTTCCGGTGTGCCTCAAATTCAACCTTCTCCGGTGGCTGCGAAGCGGACTTGTCGATCATCGCGTAGGCCTTGTCATCTATCACGTGACGCCCGAGCGGCAAGTCTTTGAGGTCGCTTCTTTCGAGAAAACGAAACGCAACTTCCAGGTTCTTGAGTTTTGGGTTAGTGCGCCACGACTGCAATTGGCCCTGAACCAGGCGCGACTCCACGGTGCCCAGCGCGTTTTCCATCAAGGCGAGCCCACCGCCCGCGCCGAGGACTCGAAGAAAACCTCGCCGTCGAATGACGTTCTGGAAATCAATGCTCATTGCCTCTTTGTCCTCAATGCCCGGGGCCGCAGGTTTCGACCGGCTACACCGGTTCCCGATTGTACTCCACCGGGCGCTCAACGTCGACACCGGTGTGTTTTGATGTCACGCCTTCAAACTGGTACAACTGGTGAACCGGAAATGTCACTACTCGTTAGCAACCTGACGCCGGTGCCGGCGCCGCCGGTAAACACGCGCTATCGCCGCATCGTCACCGCGATCCCCGCACCACAGTCGATCGAGGAGATTCTCCGGCTTCGCAATGTCGAGCCGCAGTCGATGGCGGGGATGCCGCCGATTCTATGCGACAGTGCGGAGGGTTTTCTGGTGCGGGATCCGTACGGCAATCAATGGATCGACCTTAGCAGCGGCATCGTTGTAGCCAACGTTGGTCATGCTCACCCGGATGTGCTGGCCGCCATCCGGCGCCAGTTGGACGCGAAGCTGGTTTTTTCGTACGCCTTCTCAACCCGGGCCCGCCGCGAGTTGCTCGAGCGCCTCGCGGGTATTGTCCCGAAAGGAATGAATCAGGCCATTCTATTTTCCGCCGGCACTGAGGCAAACGAATGCGCCCTCAGCCTAATGCGCAAGCATGGCCTAATCATCGCCCCGGACAAACTGGGAATCCTCTCGATTGAGTCGAACTATCATGGGCGGACTAATGTCGGCCAAATTGGCAGGCGGCCCCCCAGGGGCTCGTGGAAGGCATCAGCCGGGACCGTGTCTACCAGTGGCAACTCCCGCTGCCGGGCGGCCCAGATTCGAGGGGCTTCGATGAGGATTTGGCGGCGCGCAAGATTCGGCCCGAAGCCATTGCGGGAATCATTCTCGAGTGCATGCCGGGCTGGACCACCACCCTCTATCCAAGTGGCTACATGACGCGCCTGATGGATTGGGCCGCCAGAAATCGCGTCCTTGTTACTGCCGACGAAATCCAAAGCGGCATCGGCCGGACAGGCCGGATGTTCGCCTTTGAGCACTACGGAATTGTGCTGGGTTTGATTACCTGCGGGAAGGGCCTCCGTTCGTCCCTACCGTTGTCGGCCGTGATGACGCGGGAGGAGATCATGAACCTTGCCGCCCCGGGTGAGATGTCAAGTACGTTCGGCGGCAATCCGGTTTGCGCCGCCGCCGCTCTGGCCTGCCTGGACATCGTCGAGAGAGAGAACCTGGTGGAACGCTCATTGCGATTGGGAAACGAACTGGGCGTGGCTTTGGACCGCTTGGTGGAGAGGCATCGGTCATATGTAAAGACGCACAATGGCCGTGGCCTTTTTTATTCAGTACACTTGCAAGACCCGGTGAGCGGCGCACCGCTCTGTGAGATCGCGGATGAAATCGTGATGTCCTGTGTTCGCCGGGGAGTGCTGATGTTTTTGACGGGGCGAGGATTCTTTAAGATCGTCCCGCCGCTGACCATTGATAAGGACGCACTGCTTGAGGCCGTCGGTGTGATCGGAGATGCCATGGATGAACACTTGAACAGGGGAACCCTCCGGCAGGAAGACAGCCAATAGATGGGGCAGTTCGGCGCGTTGGACTGGACGGTCCTGGCGATCTACTTCCGCGGCTCTATCGCTCTGGGGGCCTACTTTGGCGGCCGGCAGAAGAACGCTGAGGATTTCCTTTTGGCTGGGCGGAAGATGTCGTGGTTACCCGTCGCCATTTCAATCATGGCGACGAATACGAGCGCCGTCAG
>JAYTKJ010000856.1:0-4456 GCA_043730365.1 Acidobacteriota bacterium | reverse complement strand
TCCAAGGTGCGTGACCGCGCGGGCAAGCTCACCCCCGCGCCCGAAGCGATTGCCAAACTTCGCCAGGATGTGGCCAAGCGCATGCGCGGCCAACAAGCGCCCTTGGCGGCGATTGAAACCGTGGAAGCAGCAGCGAGTTTGCCGTTCGAGGATGGCTGCCGCCTCGAAGCTGAACTGTTCCAAAAGTGCATGCACTCGGACCAGTCCAAGGCCCTCATCCACATCTTCTTCGGCGAGCGCATCGTGGCCAAGATTCCGGGGATTCCCAAAGACGTCACGCCGCTCCCGATCAACCGCGCTGCCGTGATTGGCGCGGGCACCATGGGCGGTGGCATTGCCATGAACTACGCCAACGCCGGCATCCCGGTGCTCCTCAAGGAGACCACGCAGGAAGCGCTGGACCGCGGCTTGGCCACCATCACGAAGAACTACGCGAACACCGTCAAGAAGGGGCGTCTCTCGCAGGCCGACATGGATAAGCGCCTCGCGTTGATCTCACCCACGCTCGGCTATGACGGCTTTGCCGAGGCCGACATCATCGTTGAAGCCGTCTTTGAAAACATGGAGCTGAAGAAGAAAACCTTCGGCGAAATCGACGCTATCGCCAAGCCCTCGGCCATCCTGGCTTCCAACACTTCAACCCTCAGCATTGACGAAATCGCTTCGGCCACCAAGCGGCCCGCGCAGGTGATCGGCCACCATTTCTTCAGCCCTGCCAACGTCATGCGGCTGCTGGAGATCGTGCGCGGCAAAGCCACCAGCGATCAGGTGATTGTCTCCTCCATGGAACTGGCCAAGCGCCTGAAGAAAGTGGGCGTGCTTGCGGGCAATTGCCGCGGCTTTATCGGCAATCGCATGTTCCATGAGTACATCCGCGAGGCCAACTTCCTGGTGGAAGAAGGCGCGCCTGCGCAGGATGTAGATGCCGCCTTCTACGAATGGGGAATGGCGATGGGCCCGCTGGCAGTGGTGGATCTGGCCGGACTCGACGTCGGCTACCGCATCCGTCAGGAGTTCAGGCATACCGAGTTGCCCGGGGTGCGCTACCCGCTGGCTTCGGACGCACTGGTGGAGGCCGGCCGTCATGGCCAGAAAACGCGGACCGGCTTCTACAAGTACGACGAGAATCGCGTCGCCTCGCCGGATCCGGTAGCCGAGGAAATCATCCGCACCGCCGCCCGCGCCGCCGGTATTCCCCAACGCCCCATCAATCGTGACGAAATCCTGGAGCGCTGCCTCTATGCGCTGATCAACGAGGGCGCGGCGTTGCTGGAAGAAGGCTTCGCGATCCGCTCGGTCGACATCGATATGGCCTACGTCAACGGCTATGGCTTCCCGGCCTGGCGCGGCGGACCGATGAAGTATGCGGACCTCACCGGCCTCGGCAAAGTCTATGAGCGCATCGCCCACTGGCATCACCTGCGCGGCCATCACTGGAAACCGGCGCCGCTGCTGGAGCGCCTGGCGCGCGAAGGCAAGACGTTTGCCGACTACGACCGCGCCAAGGGAGGCGAGTAACATCGTATGCAACTCAAAGGACGCACAGCCATCATCACCGGCGGTGGGCGCGGCATCGGCAAAGCCATCGCGCGCCGCTTTGCCGAGGAAGGCGCCAACGTCGTCATCGCCAGCCGCAAAATCGACAACCTGCGCGCGGCGGCTGACGAGTTCAAGGACCTGCCGGGCAAGACCCTGGCCGTCCCCTGTCACGTTGGTAAGGTCGAGGAACTTGAGCGCCTGGTTCAACTCACCGAAGCCGAGTTTGGGCCCGCCGATATCCTAGTCAACAACAGCGCCACCAACATCGGCCAAGGGCCCGCTCTCCAGGTAACCGACGAGGCAATTCTCAAAACATTCGAGATCAACGTCCTGGCCGCGATGCGCCTCATCCGCCTCACCGCCCCCAAGATGATGGAGCGCGGCAAGGGCAGCATCATCAATATCGCTTCCATCGCGGGCCTCCGCCCTCAGACCTTTGGGCTGGTTTACAGCTCCACCAAAGCGGCGCTCATCATGATGACGCGGGTCTGGGCTATCGAATTTGGCGGCCGCAACGTTCGCGTCAACGCCATCGCCCCGGGCCTGATTCAAACCGATTTTTCCAGCTTCTTCTGGAACGACGACAAGTACATGAATGAGCTGAAGGCCAACCAACCGCTGCCCCGGGTGGGTCAACCGGCCGAAGTAGCCGGGATGGCGCTCTTCCTCGCCTCGGACGACTCCAGCTACGTCACCGGGCATGTCCACATCGTCGATGGCGGAGCGATAGCCCGGTAGAGCGGACGGTTGACTTCGGCCTGCGCGGGACATTCGGCGGCGGATCTCAGAGCGGTCGCCAATTGTTTTATTCCAATGCTTCCGAAACCGCCAAATAGGCAGAAGCTCTTCGATGGCCGCCCCGATGTCCAGGCTCTGTGGAACAGGAAAACGCCGCTGGAGGAACTACCCGGGCGCGCGCGAGCCTCTCCCGCAGACTCACTGGCAGTGGCTCGGCCTGGTTCGCGAGGTAATACGCAATCGCGCCATAGACTTCTTCCAGATGAATGAAGGATCTCGAAATTCTGGCAGATCGTTTCAGGAGATTCGCCGCGGCGGAATGCGTGAATGAGCGGGAGACGCACGTGCCAACAACGTAGTAGCTGCTGTCCCGCTGCTCAATATGTTCCTTGCTCATCTATGAGTAAAGCGATCAGTTCAAAGTCATCCAAGCCTGAACGGTTGATAGGTCGCCGCTGGCCGGGTGAACTCGGCGGCGAGCTAGGCCTTCAGCCGGCCGCAATCCCGGGAATGTCAAAAAGCTGCGGCAATGGCTTCACGCTGCTGCTCGACGGGGTAAGTAGCCGGCAAAACTGCCGCAGGATTCTCGCCGCGGCGTCGCGCTGGCCGGGTGAGCCCGGCGGCGGGCTACGCGAAGACGTCGTCGAGCCTAGCGGTCTTGATCGCGCGTCGGCACCAAAGCTGGAGAGCCGGGAGATCGGCGGCCTCAATGCGCTGCCGGGTCCTGGCCGGGACCGGGCCGAATTTCTCGTCGAGTAGCCCGAGCAACATCTCGCGGGCCGTGCTCAAACCGCCTTCCTGGCGGCCCCCCTGCCAGATCTCTTCCAGGAATTCATTCTCGTGAATGTCGATTCTGGCTGGCATCCTCTTCACCTCATCCTTCACCAGGGCCTTCAGCCCCCGTAATCCCGATAATATCAAAAGCTGCGCAATGGCTTCCCGCTGCCGCTCGATAGGCAGGCGGCTGATCTGCCGCAGGATTCTCGCTACGGCCTTGCGCTGGTCGGACAGCTTGCACAGGATAGCGAAGATCGACTCCTCCACTCTCTCCGAATCGATCAACAATTCGGCGTCGATCTCCCGCACATCGATCACACGGTAGTGGTAAGTCAACGCCGGCGGGAAGTCCAATCCGCCGGTTACGCCCACTTTGCCGGGGCCGATCCAGAACACGATCTGCACCGGCAACCGGTCGTAGTCGCGAATCAGCAAGCCAAGGTAAATGAGGTTCCGGACGGCAAACTTCTCCATGCCGTAGCCATGGAGTTCAGCATGGATCAGCGTTCCCTCGGTGGTTTCAAACAGCAGGTCCGGGTGCAGATTCTCGACCGTGATCAGGTCGGTGGGCAGAATACGTTCCACCACGACATCCTGGCCGAGCGCGTACGAAAGCAACCGGTTCGGCGGTTGCTGAAATAGCTTCTTGAGCGTCGCGTCGTATATCATCGGCTGAAGTCGAGTATTGCAGGTTCGCCTCGGACCGATAGGTCAGGCAGCTGAGGTAGCCGAGATGGGGATCTTCCTCGCCTCGGACGACTCCAGCTACGTCACCGGCCAAGCGCACATCGTCGACGGCGGGGCGATAGCCCGGTAGGGCTCTCGGCGGCCTACCCGCGAATGAGTCGTCGCACCGGAACATTCTTCCGTGTTCAGGTCGCGACGCATCTCCTTATAATAAAGGGAGATGAGTTTGCTGTCCCAACGCCTTCAGCTCAAGGTCTCTCAAAAGCAGACCTTGACGCCGGGCCTCGTCCAGATGGTCACCGTGCTCCAGATGACACGTCTGGAGTTGAAGGAGATGATCGCCCAGGAAATAGCCGAAAACCCGGTCCTGGAAGAGTCCGCTGACGGCGGGGAGGAACTCACTCCTGAAGAGCTCCAGCCGTTGCTGGAGGCCGATGGAGAACGCGGCCCCGAACCATCTGACCAGACGTTCCTCGATATGGCGCGCTCCGCCGAGCCCAGTGCCGCCGAGGAATTTGGCGACGAGGCAGCGGCCATCGGCAGTTCGACCCTGTCCAGTTCAACGGCCACCGAAACCCAGCCGGAGCCCCTCGAAGCCGACAAACCCGCCGATCCCTTCGACGAGATCGATTTCGGCAGCTACTTTGACGACTATCTTGACCCCGGCTACAAATCTCCCGCCCAGGAGGCATCGGACAAACCGTCGTTTGAAATG
>JAYTKJ010000855.1:0-4592 GCA_043730365.1 Acidobacteriota bacterium | reverse complement strand
TCCGGCAGGTCCGGATCGATCTCGATCGCCTTGGCGATCGCCGCTTGCATCTTGGCATACAGTTGCTGCGGCGAAAGCGAATTGTACATGCCGGGAGTGAAGCCTTGGCTGGCGGCCAGCAGCGACCAAGCCTCGGCGAACTTAGGATCAAGCTGCACGGCGCGTTCGCAATGGCTGGAGGCGAGCGCCATGTCTTGCTTGGTGCGCTTGTTGTAGTGATAGCGGGCTCGCAGGTAGGCCTCGTAGGCATCCGGGTTGCGAACAGCACCGGCCAGCCGCGACGGGGCCACCACGCGGGAGCCGAGCTTGGCCGCGATGCGCCCGGCCACCGCGCTGGGAAATGTGGCGATGCCCGCGTCCTGTTGTTCAAATTGCCCGGACCATAGCTGCGCGCCGCTCCGTGCGTCCAGCAATTCGAGATCGAGCAGCACCGTCTTGCCGGTACGGCCGATCGCGCCTGTCACCACGGCGGCGACGCCGAGTTCCATACCTGCTTGCTTGGGATCGGCATGCGAACCGGCCGCCTTGGTGTATCCAGCCACGCGGAGCCCCGGCGTTTGGGCCAGTCCGAGCGCGATTTCATGGCGGAGTCCATCGCTGAGGTAGTCCATGGATGGATCCACGACGCGGAAGGGTAGCACCGCCACGGAATCAACCTTGGACTGACGGTCCGCGCCACCAAACCGGGACATACCGAAGTAACCGCCGAGGGCCAGCACTACACCAGCAGCAGCGGCGATGGTTATTCGGCGCCCCCGCGATGCTGGCGAAGGCTGAGTGGCGATCTTGGCGAGTACCTGCTCCGCGGCCGCCGCGGCGGGACGAGCGGCCGGATCTTTGGCGAGCATTCCGGCCAGCAGTTTGTCGACGCCGAGGGCGGCGGACGCGGGGAGGGGCTCCTGATGCGCGATGGCGTAAAGTTTATCGAGAGGGGTGTCGCCGGGAAAAGGGTGCCTTCCGGTCACGAGCTCGTAGAGCAAGACTCCGAGCGCGAACACGTCGCTGGCCGCCGTGGGCTTTTGACCTGCGACCTGTTCGGGCGAGTAATAGGCAATCGTGCCGCCAGGTGAGAGCGAATGGCTCGATTCCCGCCCTACGACGACGCGTTTGGCAAGACCGAAGTCCAGGACTTTGATGTTGTCATCCGCGTTCCTGACGATGACGTTCTCCGGTTTGATGTCGCGGTGAACGATCTGTTGGGCGTGGGCCGCTGTCAGCACCGAAGCGATCTGCCGGCCCCAGCGGATCACTCTTTCGATGGGCTGGGGGGAACCCGGCGTGCAGTGGGCGCGCAGCCCCACGCCGTCAACCAGTTCCATGGCGATGGCGATGCGCTCCGTTTCGCTCTCCCTGGCGACGTCATAGACCGTGATGATGTTGGGGTGATTCAGCGCTGAGGCGGCCTTGGCCTCCCGGATCAAATTCTCCGTTGCCTTGGCGCCCTGCACCAACAAATGGCTGGCTAGAAACTTCAACGCCACCGGACGGTCCAGCTCAAGATCGCGCGCCGAGAAGACTTCGCCCGAACCGCCTTTACCCAGCAGTGCGTCGATGCGGTAGCGTCCGAACCGTTCGCCCGGTTGCGGCGGGCCGGCTTCGGGCGGGGTGTCTCGCTCCGCTTCCTGAAGGAGTTCGGCCACCATGTCGATGACCTGCGGGTCGGAGGTTTCCGCCTCGACGACGGCCTGGCGGTCAGCAAGCGGTAAGTGCTGCACCTTCTCCAGGATGTTGAAAGCAGCTTTCCAGAGCTTATCCTGCATGGTTCGGCGCGTCTTTAATTATACCCGCGCTACCTGGGTGACTTACTGTAGTGCGGCGAGGGCCGGGAACGTAACGAACAACCCCGATGACCGGGGAGCAATGGTGTCGGTATGGGAGGCGTACGGCCCGCGCAAAAAGGTTAGCGGCCTATGCCGGCTCCGCGATGACCAAGGGCGGCGCCTGGAGGGTGTAGAACTGCAACTGGCGCCGTCGTCGCGCCGGGGCAGATTGCCCTCATCCAACATTTATAAACGTTAATGTCATTTGGACATTTCCTAAAAGCCATTGAATATCCGAGGACCGGCGAATACTCCTACTCCTCAGAAAAGGCATTTTTCATGGCTCAACGTACTCGATTCATTACGCTCACTGCCACGCTCTGTTTGGCGGCCTCCGCACAGGACCTGATCCTCAAGTCCGAGTTCTCTCAAAACAGAGGCTGGAGCAGCAACAACGTCTTTCCCCGCCTGTTCGCCGATGTCAATGGCGATGGCAAGCGGGACATCATAGGCTTTGCCAGCGACGGCGTCTGGGTTTCCTTATTCGGCTCCACGTGGGTTCCGTCGCGGCCGACGAAGTGGCTGAGCGGCTATGCTGTCAATGCCGGTAACTGGACCGACTCGGATAAGTTCCCGCGCTACGCCGCCGATGTGAACGGCGATGGGCGGGCCGACATCATCGGCTTCGCCAATGACGGCGTGTACGTCTCGCTCAGTACCGGAAAGGCGTTCTCCGCTCCGGCCCGATGGACTTCCGAGTTCAGCACCGCGCTGGGTTGGACGAGTCAGAACCAGAAACCACGCTTCGTGGGCGACGCGAACGGAGATGGCAAGGCCGACCTGGTGGGCTTCTCCACCGACGGGGTGTGGGTTGCGCTCAGCACGGGGAATGGTTTCGGGCCGATGGCCAAGATGAGTGGAGAGTTCCTACCCACCGGCGGCTTTCCGGATCGCAAACAGTCGGCCCGTCAGCTTCAGTTCGGCCTCAAGCTGCTATGGTAGGGTGCCGGGCGACCGCAAAACCAAGGCACTGTCCATCTCTGCCGCAGTCATCGGCACAAACTCGCGCACGACCCTGATGTCCTGCCGCAGCTGAGCCATCGTATTGATCCCCATCACCTGCACCGAAACCGGCGAGATCAAGCAGAACCGGTAGCACTCCTCCGGAGTCAACCCGGCATCGCTCAGAAATCGCCCTCACTTACATCGCTGCTACCGGCTGTTTGCGAGCCGCTGCGGTGCGCAGCAAAACATATATCTCATCCAACGACTGCGTTCTAACGAACTGCGGAGTCATATCTCCCGATTCAGAATACTCCCCTGGTAGTCCCTTTAAAAGCTCGTATCTTTATGACCCAGTAGTAGTAGGTCTAGGCGTAGCCAAACGAATTAGTACTCGCTAGGGTATCGATACGCGGAGTCAAGCGTTCCTTTGGAGTTTGAACGCCTCGCAGCCGCGTGCGGGGCGCGGCCCGCCGGCCCGAAGCGTGTCCGTCTTGCGTGATTTCCTTAAATAGCAGCACGCCGGCGTCGGCGGGAACAGAAGGGGAAGGAAACGCTCTCTTATAGCCGCAACCTTGAAAACGTCACTCCAATGCAGATCTACCCCGGTAATTCGTCGGAAGAGCGCTGTCTCGGCGAACTTCTGGCAAGGGCGCACCAACCACATGGTGGTACGCCGCCAGCTCTCGTCCACTACCTGATTTGCTTCCAGACGCCTCCTGACAAGTCCCCCTTCCAGATTGCGTTCGCCGCAGTCACCACCCAGGGCGCATCGTTGCCGTCCACCGTGATGGCTACCCCTTCCCCTGCCACCGTACTCCATCCGCTGCCGTTCCACTGCAAAACATAGAAGTTGCCTACGTTGCTCGGCGTCGATCCGATCGCCCAACAAGTCTTCGGTCCGCATGCCAGGTCGAAGATCGCCTGCTCTGCACCGCCGTTGACCTTGCGGCTGACGAGCGTGTCGAAGTTGCCTGACGCTGACCTTCGCCGGATCACTCCGTTCGATTGCAGCAGCCAAGGGTCTGTGCCGTTCATCACGACTTTAATGCCCACTGCGTTCGGATCGGAGGTGTTATGCGGCTTCCAGTCTGCCCCGTTCCATTCGTGCACCCAGTAGTCCGTGCCCTGGGTCGTCGTCCAACCAATACCCCAGATCCCCAGCGTCGTGTCACCCGCGGCAGGGACCGTCGGCCGCACCCCGATCTGCCGCAATTGTCCTGGTCTTGATACGAACCTTGTTCCATCCCACTGAAACACTCCGCCGTTGGCTGTGATGGCCCAGGCGTTCCCCGCAGCGTCAACGCTCAAACCGGTACCGGATGAGCCCGCCATGTCAACAAATTTGCCGGCCGCTGTGTCAAACCGGCTGATTTGGAAGTTGATCCCATCAGAAGACGCTGGCAGAATCGCCCAAGCCACAGAGCCTCCTGCCGCGAGAACTGGAGTGATCTGCGGCTTCAGCGCTCCGCCTACCCGGTTGAGCAGAAGTTCTACCTGGTTGAACAGAAGTTGTTCGGTTCCGTCCACGTTGCCGATTTTCGGCCTCAGCCTGGCAGGGTTGCCGTAATAGATCTGGCTCGCGTCCGCAACCTTCTCCTGGAGCAGGTTGCTGCGAGACCAGCCCGATTCATAAGCAGCTCCCATAGAGTTGTTCGGTTCCAACAAATAAAAATCTGATGCGATGTAGCCGGGCACTTCGTTGGCGTATCCTGCCACCCAAACACGGTTCGGCCTCGGGGGACGGCCAAAACCGGCCAATGAGGGACGGCTGAAAACCGGCCAATAGGATCTCGACAAGACATTGAAGCGAAGAAGGGGGCTACCCTC
>JAYTKJ010000854.1:0-5972 GCA_043730365.1 Acidobacteriota bacterium | reverse complement strand
GCGCACCCTCGTCGATCCATCGCTTCAGCAAATCTTTTTGCCCGTCGGTAAGCGCCTTCTTGCTGTGCGCCGGCGGCATCAATCGCGCCGGTTGATCGGCGGTGATGCGCTGATAAAGCAAGCTGGCCTTGGCGTTGCCAGGTACAATCACGGCTCCCGCTTTGCGCGCGGCAAACGCGCCTTCTTTGGTATCGAGGCGCAGATCGAACATGCGGGTCGATTTGTCCGGCCCATGGCACTGGAAGCACGAGTCCGAAAGAATCGGACGAATCTGACGCTGAAAATCGATGGATGGCTTCGCTGCCTGGCGTGGAGGAGGAGGAGCCGTCTGCGCGCAGACGATTGAGGCGGCGAGGAACCCCAGCGCTCCTCTGAGAAGGATCTTCGGACGCAACATAAAACGGTTTGCCCTCAGTTTCAATGTACCAACAGCCTCGCGCCTCGTGCGAGAATGTGCCGACGATGCTCTGCCTGCTTCTCCTGCTTTCGCCTCTCGCCTTCGCTCAGAGCTCCAGCGCGTACCAATACTTTCTCAGCGGTGACGCCCGCGACGTCCATCCCAAGACTGCACCCGGATACTTGCTAGCCGGAGGCGGCAACACCGGCGACGATGCTTTCCGCTGGTTCCTCTCGCTCTCCGGCGGTGGCGACGTGGTGGTGCTTCGCGCTTCCGGCGCCGACGCGTACCATCCCTATTTCCACAAACTTGCCAAACTCGATTCGGTGGAGACGATCGTGTTCAGAGAAGCAGCAGCGGCCCGCGATCCTTTCGTCCTCGAACGCATCCGCAACGCCGACGCGCTGTTCATCGCCGGAGGCGATCAATGGAACTACGTGCGCTTCTGGAAAGACACGCCAGTGCAAGAGGCGATCAACCAACTGCTTCGCCGCGGCCCCACGGTCTAGGTCCGCGATCCCCTCGCCCCAATGGCAATGGCCCAGGCGCCGATCGCGAATCGTACCATGTGCAGCAGCCAAGCCACCCAATCGCCTTTCGCGGCGGGCTCGCTTCGACTCAGTGATAGGAGCACGAAACAACCCAATAGGATTGCCCCCACCGAATCGTCCGCCGCTCTCCGGGCTTACGTCCGCGCCAGTACCACCATGCAGGCGGACCAATCACGGCCGACAAGACGACCAGTGCAATCAAGCTGACTCGAACGAGTTCCATTCCGAATTCCATTGGATCACGCGGGTTGGGTTTGTGCTCGGCGAAGCCCCGCCGCAGGCTGTGCTTGGCGAACATGTCGCGAAATCCGTGCGCCCCAGATTGGCCGGTAAACGTTCACCAGGGTGCAAAATTTTCTTTCCCCCTGATACCACGCCACTTAGTCATCCGCATCACGTCCGCACCTTGGTACCAACTGCTATGCTGCTGACGTCATGAATCCGTCCACCTCGCCCCAGCAAATCGATGCTAATCGCGCCAATGCCCGCCGTTCCACCGGGCCGCGCACCGAATCCGGCAAAGCCCACTCCGCGCAGAACGCCCGCGTCCACGGACTCTGCTCGCGCCAACTCCACATCGCCGGCGACGCAGAAGCCGTTATCTTCGCCTCCCTCCGCGACGCTCTCTCCGCCGAGCTGGCGCCGCAAGGCGAACTCGAACTCACTCATTTCGAGGCGATTCTTCATTCCCGATGGAACCTTCGCCGCTGCCGAATGAACGAAGCCGATCTCCTCGCCTTGCACCCCAATCCCTTCCTCCACCCCGACACCTGCACCGCCCTGAAGACGCTCGCCATTTACCACGCGCGTCACGACCGTACGGTTCAACGCGCCACGAAGGAGTTGAAGGTTCTGCAAAACGAGCGCGAGGCGCGCACTAACCTCGCCGGCGACGACGACCCCTCCCCGCTCGTCGAAACTGCCCACATCCGCCGCCAGTTACTCGCTGAAATCCGCACCAAGGCCACCCTCAACAAGATCAACCGCCACGCCGCCTTGGAGCAGCTCGACAAATCGGCTACCGCCCCGATCTCCTATTTCCAATTCGACCTCGCGCCGCCGAATCGGTCGTGATCAGGCCAGTAGTTCCTTCCGCACGTGGCCCTCGTCCGTCGGACCAATCAGCCGCTGGTTCAGACCAAGGTAGGGATAACTGAAGCGATGCGGATCCAGCCCGAGTTGATGCAGAATCGTCGCCTGCAGGTCGCGCACGCTCACCGGATTCTCGGCGATGTAGTAACCGATCTCATCGGTCGACCCGAAGTTCAGGCCCTTCTTCATGCCGCCTCCGGCCATCCACATCGTGTAGGCGTAGGGGTGGTGATCGCGACCCATATACGGCCCGCTGCCCGCGCGATTCTCCTGCATCGGCGTGCGGCCAAACTCGCCGCCCCAGACAATCAGCGTCTGGTCCAGCAGCCCTCGCTGCTTGAGATCGGTGATGAGCGCCGACATCGAGCGGTCCACGCTGGCAGCCTGCGGTTGCAGGGCGTAGCGGATATCTTCGCGCCGGGAGTTGCCGTGATGATCCCAGCCCCAATGAAAGAGCTGCACAAAGCGGACGCCGCTTTCCACCAGCCGCCGGGCCAGCAGGCAATTGTTGGCAAAGCTGGTCTCGCCCGGCTGAGCGCCGTAGAGCGCGCGCGTGGCTTCACTCTCTTTCGAGATGTCCATGACCTGCGGCACCGAAATCTGCATGCGATAGGCGAGCTCATACTGAGCGATACGCGCCTCGGTTTCCGGGTCTCCGGATTCTTTCTGTTGCAGCCCGTTGAGGTCATGCAAGGCATCCAGCGTTTTGCGGCGCAGCGACCGCGTCATGCCCTCAGGGTTGCTGAGATAGAGAACCGGGTCGCCCGACGTGCGGCACTGCACGCCCTGATAAACGGACGGCAGGAAACCGCTGCCCCACAGGCTCTTGCCGCCGTCGGGATTGTTGCCGCCGCTGGTGAGCACGACGAAACCGGGCAAGTCCTGATTCTCCGAACCGAGGCCGTAAGTGGCCCAAGCGCCCATCGACGCCGCTCCGAAACGCGGACTGCCGGTGTGGACAAACAGTTGCGCGGGGGCGTGATTGAACTGGTCCGTGTTCATGGAGCGGACGATAGTTACATCATCCACAACTTTCGAAAAGTGCGGGAGTAACTCGCTGATCGAGGCGCCGCTCTGTCCGTACTGGGCGAACTTGTACGGCGTGCCGAGCATCTTCGGTACGCCTTTAATAAAGGCGAAGCGTTTGCCGCGGAGCAGTTCGTCCGGGCAAGGCTTCCCGCTGTATTTGAGTAACTCCGGTTTGAAGTCGAATAACTCAAGCTGAGACGGGGACCCGGCCATGTGCAGATAGATAACCGATTTCGCCTTGGCTTCGAGCGATGGCTTCTTCGGTTTGAGTGGATTCTCGGCGCCCGCACCCTGCAGCTCGCCGAGAAACATTCCCGCCAGCCCCAGGCCGCACTGACTCAGAAAGTGTCGCCGGGTGTCAGCCAGTGCGCGTTGCGTCAGGAGGGCGTTCATCGTTTGGTCACCATTTCATCGAGGTTTAGTACGGTGTTGGCCACCACCACCCAGGCGGCATGATCCAGGCTCTGAGCGGTGAGCTTAGCGCCATCGAGCGGCCGGTTCGCGTAGAGGCCGCCGTCGAAGAATTGCGCCGAAGCTTCCGCGTGATTGCGCGCCAACTTCACGGCCACCACATTGCGGCCCGGCTTGAACGCAGCCGCCGCGCCCGGCGAAAGCGCGTAGTCATAGTATCCAGCCCGTTCCCACGGTGCTGCCACGCCTTGCACGCCGTTGACGTAAAGTTCCACTTGCACGTTGGCGCGGACCGCCAGGCGGAAACGCTCCGGCAGCGGCGAGGCGAGCGTCACTTCGGTGCGCAGCCACAGTTGTTCGCTGTCCCACTTCACCGGCAGCTTCAGATCGCTAGGTGGTTTCTTGCCGGAGCCAAAAGCACCGGCCGCGGACGGCCAGCTCTTATCGTCAAAATCCGCGCCGGCCCAGGTGGCGCCGGGATCGGCGGAGACGTAGCGCCACGTGGCGGCCTGAGTACGCGAGTCCGCAATGATCGTGATCTCGCGGTTTTCGCCATAGAGGTTTTCCGAAAAGCGCAGCAGCTTATTGACTGAGCCCGCGTCGCTCTTGAGCTCGCTTTTCGCCTGCTTGTGCAGCGCGGCCAGGCGTTCGGTTTCAGCCTTGGACGGTGGCCGCACGAGCGCCATTTGGAACAGCCGCTCAGCGGTCTTCGAGCCGCCGCCGCCTTCGGTGATGGCGCGCGCGGCCAGCCGCTCGGCCGCTTCCATGGACACCGGGTCGTTCAACGAAGTAAGTGCCTGCAGTGGCGTGTTAGTGCGGATGCGGCGCGCGGTGCAGACTTCGCCGGTAGGCGCGTCGTAGTTGGTCATCGAAGGATAGGGCGAGCTGCGGCGCATGAAAGTGTAGAGCGCTCGACGGTAGCGGTCTTCGCCTTTTGAAATGTCCCAACGGTCACCGTTATAGACCACCAGCCACACGCCCTCCGGCTGCCACGGCATCACCGGCGGTCCGTACATCTTCTTGCTCAGCAGGCCTGCCACCGCCAGTGCCTGATCGCGCACCGCCTCGGCGTCCAGCCGGAACCGAGGCCCACGAGCGTAGAGCCGATTCTGCGGATCCTTGGTGAGCAACTCTGGCGTTGCGTTGGAAGCCTGCCGGTAGGTGGACGACATCACGATGGTCTTGAGCAGTGCCTTCACGTCCCACTTGTTGCCGGCGAACTCCGTCGCCAGCCAGTCCAGCAGTTCGGGGTGAGTGGGCGGAGTGCCCTGCGTGCCGAAGTCTTCCTCCGATTCGACGATGCCTTTGCCGAACAGCCGCGCCCAGAATCGATTGGCCGTCACCCGCGCGGTAAGTGGATTCTCGGGCGACATAATCCACTGCGCCAAGCCAAGGCGATTGGTGGGCGCCGAGACCGGCATGGGCGGAAACGCTTCAGGTGTGGCAGCGTCGACCGGGGCGCCCGGCGTGAGAAAGTTGCCGCGGTCATAGATGCGGGTCTGACGCCGCTTCTCCATCGGCAGCTCGCGCATGATGAGCGTGGACGTGTCGGCGGTGAGTTTAAGGAGCGGCTGATCGCTCGGATGATCGTTGTCGGCGGTCTGATTGAGGAACGCGTAGAGCTGGTAGAACTCTTTGTGCGTGATCGGGTCGTACTTGTGCGTGTGGCATTGCGCGCAGCCGACTGAGAGGCCCATCCAGACCTGCCCGGTGACGGCGATGCGGTCGCGAATGGCGCTGTCGCGGAACTCCTCGTCGTCCGTACCGCCCTCGGTGTTGGTCATCGTGTTGCGATGGAAGCCGGTGGCAATCAGGTCGTCCACCGCAGGGTCCGGCGTCAGATCGCCGGCAAGCTGCAGGATCGTGAAACGGTCAAACGGGAGGTTGTCGTTGAACGCGCGAATCACCCAATCGCGATAGGGCCAGATCACGCGCCGGTCGTCTTTCTCGTAGCCTTGCGTATCGGCATAGCGCGCCAGATCGAGCCAGATCTTGGCCCAGCGCTCGCCATAGCGCGGCGACTTGAGCAGCTCGTCTACCAGCTTTTCGTAGGGCAGTTGCAGCTGCTCCGGTTCCGGCGGCACACCGGTGAGATCGAGTGCAACGCGGCGGGCAAGCACGTATCGATCGGCTTCGGGTGCGGGCGCCAGGTTCTCCTTCTCGAGCCGCGCTACGACAAAACGGTCGATCGGATTCTTGACCCACGCCTCATTCTTCACTGCGGGCGGTGCGGGCCGAACGGGCTTTTCAAAGGACCAGTGGCGCGTATACCTGGCGCCTTGGTCGATCCAGCGCGCCAGCAGCGTCACCTCCTCGGGGCTCAGGCGCGGCCCGGTTGGCGGCATCGGCGTCTTGGGGTGATTGATGCGAGCTACCATCCGCGAACCGGCGCTGTTGCCGGGTGTTATCGCCCCTCGTGCGGTAGCGCCCTCAAACGTATCGAGGCGCAGACCCGCCTGGCGCGCGTGTTCATCCGGACCGTGACACGACAC
>JAYTKJ010000853.1:0-11983 GCA_043730365.1 Acidobacteriota bacterium | reverse complement strand
AAACTTCTCGGTCAACCGGTATCGCATCTGCTGGGCGGCGCGGCGCGCCAACGGCTGCGTGTCTACTTCACCGGCAACGATCCCTCCGCGCTCGCCGAGTTTGGCATCAAGGACATGAAGATGGCGGTGCCTTTCGGTCCGGCGCACGGCGAGCCCGGCATGCGCGAGAATGAGTCCGTCATCGCCCGGGCCCGCGACATGCTCGGCCCCGATGGTTTTCTTGCGCTCGATATTTACATGGCCTGGGACGTGCCCTACACGCTGCGAATGTATGAGCGCCTGGAGAAATACAACATCGCGTGGCTGGAAGAACCCGTGATGCCGGATGACTATCGCGGTTACGCGGAAATTCGCCGCCGTGTCAACACGATGGTCTCGGGCGGCGAGCATGAGTACACGCTCGAGGGCTTCCGCCGGCTGATCGGCGACGGCTGCGTGGATCTGGTGCAGCCCGATATCTACCGCGCGGGCGGCCCGACCGGTCTTCGCAAGATTGCCGCGCTGGCGAGAGCGGCTGGCATCAAACTGATTTGCCACGGCACGGGCAGCGCCACCTATCATTTCCTGAGCTCACTGGGGCCCGAGGTAACGCCCTACGCCGAGTTCCTCGATATCTATCGCGGCGAAGCCAAGACGTGGGTGCTCACGGACGATCCTCGTCCCGAGCACGGCATGCTGACGCTCCCCGCCGCTCCCGGCTTTGGTTACGACCTCAATCGCGCCGCCTTCTTGCCCGGCGCCGCGGGCGTGGCTACGATCTGGTAGCCGAACGCACCCACTCCCGTAGCCGTCGAATCCATTGAGGGCGGTCTTCCTCCAGACCCGCCGCCAGGAACGACGTCAATACTTCTCCACTCAGCGGAGCCAGCATGTCACTCGCCGGCGCCTCGACGTATCCGCCCTCGCGCAAAACATGAATCGCCACTCGGCTCTCGTCATACCGCCATACTTCCGGCACCCCTACGGCGGCGAAGATGGGGAACTTGTTCAGAGAATCTCTCGTGATGTCGACCTCAATCACCAGATCCGGAGGCGGGTCAATCGTAAAATCCAGTTCTACCTTGCCGCGGACGGCGGCGGCATTGCGTATGTAGTAACACGAGTCCGGCTCAAATCCCTTGTGCAGATCCGGTCGCTTGATGGTCATCGACCCGGCCAAAACTAGCCCTAACTCCCACTCCTCCGCCACAATCTCAACAATCGAGGCGAGCAAGCGATTCGGACGTTCATGCCGGTATGAGAGAACCATGATTTGGAGAGTCCCTTTGTCGTACGTGAAACGCTTCCCTCGTCCGGGATCGTTCTCGGCCAGCAATCGCTCGTAGGTATCCCAACTGACATCTTCTAAAAGCACTAACTGCTCGGCTCTAGGCAAAGTTGCTGCGGCGGGCATGACTCCATTATCGCTCCAAATATCAGTTCGGCCGTGACATATATCGATCCGACAACTTCGTGTGTCGCGACTCCAGATCCACCGCCTTGCCTCGAATCCACATCTGCTTGATCGTGGTCCTTGTCTCCAGCAAATCTCCATCGGCCAGCACCAAGTCGGCCCACTTACCCTTCTCCACCGACCCGATCCGATCGTCCACGCCCCAGATCCTGGCGGCGTTAATCGTCACCGCCTTCAGAGCGTCCTCGCGCTCCAGCCCGAACGGCACACTCGCCGCGGCTTGATAGGGCAGATTGCGAACAGCCGACGAGTTGAACGTCGCAAACGCGAACAGGATACCGGCCCGATGCAGATCCGCCGGCAGCGTGTAGATGGCATCGTAAGGATCGTCTTCGTTCAGCGGCAAGTCCAACGTTTCCGGAAGAATCACCGCGATGTTACGTGCCTTGATCTCCTTGAGTAACTCAGGCGTGAACTCGCGGCACCCGGCCAGCACGATCTTGATGCTCTCGCGCTTGGCAAATTCCAGCGCTTCGCCGATCGCACGCTTGCGGGCGGCCGTCACCATCACCTGCTGCTTGCCCTCCAGCACCGGCAACATGGCTTCCAGCTTGCGATCGGTCTGAAACCCCGCGCCCCCGGCTACCTTCGCCTTCTGATACCGCCGCGCATCTTCGAAGAACACCCGCAGCTTCAGCAGCGCCTCTTCATGCTTGCGCTTGGCTTCGGTAAACGGTACCCGGCCCGCGCCGCCTCCGCGCCCAAAGCCTGCGCCGCCTTCGGCCACCATGCTTAGAACCGGAAAACGCAAATGGATAGCGGCCGATCGCTTTACGTCCATCTCTTCCCACGTCCAGCCATCCAAATGCATCAGGCCCGCTTGACCGGAAATGACTCCGCCACCCGGCAACGCGATGGCCGAGGTAATGCCGTTGGCCCGTGCCACCGGAATATGCTCGCTGGACGGATTGACGGCGATCAGCGCGCGTAACTGCGGATTGAAGTCGCCGATCTCAGCTACGTCGCTGGTCTCGCGCACCGCGCCGATTTCGGCGAGCCCTAACGTCGTCGCCGAATCGATCATGCCGGGAAACAGATGCAGCCCTTTGCCCTCGATCACCTTCATGCCCTTGGGCGCGGCAATCTTGGGCGCGATCTCGGCGATCAGTCCGTCGCGCACCAGGACCGACGTCACCGGGATGTCCGGCCCGCTCACCGGATGCAGCGCCACATCACGAATCAGGAACGTGTCATTCGCCGCCGCCATCACGATTCCGGCCATAGTGAAGCCGATCAAAATGAGCCCCCGCATGTTACTCGCTCCTCCGCGCCGGGGCGCTCTTCCGGCCCTCTTCCGCCTGCTTGCGATTCTTCTCGATCAGCGCCTTGCGCCGCACTTCCCGCTCCGCCCGCTGGGCCAAGTCTTTCTGCCGGTCAAAATAGAGGTGCCCGTCGATGAACACCTTCTGCACCTTGGCATAGTTGGAAAGCGGATGCCCATCGAACATCGCCAGATCGGCGTCCTTACCCGCCTCGATCGAGCCCACGCGCGACTCAAGTTCCAGTTGTTTGGCGGGGTTGATCGTCACGGTCGCCAACGCCTCGTCTTCGGTCAGACCGCCATATTTCATCGTCTTGGCCGCCTCGTTGTTCAAGTGCCGGATCAACTCATCGGAATCGGAATTGAGCGACACCAGCACGCCTTTCCTGTGCATGATGGCGGCGTTGTAGGGCGTCGCGTCGTAGGCCTCCACTTTGTACGCCCACCAATCGCTGAACGTGGACGCGCCGCCGCCGTGCGCCGCAATCTCCTTGGCCACTTTATAACCCTCCAGCACATGTTGGAAGGTGCGAATCTTGAAGCCCATCTCATCGGCAACCCGGATCAACATCAGGATTTCGTCAGCCCGATAGCAATGCGCGTGTACTTGCCGCTTGCCTTCCAGCACCTCCACCAGCGGCTCGAGCTTGAGATCCCGCCGAGGCGCCAGCGCGTTCTCGCCCCGCGCCGCCTTGGCTCGATAGTCTTTCCAGGTGGCTTGATACTGCTTGGCGTCGAGGAACGCTTCGCGAATCACATCTTCCACCCCCATGCGCGTGGCCGGATAACGGAGCGTTGTCGCCCCAAACGCCGTTTGCTGCCCGCGCCGCTTTGGGTTTTCTCCCAGCGCGAACTTGATGCCCGGCTTGGCACCTTCAAACTTGATCCCCGCGGCGTCCTTGCCCCAGCGCATCTTGATTACCTGGCACTTGCCGCCGATCGAGTTCGCGCTGCCGTGCAACACATTGGCCGTGGTCACGCCGCCAGCCAGCGCGCGATAAATGGCGATGTCCGTCGAGTCCAGCACGTCTTCAATGCCCACCATCGAGGACACCGAGACGCTGCCTTCGTTGATTGACTCCGCGGCGATATGCGAGTGGCAATCGATAATGCCCGGCATCACATACATGCCCGCCGCGTCCAGCACCTCAGCTCCGGGCGGTACCAGCACCTTGGGCGCCACCTCGATGATCTTGCCGTCGCGTATGAGAATCGCGCCGTCCATTCGCCCCTTCGTCACCGTCAGGATCTTGGCATTCTGGATTACCAGTTCGGCTGCCGAGGCCCAGCCCGCGACCCACAGTAGAATCACGCCAAGGCGCATTTCGCTATTTCCCCTCTCCGGTCCCGGCGCTCGTTGGCGCGTCGCCCCGAACCGGTGCCGCTTCCGGCGTTGGTTCATACTTCACGCCGTCGATCACGACGAACTTGATCTTCGTGTTCGTCTGAAACAAGTCACCGTCGGTCACCGTGAGATTGGCGATCTTGCCTGGCTCGATCGAACCGAGCCGGTCGCTCACTCCGTAGATTTCGGCGGCCGACAGCGTCAGCGCGCGCACGGCAGCTTCGCGATCCAGCCCCGCGTCAATTGCCTTCTTCACCGCGGCCCGCAGATCGGCCGCGCGCTCGACGCCGCCTGAGTAGAACGCGAACTTAACGCCAGCCTTGGCCAAAGCCGCGGGCGTCGCCGGCGCCTGATCGCGCAGTTCCATCACGCGCAGAGCTTCTTCATCCTCAGGATCCGCGTCGCGTTCACGCTCCGGCCACTTCAAGCTCACCAGCACCGGCATCTTTGCTTGCGCCAATCTGCCGGCCACCCTCGCTGCGTCGTGCGCGCCGTACAAGATCACCGGTCGCTTGAGTTCTGCCCCGAATGCCATCATGCGTTCGATCTCTTTGGCCCACACGGCGGGAAGCAACAGACGCGGTGCTTCGAGCACGCCCTCAAGGGCACGATCGTAGTCCGGCCGGCGTGCCCCGCGAGGATTGGCCTGATAGATTGTCTTCTCGGTGCGATAAGAGTCCGCATCGAGATAGATCTGGCGGATATACGCAATCACACCCATGAGCGAGCCGGGAAAGCTGCTGAAGCCTCGCGTGGCAAACGAGTGATGTTGGCCTACCGAACCCGCCACTGTCATCTGCCCGAGCTTTTCGCCCGCTAGATTCATCACCGCGCCTTGTCCGCCGAAAATCCCGGTCGTTGAGAACACGACCGCCGTCGTAAACCCGGCGTTGCGCGCCGAGGCAATCGTACGGTCCGATGTATTGACCAGATCCTGCGCATGGACCCAACTGGAGTTGGACGGCCGGTCCTCCGGTCCACGGGCTGGCGCCTCAGCCGGGGCGGCGGCGGGAGGTGTCCCGGTCCCAGTTCCGCGGGTCAGACCGGCGGCAGCAGGCAGTCCCCAACTACTCAGAGCGTCGGTCAGTCCAGGGTAAACGTGCAGGCCCGGAGCCTCGATCACCCAGGCATCGGCGGGAGCCGTCACGTTCGTGCCCACGGCTTCGATCAAACCGTTACGCACCACGACGCTCGCCTTTTCAATAGCCGGTCCCGATGCAGGGTGCACGGTAGCGTTACGGATGACAATCACCGGCGTCGCTGCACCCATCGCCGCCCCGCAGGCAGCCGCCAGCATTGCGGCTATCATAGTTATTCGCATCTCAAAAATGGCTCCTCACAAAACCCCGATCTCCTATCGTGATGCTGGCGTCAGCATCGAAGAAGGCGAACGCGCCGTCAACCGCATCAAGAAGTTGGCTCGCAGCACCTTCAGCAAAAATGTCCTCACTGGCATTGGCAGCTTCGGGGCTGCGTTTCGCCTGCAGGGCTGGAAACAGCCGGTTTTGATCTCGTCGGCGGACGGCGTGGGGACAAAATTGAAGGTAGCATTCCTGACCGGCCGCCACAACACGATCGGCGAAGATCTGGTCAACCACTGTGTCAACGACATCATGGTGCAGGGCGCTGAGCCGCTCTTCTTCCTGGACTACTTTGCTACCGGCAAGCTCGACGCCGTCGTCATGGCGCAGGTGGTAGAGGGGCTGGCGCGTGGCTGCAAGGCGAACGGTTGCGCGCTCATCGGAGGCGAAACGGCGGAGATGCCGGGCCTCTACGCCGTTGGTGAGTATGACGTGGCCGGATTCATCGTCGGAGCAGTCGAGCGCAAGGGCCTGCTCACCGGAGCTGCTATCCGCAAGGGTGACGTCCTGCTGGCACTGCCTTCCACCGGTCTCCACACCAACGGTTACTCGCTGGCCCGCAAGCTGTTCTTTGAGATCGCCGGCCACGGCGCAGATACGCACCTGCCAGAACTCGGCTGCACAGTGGGCGAGGAATTGCTGAAGGTGCATCGCAGCTATTCGCGTCCGATCCGCGCGCTCCGCAAGAAGGGGCTGCTGCGCGGCGCGGCCCATATCACCGGCGGCGGCATCACCGGCAACACGCCGCGTATGTTGCCCTCGGGGCTCGGGGTCGAAATCGATACCCGCAGTTGGCAGGTGCCCGCTGTCTTTGAGGTGATGCGCTCGATTGGCAACGTACCTGTCGACGACTGGCGCCGTACCTTCAATCTTGGCGCGGGAATGATTCTGGCCGTACCCGAGAAGAAGTCGGGCGCGGCGGAAAACGTGCTCAAAAATGCGAAGGAGCCCTTTTGGCGAATCGGGCACGTGGTCAAGATCAGCGGCAAAAAGCAGCGGCTCGTGGAGTACACGGGGTAGCCGATGCGGCGGATCGGCATTCTTCTTTCCGGGCGTGGCTCCAACTTCGCGGCGATCGCTCGTCACATTGCCGAAGGAAAATTGGATGCTGAGATCGCCATCGTGATTGCCAACAAACCGGAGGCCGCCGGCCTCGAGACTGCGCGCCAAGCGGGATTGCCAGCCATATGCCTGCCTTCCCAGGGGCTTGACCGCGAAGCCTACGATCGCCAGGTTATCGCCGAACTCCGCGCGCACAAAGTGGAGTTAGTCTGCCTGGCCGGTTTCATGCGGCTGTTAAGCGCCGCCTTCGTGCGTGAGTTTCCCCTTCGCATTCTCAATATTCATCCGTCCTTGTTGCCAGCCTTTCCCGGGCTGGACGCGCAGCATCAGGCCTTTGAGTATGGCGCGCGTCTCTCCGGCTGCACCGTGCATTTTGTGGACGAAAAACTCGACCATGGGCCCATCATTCTCCAGGAGGCCGTGCCCGTGGAGAACGGCGATACCGCCGAGACCCTCTCCGCGCGCATTCTCGCCGCCGAGCACCGTATCTACAGCGAAGCGATCCGCATTGTGCTGGCCGGGCGTTACCGCATCGAGGGGCGTCGCGTCATTCTGTCATGAAAATCGCCGCTCTCTTTGCCCTCATCGTGTCCCTGGCGGCCTGCCGCCGCGACCCCGCTAGCGATCAGGAGAAACTCGAACAAGCCTTCGCCGCCAAGATGACGGGCGCGACTTTGGTGGGGCGCTTCAACGCTGGCAAGAGCGACAAGCTTCACGAGGACCACTACACGATTTCCAAAGTCTCTAAGCTGGCCGGCAACGTCTGGATCTTCCAGGCCCGTATCCAATACGGCGAGCACGACGTCAACGTTCCGGTGCCCGTGAAAATCTTGTGGGCGGGTGACACGCCGGTGATTACGATGACGGACGCAGGTGTCCCGGGCATGGGCAAATTCACCGTCCGTCTGCTCTTCTATGGCAACGAGTACGCCGGCACATGGTCAAATGACAAGGGACATGGCGGGCAGATGTTTGGGCGGATCGAGCCGGCTCAGCGCTGACGGCCAATGCCCCCGCCGCTTCCGAACGGCGATGGCTGTTGCTGTTGTTGTTGCTGCTGCCCGAAGGGACTTGACCCGCTGCTGTTGCTTCCCGTATTGCCGCTGCCTCCCAAGGGATTGTTGTTATTGCCTGGTTGCTGTTGCTGATTGCCGCTCATGTTGGGCGCCTTCTCATCCTTCGGGTCGTAGACGAACTCCCACTCTTGATACTTGGTCCGCTCGGCGTACACTTTGATGCCGATGCCTTCATGCTTGGTGGCCACGCCCACGATGCCTGGCCCCATGGCGGCCGCGCCAGCTTGTCCGGGAATACCGCCCTGACGCGGTTTGGTGAGGATGTCGTTGATCAGTCCGATCGCCGAGTTCTGCCCGCCCGGCGATGCACCGGGAATCGCGCCCCCAGGCCCGAAGGGCGAACCCACCGCTCCGCCGGTTTGCGAACTCACAGGCGGTGCGCCGATCTGCGGGAAGGCGCCGCCCGGCCGAGGCATTGTGCCCGGCGCCGCTCCCGGATAACCGCCAGGAAATCCAGGCACACCTGGATAACCGATGGGTCCGGTGGTGGGTGGTGCGCCGGGTTGACCCGGGTAGGGCTGTCCCTGTCCCGGTATTTGGCCGGGATACGGCTGCCCCGGGAAAGGACTTTGGCCCGGAATACCAGGCTGTTGCATTTGTTGTTGTGGCTGCTGCTGCGCAGTGTTGGGATCCCACTGCTTGGTAGGGTCGCATCGAGTGGGGTCGTAAGGCTGTGCCGGATCGCAGGCCGGCAGTCCTTGCGGCTGCTGCTCGCCCTGACCCGACGGGGCTGCGGGCCTGTCGCTGGCGCGCCGCTGGAGGGCTTGATTGGTCTCACACGGCTGGCCTGGAATGCAAGGTTGTTGTACCGGTTGCCCGAAAGCATTGAACGTTACCGGCTGCGGCGGCGGCTGCTGCTGTTGCTGCTGTTGCGTAAGAGACTCAGCGGGCGCCCCGATTTTACCCTGACCGAGCGCCGCCTGCGGCTTCTTCACCAGTGAATTTTTCAGATTCACCCCATCCGTCTCAATCAGCTTCCAATCGTCCTTGCCGGTAAATGGGTCCTTATAACGGTGGCGCAGAAAGCGCGTTTCGGTGCCACGCTCGAGGTCCTCGATGCGCTGGGGGAGCTTCTTGTTCTTGCGATAGTAAACCTGGATGGCGCGCTTGTATTGTTCGCCGCGTTCGATCAGCAGTTGCTCTTTGTTGCGCTGCCCCTCAAACACCACCCGCGGCATCTCCATATAGAGAAGCACGGCCATCGCGGCGGCCATGGCAAAGATCAGCAGCAGCGCAAAGCCGCGCTCTCCGCGGCGAGTCATCGGCCGGCGCGCCGTCATCACAAATTCTCCTTCGGGATCTCTTCAATACGCAGTGACTGCTGGTTGTTCTTAACCTGCGTATCTTCCACCATCGCCGAACTCAGCCCAATGCGCACGATCTTGTAGCGAGCCTGGATCAACTGCCCTTCGCTGGCCATGAAGATCTCCTCTTCGCCCAGGCGGAAGAAGGCTCGCTTGCCTCCCTGGCCCTGCACGAATCCGTAGAACTTCAGCGGGATCGCGGGTGGAGGGGGTTCCGCAGGCGGCCCGGATGGAGTGGCCGGGGCATCCGGCGGCTTCACCTCAGTCACGGGTCCGCCCCCCTTCGGACCGCCCTTCTTGGGGGTGATCTTCACGTCGGGCGGGACTATGACGGGAGCGTTGGCGAAGTCGAACAGACTGCGGCCACCGGCTGTCGCCGCCACATTTTGCAGGCGCGCCAGCAGTTCCAGCCGCAGCGTAGGATCGGTCTTGGCTGGATCGGCCCGGTCCTCCGGGCGTCTTCCACCAACGCGGGGCGTCCATTCCTGTGAACTGTTGTTGCGGCGCGAGGCGTTATTGCGTACCGTCTGCGGGGACGCCGCCCGCGGTCCGCCCCCCGCCACGGCCATAGCTGAACTTTGGGGCACATCGATCGTCTGCAGCTTCTGCGGCGTTCGCGTCGCTGACGGCGATACTGGTGGCGGACTACCGACCGGGCTGTCGCCCGACAGAAACGTTGTGTAGACCATGTAAGCGGCGATGGGCAGCAACACGATCAGCACCACCTTTTGGTGCTCAGGCTTGAGGGTCACGGCCGCGCCTCCACGGACGTGGGCCGCACTGTCACCCCCGGCGGAGTAACCGGCTTGGGCGCTGCCTCCAGCGGTGCGGCCGGCGTAGTCATCGCTCCGCCGCTGCCGCGGGGCGTCTCCCGTACCAAGGCGTTGATCTTGAAGCGCGACGTCAACTTTCCGCCTTGCTGCTGAGGCGCGGCTTGGATGTTGTCGATGATAAGGAAGCGCTGCGAACGGTCAATCAGGTTGACGAACTTCACCAGATCTGCGTAGGCGCCTTCGTAGTTGGCCGTGATGGTCATCATGCCGAGGTTGTCCGTGCCTTCGATTGCCTCAAACGCGAACGAGTGTTCCTTAGGTACCAGCCCCGCCGTGGCGGCCGAGTTCTTGATCTCACTCAAGATGGTGGATGACATCGTGCGGCGATCCATGAAGTACGTCGCCATGAAACGGTCATGCTCGCCGCGCGCGCCCTCCATCTTGCCCACCAAGTCCCGGGCCGTGCGCAGGGACAACTGCTGGCGCTTGATCTGCATCTGGAGATTGGCCAGTTGCGTTTCCAGGTCGGATGCCGAACCGCCCACCGGCTTGACCAAAAAGAAAAACGCCGCCAGATTGGCTAGGACCAAAGCACCGATGGCAATCTTCCATGGCGTGAACGGCGCCATCCGTCGTGGGGCGGGCACGGCCAGGCCCTCCCCGATCGCGCCTTCGAACTTCTCGTCGGCCCGGGGGCGTCGCCGCATGACAACCTTCGGCAGGCTAAAGTTGAGGGGCATAATTCACATTCACCCGGTAGCGGAACAACGGATCCGATGTCGAGGGTGGCACCCACCCGGTCATTGCCGTCGCACCGAACACCGGCGATCCTTCGAGGCGCATTAGCATGTCCACCACCGGTTCGGGCGCCGCTGAGGCCACCGTCATGTCGAGCAGGATCTGATTGTCCAGATTAACTTGCGGGCGCACCGCGATCAATCGAACGTTGTGCGGAAGCACTTTCTCCAGGTCTCTGAAAATACCGCTCCAGCTGATCGCTTTCCGCGTAATCAGGCCGTTAAGAAAAACCGCATAGTCGGCGGCGTCGGCGTTCTCGGGGCGTCCAAAGATCGCTTTCCAGCGGCCTTCGTCCTGCCGCAGCGAGTTGAGCGTGCGCTCGGCGCCTTCCACTGAACCGGCGAGTTCACGCCGCTGGTCCCGCTCAATCCACCCAAGCGCTACTTGGTAGATCAGCAGGCCCGATAGCGCGACGGTGGCTGCCATCGCCCCCACCAGATAGGGCCGATCCATGCGGAATGGCTGGCTGGCCAGATTGATCGAAACCGCTCCCCGCATCTACGCGTGATCCTCCTGGGCTTGCAGCCAACCGAGCAACCCGGCATTGTACTCATCGGCTTCGCACCACTGTGAACTGAGCGGCTCAAACTTCAGGCCCATCTCTGCCTGACAGCTCTCAAACACCGCCGGGTCTAGCCGATGGAAGCCGCACATGAACATACGGCCAGGACGCTGTTTCAACTCATCCTCGGCATACGCGAAAGTAGGATACAGTACGCCCATCACTTCGTCAGCTTCGAAACTCTCCAGCTCCATGCAGCGGACCAGTTTGGGTTGCCGGCCCTGGCAGACCGCTACCGTCATCGTCTGGCCGTCGATCTTTGTGCAAACCTGCAGCCCCTCATTGGGCAACAGATCGAGCGCGGCCAGCATCGACGTGGTTACAAAGCCCGGCAAATATCCGGCTACCCGGAACGGCGCTTCGTACTTGGAAACAATCTCCGCCGCCGCCGCCGCTACCAGAACCTCGGTGGATTTTCCGCTGCCCTTCCGCGCCTGGAAGCTCACGGCCGCCGCATCCATATCGAACGGAACGGTCTTCTTCATGCGGAATCGCACCAGCGCCTGCTGCTCGGCCGGTTCCTTGGGGAATGAGTCAAAATCCAGGATCGCGATTCGCGTGCAGTAGTCCGGCAGAATCAACGCCAGTTCGCGCCGCCGTTTTCCCGTGGAGCCGCCCTCGAGTTCGGCCACATGCGAGCTGAGCAAATCCGGGTTGAGCACATTCTCTTTGACCGGCGAAATGTGCAGCACCGGCGACGGGAATGGGCTGAAGCCAAGGTCTGGACCGGTCTTGGCGTTGCGGCGTCCAAACGCTACGCCCGATTCCGACAGTTCGAACACCTGTGTCGGCGCCGGTTCTTCCACCAAGTTCCTGAGTTGATCGAGTAGTGCCATTTTCGCCTGCGAGCGCCAGCTAGCCTTCGATGAAAGTCACCTTGTTAATCTCTTTGAGCGTGCTCAAGCCCAGGCGCACTTTGTCGGTAGCCGATTCACGGAGGAACGTCATGCCCTCCTCTTTGGCCTGGCGCTTGATTTCCGATGCCGGC
>JAYTKJ010000852.1:0-6014 GCA_043730365.1 Acidobacteriota bacterium | reverse complement strand
CGAATTTGTTTTAGGCCCTCGCCGCCCTCCTCGTCGCCGCCCTCGGCCTGATCGCCAGTGGCGCTTTCGGAGCCGCGCAAAGAGCCGATGCCGGAGACTCCGATGTTGGCCTCGGCGCCCTGCAGTTCGAAAATGCCGGCCTGACTGCTCGGTTCGGTGCCGAGCAGCTTGATCTTATCGCTTTCGAGCGTGACTCCCGACGGCGCAACCAGACGCACCGGGCCGCCGCCATGCAGCACCTTGGCGACGAACGTGCCGGGGCCGGTCATCGGGGTCTCGTAGAGGATGTCAAAGCGCGTCTCGCCCGGCTTGACGGGAAAGTCTACGGTGTAGATGCCAGCCTGCGGTGTCTTGACGGCGGGTCTTTCGATGGCCATGCCTTGCGGGGCCGTGCAGTTGACGCGCACTTTGCCACCGGCGCCGGGCGGCAGGTAGAAGCGCATGGTGCCGTTCTTTTCATCGTAGAAAGCGGTTTTGCCTTCATTGCGCCAGATCACGCTTTCGTTGATCTGCAGCTTCATGCCGTTGGGTTCGAGCAGGATCATGTGCGTGGCCACGCGCGCCGGACCAGGCTGAGGCGAGCGGTTGAACACATCCACCGATAGAGCCGTGGTCGGTCTTCCGGGCGGCAGCATTTTGTTGTAGGTGATCCCGGCAAAAGCCGTTTGCAGCATGTGCGGCCCGCCTTGCGGCGTGTCAGGCATCTCAAACTTGCCGTCCGGTCCAGACTTGAGGCTGGTCATGGCTTCGGGGCCGTCATTGCTTATCTTGTAGAGCGTGACGGTGGCCCCGGCTTGCGGTTGGCCGGTGGTTTGATTGACCACGGTGCCGCTGACGGCGAAGAGGAGAAACGAGAGCGGAGTCGCGATCATCATGCGATGGCCTTGCCGCATTCCCCACAGAACTTCATGGGCTTGTCGAATTTGGCATCGCAGTGCGGGCAGGCGAGTGCCGCTGATTTAGGCGGCGCGGTGGCGGCCGGTTTTGCCGGTGCGGCCGCGGGCGGCGCGAGCTTGTCAATTTCGGCCAGGGTGCCGGCCAGTTGCTGCTGCAGATCCACCTTGGTGCGCTGGTAGTCTTCTTCGCTCAGCTTGCCGACCCGATACTCGAACTGGAGATCGCGCAGACCTTCGTAGATGCGGGCCCGGCGATCTTCAAGATGTTGGGTAAGAGAGGCCGGTTCGGGGATAGGCAGGTCCCGGGTGCGGACCCCCACCACAAAGGCGAAAACCAAGCCTAGAAGGATGACAGCGACGGCGAGTTCCATCAGTCGAGTTTGGCGAGATCCTTTTCGATGGAGTCCTTGTAGCGCTCAAGCAGTTTGGCATCAACCGCCGGCGACGAGGTGGACGGAAGCGGTTTGCGAACGCGGCGGATGAACCAGTAGATCGAGGCCAGCCCCAGGCCCACCATGAACGGCGGCATCCACCACGCGAGTGCCATGAAGCCATCATTGGGCGGAACTACCAGTGCCTGGCGGCCCTGGTCTTTCACAAACGAGTCCACAATCTCGTCGTCGGACTTGCCCGCCGCTTCCATGTCGCGGATTTTTTCGCGCGCCGGCTTGGAGTAGTGACAGGCGAGCATGGCGCAATCGCCTACCGAATTCTTGCAGCTCTTGCAAAGGCAGGCCAAGCGCGAACCGACGCGGCGAATTTCGGGCGTGATCAGTTCGCTGGAGACCTGCGCCATGGCGAAGGCTGACAGCAGAACTAGTGCGATAGCCCGAATCACACCCGCTCCCGCACGGGCGCGGTGCGATCGCCGGTGACCACGCCCATGACCTGGGTCTTGGGGAATTGATATTTGACTTTGCTCGGCACCAGACAAATGAGGGTACCAAACAACAAGGCCCAATAGCCGATCCAGATCCAACTGACGAGCGGAAACACGTAGGCCTGGATCACGGCTTTCTCGCCTCCGGCTGTCATGCCGGCAAAGTTCAAGTAGAGATCTTCGTGGAGCCGGCGGCGAATGTCGACCACCGAGGCCGAGTCGCCCGTGGTGTAGAGACGCTGCTCCGGTGTGAGCGTGGTGACCAACTTGTCATCCTGATAAACCTGGATAGGCGCATGCCACCACTTGTAGTGACCATTGTTGCCACTCTTTAGATCCTGAACCTTGAGGGTGTAGCGTCCGATGGCGAAGGTGTCGTTTACGGCAACTTCTTTGGTGGCGTCCTTGTTGAAGGCCGTGCCGGTGAAGCCGATAAACATAATGACGATAGCGATATGAACGATGTAGCCGCCATAACGGCGCGTATTCCGGTGCGTCAGCTCCACCATCGCCGCGATCAGGTTCTGGCCCGATTTGGCGGCGATGGCCGAAGCGCCCTTCCAGAATTCGGTCAGAATCGTGCTCACGACGAAGGCAGACAGCGCGAATGACATCGTGGCGTACACATTGCGCACTCCGACCGCCACCAGAATCACAGCCGTAATGACCGCGAAGATCGTGGGCCACGTAAATGCCTTCTTCAGGCTCTCAAACGAACTGCGGCGCCAGGCGATCAGTGGTCCCACGCCGGTGAGGAAGAGCAGGAACAGGCCGATCGGAATGTTGACCCGATTGAAGTACGGGCCGTCCACCGAGATCTTTTCGCCGGTTACCGCTTCCGAGATCACCGGGAAGAGCGTACCCCACAGGATTGAGAAGCAACTGGCGAGCAGAATGAGATTGTTGAACAGGAAACTGGACTCGCGCGACAACACGCTCTCCAGTTGCGACTCGCTCTTCAAATAGTCGAGCCGGTTGAGAATGAGAAAAACCACCAGCGCAATACCCAGCGACAGGAAGATGGTGAAGTAGCGCGAGATGGGAGACTGCGCGAACGCGTGGACCGATTGGACAATGCCGCTGCGCGTCAGAGCCGTGCCGAGGATGCAAAGGAAGAACGTAGACGACACCAGCACCATGTTCCACACCTTCATCATGCCCTTCTTCTCCTGCATCATCACCGAATGCAGAAAGGCTGTGGCGGTGATCCAAGGCAGCAGGGAAGCATTCTCCACCGGATCCCAGCCCCAGTAGCCGCCCCACCCGAGCACGGAGTAAGCCCAGCCGGCGCCCAGCAAAATGCCGGTGCTTTGGAAAAGCCAGGTGACCAGCGTCCAGCGGCGCGTGGTATGAATCCAGGCGTCGCCCGGTGCGCGTGTGATCAGTGAAGCCATCGCGAAGGCGAATGGCACCACGAAGCCGACGTAGCCAAGATAAAGAGTGGGTGGGTGAATGGCCATCGTCCAGTATTGGAGCAGGGGATTGAGTCCGCGGCCATCCGGCACGCCTACGATTTCCTTGCCAACCGCGAGGACTTCAAACGGGCTCAGCGGGAACGAGATCAGCGTCAGGAAGAAAGTCTGCACGATCATCAGCGTGGCGGTCACGTACGGCATCAAATCACGGAACTTCCTGCGATTCATGTAAACGGCCAGCGCGGCGTAACTGGACAGGATAAAGGCCCAAAGGAGCAGGGAGCCCTCCTGGCCTCCCCACCAGGCCGTGAACTTGTAGATCCGCGGGGTGGTGCTGGAGGAGTGGCCCGCAACATAGGAGAGGCGGAAATCGTCGGTTTGCAGGGCGTAGACCAGGATGCCGGATGCCACCGTGATGAGCCCCCAGGCCGCGTATACGGCGCGTTCGGCGCTGACGATCAGGAAGGCTTTCTGTTTCCATTTGCCGACCAGCGAGGCCAGAACACTATAGATGGAGAGACAGAAAGCGAGAATGAGTGAGAGAGCGCCGACATTTTCCATAAGAGTCGAGTATCCTACTTCCCAGGCAGTTCAAGTTGGTCAACCAAAAAGAGCTTTGGCTAGAGGGCGGCTCGCGGGCTGGCAGCAGCGGCGGGCGCGGGCTTTTTCCTCAGCTTGTTATAGTCGGCTTCGTACTTGGAGGCGCACTTAGCCTGAATCTTGGAGGCATGGAAAGTACCGTCGGCTTCGAGTCTGCCGTCGGCAACGGCTTGCGCACCGTCTTTGAAGGTATCCGGTAGCGGGTCAATTCCGCTGTAGACGACGTTGATCGTCTCGGTTTCCTGTTTCAAAGTGAAGCGAACCTCCCGACCGTTGCGCTGGATGCTGCCCTCTTTGACGTCACCGGCCACGCGCAAACGCTTGGCTTGCGGATTTCCCATGGACTTCAGCTCTGCCACGGTCTTGTAGTAGGTGCTGGTTTCGCTGACGCCGCCCACGGCCAGCCACGCCAGAGAACCCAAGATCGCCGCAATGAGGACTCCGAACTTAACCTGCTTGGTCATAACTGACCTCCCATGCTCAGTATAGCGCTTTCGCCTTACCGCTCCTGGTAAAGAGACGTAAGGAAGTTGTGATTTCTTCGCACTAGAAGCTGATTTTCTTGAGGTTGGCGAAGCTGGTCTTCAGGCTTTCCACCGGGGCGCCGGGCGTCTGATCCTGTTCCACAAAGAAATGCTTGGCGCCGCTCGCCGAAGCGGCGCTGAGAACAGCCGCAAAGTCAATTCGACCGTTGCCCACTTCAGCGAAAGAGGTGCGGGCGATGCCTTCGTCGAGCCGGGTGGGCTCGCTCTTCAGCACGTCCTTAAGGTGGAGAAGCGGCGCTCGTCCTTTGTACTGCTTGAGCAGCGCGACCGGATCGGCGCCGGCCACGGTGACCCACATGACATCCATCTCCAGCTGAACCAGCTTGGCGTCACAATTGTCGAGCAGGTGATCGAGGAGCGTCTTGCCGCCTTCCTTGGCGAATTCAAAGGCGTGGTTGTGGTAGCAGAGCCTGAGTCCTGCTTGATGGGCCTGCTGGCCGGCCTTGTTGAGCGTGACGCCCAATTTCTTCATGACGTCGGCGCCACCGCGGTCCTTCGGCATGACGTAGGGGCAGACCACGTATTTGAAGCCTTTTTTTGCGGCGCCATCCATCGCGGCGGGCAGTTTGTCCTGAGCCGTTGTGAACATCGGCGTGTCAAGGTGCAGGCTGACGGGCTTGAGTTTGGTTTGTTGCAGGCTAGGCCAAATCTTGTCGAGGTTGGCCCAAGTGGCTTCCACTTCGCGATACCCGGTCTTCTCGATGGCCTGCAACGTCTCGAGCGTATTTTCCTCGATGATGGTGCGGACGGTATAAAGCTGCACGCCGATGGTCTTGAGGGTGCGGGCCGGGAGCCGGGAAGCGGTGGCGACTCCGGCCAGGAGCGCGCGGCGGGACATCGTGGTCATCAATCTATGCTACTACTGCTTTCGGGCGGCTTCGATGTCGAGCGTGATGCTTACTTCATCGCCGACGACGACCCCGCCAGTTTCGAGCAGTTGGTTGTAGAGCAAGCCAAACTCCCGGCGATTGATCTTGGTGGTGGCCGACGCGCCGATTTTCATGCGGCCCCGCTGGTCCTTGACTTCCGGCGTGGGGCCTTCGACGGTGAGCACCACTTCCTTGGTGACGTTGCGAATGGTAAGGTCGCCTTTGACGAGGAGCTTGTCGCCGGAGACGGAGACCTGCTTGCTTTTGAATGTGAGCTCCGGATACTTGGCGACGTCGAAGAACTCCGAGCCCTTGAGGTCCGCATCACGTTTCGGCTCGCGCGTGTTGACCGTCGTGGCGTCGATGACGGCTTCGACTTTGGAGGCGGCCGGATTCTTTGGATCGTAGACGATGGTGCCGCCGACCTTGGAGAATTCCCCTTTGGTATTGGAAACCATCATGTGGCGCACGGAAAACTGGGCCGAGGAGTGGGCTGAATCGATGACGTAGGTGGCGGGCTGCGCGGCGAGCGGGAGAGCGGTCAGGGCCAGGATGAGGAGGGGGTGGTGCTGCCGAAGGTTCTTCATTGGTTCTCTGCTGAGGTTAGCTGATTTAGTTGATGAGCGGCGGGATGATTCGGTTACGCTTGGTGGGCGACGAAACGGAGAAGGGTGGTAAACTTAAACTGGCACGCGGTGAGGTGCGAGAGCTGGTTGAATCGAGCAGTCTCGAAAACTGCCGTACCTTAACGGGTACCGTGGGTTCGAATCCCACCCTCACCGCCAGTTTATTTCCTTTAAAATCAATAA
>JAYTKJ010000851.1:0-6884 GCA_043730365.1 Acidobacteriota bacterium | reverse complement strand
AGCGGGCAGACCACGTAAATCTGCCGGCCTTCGTTCACCTGCTGCCGGAGAAAAGTGTAGACCTGCTCAAGCCGCTCTTCGGTGACGTGGCGCGTGGTGATCGGCTTGCGGCCCGGCGGCATCTCATCGATGACCGACGTATCGAGGTCGCCGTAAATCGTCAGTGCCAGCGTGCGCGGAATGGGTGTGGCAGTCATCACCAGCACGTCCGGCGTGGCGCCTTTCTCCTGCAGCCGCCGCCGCTGCATCACGCCGAAGCGATGCTGTTCGTCAATAAGCACCAGGCCCAGCCGCGCAAACTCCACGTCCTCTTCCAGCAGCGCGTGCGTGCCGATGACCATCGGCGTCAGGCCGGCCTGCACCAGCTTCTTGATGGCCTTTTTCTCGCCCGCCGTTTGCGAACCCACCAGCAGCACCGTGACGTAGCCGATCTTGTCGAAAAGCTTCTTGATGGTGAAATAGTGCTGCGTGGCCAGAATTTCGGTAGGCGCAATGAGCGCCGTCTGATATCCGTTCTCAATTGCGATGATCGCCGCCTCGGCCGCCACCAGTGTCTTGCCGCTGCCTACGTCGCCCTGCAGCAGGCGGCTCATCGGTTGCGGCGAAGCCATGTCGCCCGCTATCTCTTTCAGCACCCGTTTCTGCGCGCCCGTGGGTTTGAACGGAAGCATGGCCTTGATCTGCTCACGAATCCGATCGTTCAGCTCAAACTGGATGCCCACGGCTTGCCGGGCCTTGGCGCGCTTCAGCGCCAAGCCCACTTCGAGCCAGAAGAATTCTTCGAAGATCAGCCGCCAGTGCCCGGGAGACCGAAAGGCCTTGAGCGCGCGGACGTCTGAGTCGGCGGGCGGAAAGTGGACAGCCCGCACTGCCTCCCAATAGTCCATTAGCTTGAGGCGCTCGCGCATCGCCGCCGGCAGAGGGTCCGGCACCGGGGGCAGATTTTCAAGGATCCGATGAGTGAGCGTCCGGAAGACGCGCGTGGTGATCTTGCCGGCGGCTTCGTAAACCGGCACCAGCCGGCCCGTGTGAATCGCAGCGTCCGGTTCGTCGTCGCCCGCCTCGGGGATGACCTCGAATTCGGGATGCATCATCGACAAGCCGCGAGAGTACGTGTCGAACTCCACCTTGCCGAACAACGCGACGTTCATGCCGGGCACCAGCACATTGGCGAGATAGCCGCCGTGAAACCACTTGCCGGTGAGCTTGCCGCCCGCGCGATCGGTAAAGGCAACTTCGAAAAGTCCGAGGTTGCGCGCCTGAAACCGTGAAGCCCGCACCGTGTGTACCTGGCACAGCGCTGTCGCCATCTCACCCGGCGTCAGCGATTTGAGCGCCTTGATGTTGGACCTGTCTTCGTAGCGAAAAGGCGGATAGAAAAGTAGGTCCTCGACAGTGCGCAGACCCTTGCCTTCGAGGATCTCCGCGCGTGCGGGACCGACGCCTTTCACATACATCAATGGGGTGCTGGGGTCCATGTTCAAAAGCGCAAAGGCCGCGTAGGCGCGGCACCAAACCGCGAGGCACGCTAGCGATGCCGCGCCGCAGCGAGTCCGTCTTGCGCGTTCCTCAAAATGAGGGGGAGCGGGCTGAAACTTCAAGTGTACGTTAGAATCCCTAGTGATGATGCGAAACACTTTCCTCACTCTGGCACTGGCGGCGCTGCCGGCTGCCGCTCAATTGAAGCTCGGCTATATCGGCACAGACACCTCCCACGTCATTGCGTTCACGAAGGTGTTCAACGATCCGGCCAACCCCGATCACATTCCCGGCGGCAAGATCGTCGCCGCCTTCAAGGGCGGGAGCCCGGACATCAAGGAAAGCGCCAGTCGCGTGGATGGCTACGCCGATCAGCTGATGAAGGATTGGAAAGTCGAGATCGTTCCTGACATCGCGACGCTAGTCTTCAAGGTGGACGCGATCTTGCTCGAGAGCGTCGACGGGCGTCAGCATCTCAAGCAGTTCAAGGAGATCGTCAAGACCGGTTCGAAGAAGCCCGTGTTCATCGACAAGCCACTGGCCGCCACGCTAGAGGACGCGCGCGAAATCGCCCGGCTCGCCAAGCAGGCCGGCATCCCCTGGTTCAGCTCGTCCAGCTTGCGTTGGAGTGAGATGGCGACCACGATGAAGTTCGATGACGCCAAAGCCGTCCTCACCTGGGGGCCCGGGCCGGAAGAGGAGCATCACTACCTGGACCTCTCCTGGTATGCCGTCCATCCGATCGAAGTTCTCTACACGTTGATGGGAACCGGCTGCACGGAAGTAAGCCGGACGCCCTCGCCCGATGGCGACATGATCGTCGGCAAGTGGAAGGACGGCAAGCTGGGAAGCGTCCGCACCACCAAGCCGTACGGCGACTACGGGGCCATTGTGTTCCGCTCGAAGACGGCCGCGCAGAGCCATCCGAAAATGAAGACCGGCTACACGCCGATGCTGCGTGAGCTGATGCATTTCTTCCAAACCAAAGAAGTGCCGGTGCCGAACGAAGTGACGCTGGAGATCTTCGCGTTCATGGATGCAGCCCAGCGCAGCAAGCTGGCCGGCGGCAAACCGCAGATGTTGAGGTAGACGGCATCTTTGGCCTCGCTATTTTCCAACTACCTGATCGTCGACTGGAGCGCATCGAACACCCCGAAAACGGGCGTCGATTCGATCTGGATGGGGTGGCTGGAGCGTCATCGTGACGGGCGTTGGGTCTACGAGACCCTGAATCCGGATACGCGAGCACGGGCCTTCAAGGAAATTCGGGGCCGGTTGGTTGAGGCCATGAAGCTATCGCGGGCCACGCTGGTCGGCTTCGATTTCCCGCTCGGCTATCCGCGCGGGGCGGCGGCGCGTCTGAGCCGCGAGGCTGACAAGCCATGGCTGGCGACATGGAAGCTCATCGCGCAGGCCGTGCGAGACGAAGAGGACAACGTCAGCAATCGCTTCCTGGCGGCAGCACGGCTCAATGATCGGTTGAAAGGTCCATTCTGGGGACGGCCGGTCACGCAACGAGTCACGGGCTTGTCCGTTCGCAAACCCAAACCCGCACTGCACGGGCTACCTGAGATGCGGATTGCCGACGAGTGGTTGGCCGGACCGCAATCGGCCTGGAAGCTCTATGGCGCAGGGTCAGCCGGTAGCCAGGCTCTGACCGGGATTCCTTACTTGTGGCGACTGCGCGAAGACCCGGCGCTCGCCGGAGCGGTGCGCGTGTGGCCTTTCGAAACTGGTCTGTCGGCGCCTTTCGGAGCCAATCCGGATCAAGCGCGCATCGTGCTAGCCGAAACTTGGCCTTCGCAACTTCGGTTGAAGCCCAAGGCTAACGAAGTGAAAGATCAGACCCAGGTGCGAGTGTTGGCCGAACACTTTGCGCGGCTGGATCAGGCCGGCCGCCTGACGCGATTGTTTGCCGGCCCGCGCACGCTGACCAAGGATCAGCGTGAGGCGATCGAGCGGGAGGAAGGCTGGATTCTGGGAATTCTCTGAGCGCCCTCAAAGGTGGATGAAACACTTCAAAATCGAAGTTGAGATCCACGCTCCGACGGACCGCATGTGGTCCGTGTTGAGCGATTTCCCCCGCTGGCGCGAGTGGACACCAACGGTGGTCCCGGCGTAAAAGTAATCGCGCGTCATGGAGTCGAAGCGACTGAGAGCGGCAGCCTCGTCACACTTTCGCTGGAGTTCACCGGGCTCTTGGGGGGATGTTTTTCGCGGGCTCGCCGTTCAAGCTGTACCGCAAGGAGGCGAGCGGAGCGGGAACCGGGCAGCGGGCGACCGAGTCGGCCAACTTACTGTGGCCCACCGACTGGTCGGGCGATGGGCGGCTGGTGCTGTACTACTAGCTGGCGCCGGAGACGCATCGGGACTTGTGGGTGCTGCCGGTGACGCCGGACGGCAAGCCCGAGGCGGGGGCCAAGGCCCGTCCGTATCTGCGCACGCTGGGTGGCGCATACAGTCGGACGAGTCGGGCCGGAATGCATTCTTCGTGCAGGCGTTCCCGGAGCCACGGGGCCCGTTCCGGATCTCGACGGGCGGCGGCAGGATTCCCGAGTGGAGTCCGGACGGGCGGGAGTTGTACTATCTGTCGGCGGATCGCAAGCTGATGGCGGCGGCATTGAAGCTTGGCGCCGATTCGATGACGCCCGCCACCCCGCGCGAGTTGTTCGCATTGCCGGCGGGCTCGATCTTCCAACCCTACACGGTGGCGCCGGACGGCAAGCGTTTCCTGGTGCTGACGCCTGTCGGCGGATCGCAGCCGCTGGAGGTGGTCGTCAACTGGCCGGCGCTGCTGAAGAAGGGAGCTTCGGCCGAATGAACTCAGGCGGCAAGCTCGGCCGGTATCCCGTTTGACGGAAGACCCCGCGCGTCAGCGTTGACGGCCTTTTTGCGCGGACGTTCTTGTCGCTTCACGCGGCAACCGTACAACTTTCATCATATTTAGGACAGCAAGTAGCGCCTCATTGACGGCAGCTTCAGTTGGAAAAGCCTTGGCCAAGACGGGATCGAGGAGCACGAGGTTGGTGCCGGCCCGATACTGGCTGACGAACTTCCCACGCACCCCACCCTTCATGGACTTGAAATTGTACTCTGCTCGCATTTCACTATCAGTTTGTTTTTCAGACGTCTTCATAAAAATTCCGTTCCCTTCGAGTTGCACGTCTGGCGCTGATCACTCTCATCGGCGGTCCCTCTTCAGTACGCACAACTACCAGCAGACGTGCACCGCTGGACAGCCCAATGGTGACATAACGCCTTTCCGAGTTCGAATGGTCCAGATCTGGAAACGTCGTCGAAAATCATCGTCCAGGACGGCGCCAGCACGTGGACATCGACTCCATGCTTCTTGAGATTGCTTTCCGCCTTTTCGGATCCCATTCGAAAACCACAACGCAACTATATACTGGACGGGGTGTGCCATGCCGTTGACCACAGGTGAAAAACTCGGGCCGTACGAGATCCTCGCGCCGCTCGGCGCGGGTGGCATGGGCGAAGTGTACCGGGCGCGAGACACGCGGCTTGACCGCACGGTCGCCATCAAGGTGTTGCCGGAACATATCGCCCAGCGCGAGGACATGCGCGCGCGCTTCGAACGCGAAGCCCGCGCGGTGGCATCGCTGAATCACCCGCATATCTGTTCGCTGTTCGACATCGGCCCCGGCTACATGGTGATGGAGCTGATCGAGGGCGAGACGCTAGCGGCGCGGATTGAGAAGGGCGCACTCCCGCTCGATCAGGCGCTGAAGTACGCCACGCAAATCGCCGACGCACTCGATCGCGCGCATCGGGCTGGCGTGACGCATCGCGATGTGAAGCCGCAGAACATCATGCTCACCCGCGACGGCGTGAAGGTGCTGGATTTCGGCCTCACTAAGTCATCATCGAAACCCGCGCCCACCGAGGCGGCGTTGACCGCTGTACTCACCACCGGCACGCCGCAATACATGTCGCCTGAGCAATTCGACGGCAAGGAAGCGGACGCGCGCAGCGACATCTGGGCCTTCGGCGCGGTGCTGTATGAGATGGTCACCGGCCAGAAGGCGTTTCAAGGCAAGAGCTATTCAAGCCTCCTCGGCGCGATCCTCTCCGCCGATCCACCGCCGATGGCGGTGAAGCCGTTCACACCGGCGTGGCTGGAGCGGCTGGTGCGGCGGTGTCTGGCGAAGGATCCCGAGGACCGCTGGCAAACGATGCGCGATGTGGTGATCGAGTTGCGGACGCCGCCGGCTGAAGCGATATCCGCCAAAGCGAGCCGCTGGCCTTGGGCGGTCGCGGCGGCGACGCTTGTCCTCGGCGTGCTTGGCACGTGGGCGGTAATGCGCTCCCGGCAGGCGCCAGCGCCGGAGCAGGCGTATCGATCCCAACTCCTCCCGCCCGAGGGGGGCCGGTTCGCTCTTGGCAGCGGCTTCGCCATCTCGCCCGACGGCCGGACCCTTGCCTTCGTCGCCACCGCGCCGGGCAAGAGCGGACTCTGGCTCCGCCACCTGGACGGCACGGCGCCGCGGCTGCTGCCCGGTACCCAAGGCGCGTACGTCCCCTTCTGGTCGCCCGACGGCCGCTCCCTCGCATACTTTGCTTCCAGCAAGCTTTGGCGGGTGGACGCCGCCGGCGGCCCTCCCATCGCCATCTGCGATACCCCCAGCTTCGCCGGCGGCGCCTGGGCCCCGGACGGCGTCATCGTGTTCTCAGCGGCCACGTCGGGGCTCCGCCGCGTACCCGCCTCCGGAGGGACACCCGAGCCGCTGACGAGGCCCGATAACGGCCGGGGCGAGGCTTACCATTGGTTGCCGCAAGTATTGCCGGGCGGGCGGATTCTGTTCCAGGTGGTGGGGAGTCCGGCGGGCATCTACGCGACTTCTCTGAGCAACCCGGGGGAGCGGGTCCGCCTGGTGGCCACCGATCACAATGGAATGTATGCGGCAGGCCATCTACTCTGGATGCGCGGCTCCACGCTAGTGGCCCAGCGACTCGACCAGGAGCGGCTCCAACTTTCCGGCGAGCCGAGGCCCATCGCCGATCCGGTGGGGACGAGCGCCGCAGGCAGAATGGTTGTAGCGGCTTCGTCGAGTGGTCTACTGGTGCACGGGCGGCCGGGGACCTCGCAATTGAATTGGCTGGACCGCACGGGCAAGCCCGCCGGTTCGGACAGAAGTACCTTGGGTGAGCCAGGCGACTACGTTACGTTCCGGGTGTCGCCCGATGGACGCCGGGTTGCGGTTGGGCGAGCGTCCGGCAGTGGACGCGATCTGTGGATGGTGGAAGTGGATCGGGATGCCGGGAGCCGGTTCACCTTCCTGCTGGGATTCGCAAGTTTCCCGGTTTGGTCGCCCGACGGCAGGCAGGTGATGTTCCAATCTGGCTCCCCGCCGAACCTGTACCGCAAGGAGGCGAGCGGAGCGGGA
>JAYTKJ010000850.1:0-7254 GCA_043730365.1 Acidobacteriota bacterium | reverse complement strand
TCGGCGAGCACGATTCCCGATTGACGGTAGACATAATCCTGCAGGTAACGATAGTCAACGGCGTTGATCGAATCTGACGTCTTCGCCACTGGGGCCGATTGCGGGGCGTTGCTTACCTTGGGCCGGTCAACAATACTCATTGATATTCCTCTAGAATTGCTTGCGGATCTCTTCGACGATTTTTCCCAGGCTGACAACCGAATGGGCCAGTCCCGCCCCTACCACTGCGCCAGGCATACCCCAAACGACGCTCGAGGCCTCATCCTGCGCCACCACGTACGCCCCCAGGTCCGATAGGGTTTTGATGCCCTTCAGACCGTCCTGCCCCATCCCGGTCAGGATCGCAGCCACGACCGCCCCGCCCCACGCCTCGGCTGCGGAACGAAACAATACGTCGGCGGCCGGACGGCACGAGTTCTCCGGCGGCCCCTGGTCAAGGGCCGCCACGATCTTGCCGCCCACGTTCTTGACACGGAGATGCCGGTCCCCTGGAGCAATCAGAATCCGGCCAGGCATCACGGCGTCGTTCTCCTGTGCCTCACGAACTTCCAGGCTCGCCTTGGTCTGCAAACGCTCAGCCAGCAGACGCGTGAACATCGGGGGCATGTGTTGCACGATCAGGACCGGCGCCGGGAAATTGGCCGGAAACAGGGGTACAATTTCCGATAGCGCCGCCGGTCCTCCCGTGGAAATCCCAATCACCAGCGCCCGGCGCGCCAGTGCCCGGGGTGGCCGGGGCACCGCGATCGGCCGCATTGGGGACGCGACCGAAGGCGAAGACGGCGGCCTCGCCGAAGTTTGCCAGTGGAGCAGATGCCTGATCTTCGGCACCAACTCGTCCCTCAACGTCGACATCGACTTGTCCAACGAACCGACGTTGGAGGCCTTGGTCGCGTAATCGTCGGCGCCGAGCGCCAGGGCCTCGAGCGTGGCCTGGCCTCCCCGCTCAGTCAAGGTGCTGAACATGATGATCTTGGCGCGGCAGTGTTTCGCGCGCAGGGCCTTCAATGTCTGCAAGCCATCCATTTCCGGCATCTCGATATCGAGCGTGATCACGTCCGGGTCCAGTTGTTCGATCTTCCCGAGGGCGATCTTGCCATTCGCCGCAGTCCCAACAACCTCGAAATCAGCAACCTGCTCAAGGGCCGTTGTCACCAGGCGCCTGATCACAACTGAATCATCCACCACCAGAATCCGGGCACGGCGACCGGCTGGTATCGTAATGGTCTTGCAGGCTAACATCGAGAAATATTCACAGGCTTCAGGCACTCAGACCTGAAGCACCTTGTCCCGGTCCAACACCAACAGTAAACGGCTATCGAGCTTGTAGACGCCTTCAATGAGTTGGCGGTGATTCGGAATCATGTTGTCGGGAGGCAATTCAAACAGCTCCGGCCGTGCCTCCAGGACGTCGCCGATTTCGTCGACTAGCAGGCTTACCGGACCATCATCGGAGCAAACCACCATGCTCATGGGGAGACGGCCCGGCTCGCGGGGATCGAGCAGCAGGCGCTGCCTCATATCGAGCGCCGTGACGATTTGGCCACGCAGGTTTATCAATCCTTCGATGACCGGTGGCGCCAGCGGCACTTCCGTCATTTCCTGATGCCGCAATACTTCCTGCACTTCGGTGACGTTGATGCCCAGAAACAGGTCACCGACGAAAAACGTGGCATACTGCCGTGACACTTCCGGCCTCCCGGCACCTGCGACGGGTCCATTCAAGCTCTTGGCAACTATTTCCATGGTTGGTGATCTCCTATCTGACTAACGACCCTACTTCGCCGGGTTGCCGGACTCCGCCGCGCAAGGACCCGGACAGCGTTTCAAGGGATTCGAGCAGCGACTCGCGGTCCAAACCCGTTTGCCAGCCGTCGTATCCGGCCGCGTCCTGAGGCCCCTCCTCCCGGCCCTCACGATCACCAGTGAGGGCGATGATCGGTATGTCGCAGTGCGCCGGAACGCTGCGAGTGTGTTGTACCAACTCGGCGGCGCCAGCCAAAGGACCGGTACCCGGCAAGTCTTGCCCTACAAATATGGCGTCATAGCGGCGACCTCCGGTTAGCTTGATCGCCTCGCCGGCCGAAGCCGCTTCTCGCACCTGGTGGCCCGCCATCTCCAGATAGCCTCGCGCCATGCCGCGCGAGACTGGTGACCCCGCCGCCACCAGAATCGACAGCGCCCGGTGCTTGGCGTCCTTGTCGACGAACGGGGTCTCCCCGCTGGCGCCTGCCACCTTGGGCAGGTCGAGAAAATCGGTAACCTTGTCTCCCACGACTGCCGAGCCAAACAGCATTCCCGACCCGGTCTTACGGCGCACCACCACTTCGGTTTCAATGATGTCGATAATCTGATCCACCACGATACCCACCGCCTGCTTGCCGTCACCAAATACTACGACCGGCACCGGTTGGCCGGCCTCAAAGACACTGGGCGCGCTCGGGTCAAGCATAGTGCCCAGGGGTACCAACGGAAGAATCTGGCCCCGATATTGCACCACCGCCGCGCCATTGGCTTGTTCGATACGCTCGGGCGCAAACTCTTCGAGGCGCGCCACCAGCGAAAGCGGCACGGCCAGCCGTTGATAGCTGCCAGCTCGGAATAGCAGTAAACTCTGACGTTCGGGTTCGGCTGGGTCGGTCTTGACCTCGGTGGTCCGGCCCGCTCCGGCGCCCTCGCCTAGCGCGCCCGACTGCCGGCCCACACCGGCCACATCCAAAATCAAGGCCACTTTCCCGTCGCCCATGATTGTGGCACCGGAGTAGCAAGTCATCCCTTTCAACTGCTTGCCGAGCGGCTTGACTACAATTTCCTGGGTGTCGTTGACGGAGTCCACCACCAACCCAAACTTCCGGTTTTCGGTCTGCAATACCACGATGTTCAGGACTTGGCTAGATTCCTGCTGAGCGGTGGCAGGCAATTGCAAGACCTCATTGAGGTAGCTGAGCGGCAAGAGCGTCCCCCGCCGACGGAACACAGGAGCCCCATGAATCCGCTCTATCTGGCGGAAGCCAGCTTCACCCTCCAACCTGAGCAGTTCCACCAAACTCACCTGCGGGATGACAAACCGCTGCTCGCCACTCCGGACCACCAAGCCCGGGATGATCGCCAGCGTCAATGGGATCTTCAGCTTGACCGTCGTGCCTTCGCCCGTCCGAGAAATCATGTCCACGGTGCCGCCAATTTTCTCGATGTTCGTCTTGACAACGTCCATGCCGACGCCCCGGCCACTGATGTTGGTAACCTGTTCGGCCAGCGAAAACCCCGGTTTGAAAACAAGGTTGACCGCCTCCCGGTCCGGCATTGCCTCGGCTTGTTCGGGCCGAATCAGCCCTCGGCTGACCGCCTTGGCCTTGACCTTGATGGGGTCAATACCAGCTCCGTCGTCGATGATCTCGATGTTGACCTGCCCTCCCTCGTGGAAGGCTCGCACCAACAACCTGCCTTGGGCCGACTTGCCTCTCGCCACCCGGACCTCCGGCCTTTCAATGCCATGGTCACAGCAATTCCGCACGATGTGGGTCAACGGGTCTTTGATGGCCTCAATGATGCTCTTGTCCAGCTCCGTATCGGCTCCATCCATCTCCAACCGGATCTGCTTTCCGCAGGAGGAAGCCAGATCCCGAACTACGCGCGGGAGCTTGCTCCACACCACGCCGATTGGCTGCATGCGCGTCTTCATGACGCCTTCCTGGAGTTGGGTCGCGATCAGGTTCAAGCGTTGCGAGCTGGCGTTCAGCTGCACATCTTCGCGCCGCAGGCTTACCTGTAACAATTGATTGCGCGCCAGGACGAGTTCGCCAACCAGATTCATCAACTTGTCAAGCAGGCTGACATCCACGCGAATGGTGGAATCGGCGGCCGACGGGCCGCGCTGGGCAACAACAGCTTCATCTTCAGGATGCGCCAGGTCGCTCGTCGCCGCCGTCGGCGTCTTTTCGGTGGGTTGGACTACCGTCTCGACCGGCACCGGCGCGTGGGCCAGCACTTCTTCTATGGGAGCGACCGTTGATTTCGGTTCGAAGTCGGCGTGAGTGGCAGCCTCAAGCCTTTCGCGCAAATCGAGGTAGACCGCCCCGCTTTCCACCCCCTTGCTTTCAATACTCACCAGTTCACGGCGAGTAGCGTCAACGGTCTCCAGCACCAGTGACACCCGGCCCGGTGTGAGCTCCAATTCGCCGTTGCGCACCATGCTGAGTAGGTTCTCGGCATGATGAGTAATGGCCTCCAACGTCGTGAAGCCCAGAAAACCACACGTGCCCTTGATCGTATGAATTGTGCGGAAAATGCTGGCTAGCAGCCCGGCATCGCCGGGGCGCTTTTCCAGTTCGACCATTTCCTGGTCTAGCCGGGACAGATTCTCACTGCTTTCAATAAGGAACTCGTTAACTATTTCCTGGTCGTCCATATTTCCTAAACCCAATCTGATTTCTGGAGCGCTGAACACGCCGATAGTAGCCTCATCGTCTGGCATCTATCCCGAATCTATGGAGTATTCCGTCTTTTTTTCCCCTGCTAGCATAGAGAGCAAGTTGCTTTACCGAAAGACCACAAAGCGATGATCTCGATTCAGTGCGTTTACAGCGCTTCTCGTTATACGGAAAGCCCAAAGACCGGCTCCTTGAGGCGATACCCGGCCTCGACCGCCGGGCCTGCTCCAGCCTCTGGAGACGCGTACTAACCGAGGCCGCAATACCCCGCTCCTCGAGCTGGGGCCGGCGTCAACCCCGAGTTCGCCGGTCGCGAGGACGCGATGTTCAAGCCGTGAAAGACTACTCAACGGGGTATTATGGAAGGCATGACGGCTGACGAGCGGCGGCTGCTTGATGAAGTGATCTGGATCCATCCGGAGAGAATGAGTGGCGCCCCCTGTTTTCAAGGGACCCGGGTGCCGGTGCAGGATCTGGTGGACATACTCCAACGTGGGGGGACCATCGAGGACTTCCTGGCTGCCAGCCCAAGCGTCAGCCGCAGGCAAGTTGATCTGTTCCTTGACTTGGCGAAACTCCAACTTGCCGAATGCGCATCCTCTTAGACGAGTGTGTCAATCCTCGGGTACGAGAGGCATTTCCAGCGCATTCAGTGGAAGTCGTGCAGGGATCGGCGCTTGCTGGTTACTTCGACGGGCCCCTGCTGCAATATGCCGCGGCTCACTTCGATGTCTTCGTGACTCGAGATAAACAGTTACCGTTTCAGCAAAACCTCGCACGCCTTCCACTCGGCGTCGTAATTGCCGTGGTTGCCGATAATCGAATCCAATCCTTTCGACCGATGTTCGACGCCCTGAATCAGGCGGTTGAGGGCGCACGGCCGGGCGAGGTGATCTGGGTGGATGGCCCTTGCTGAATTCGTCGCTTCACTGATCGGTTTGTCCTTTCAGTTAGCATTAGTTGCGCCGATGATGGGACGCGCTCTCGCGCTAGCAATGTCCTCTGTCATCAGCGCAGAGGCAAGAGTATGAGATTTTCCAATTCGCTCGGCTCGGGAATTTTGGACACGAACGCTGCCGGGTACCCCCTAAAAGTTTAAGCCGTGCAGCGGTCACCCATCCGCCCTTCACGACGCTTCATTCATAGCGCAATGGCGGTGGTCTCGGTTACGCCTGTACCGAATGGGTTATGCAACACCTCGGTTTGCAGTCCATTCAAGAAATCGTCGATACTCGGATCGCTCTTGCTGGCTGGCGTATACAAATGCGTCCTGAGGTAGAGGCAGATCCGCCGGATCGCCTCGTGAGTGTCTTCCCAATCATGCTTGGCGGGTGTTGTGAGATGCGCGCCAGCCTTATCGGCCATGCGGATGAACCGGACGAAGAGCTTCTTATCAGTGTCGGACAATGTCGTAACGTCAACGAACTTGCCGTTCAAATCGATCGCGTTGACATCGTCGTCCTTATACTCTTGATACTTTTTGTTGAACAGCTTGTCGGGGTTTGACTTCTTGAATTCTTGAATATCCCGAGCACATTCAGAAATAGCCTGCCCGTGACCACCGACGCCTCGAAGCAGGGGTTAAGAAACGCGTGTCCATCCGTCTGGCTTGGGCGCGTCATCTTGTAATGCGCCAACAATATCCCGACGCGGTATGGGAGGTGGTCCCTGAAATATTCGTCGATCTGATCCTGCGTGAGTTTCGCCATGAGAATGGAGGCGGTGGCGGTTTCACCCGCATGGAAGCCCACTGGTCGTGTGTCTAGCCATGTTAGAGGCATTACTCCGAATACTTCCGAGCAACTGGGTCGAGCCCGACCCCCGCCTAGTGAGATTCTACCATCTCGTTTTCTGCGTCGGGCGGGCAGAAGATGAGGCCGATAACGGCTCAGGCGATACGGGGGCTTTAAATTCGAGGTGCGTTACTCAGGTCTTTCTCGCGGTTGATGATCGATACCCTAATACCGTTGAATCCCCACAGGATCAGAACGGCAAGGACCACACGAGCCCACAACGGAGGCCAGAAATTCAGGATGGCAAACCATAACGTGTTGAACAAGAATCCGGCACCCGCCACACCAACCCAGCTTTGAAGCATCGGATCATAGAAGAATCTCCAAAATATCGCTATTAGCCAAAACGCCGACAGCAGCTTGATCGGAATACCAATCCAACCGTTGTCTAGGTGAACAAGCGCCACCACCGGCACCCAGCAATATATCGTGTACAAGACCGTCAGTCTTGTCGCGCCCGGATGCATATCGCGAGATGGCTGCAAGTTCGGTGTCATGACCTTCTAGCGTATCTCAAAACGCAAGGGCTTTCTGCTTTTGTAATCGCTGTGCCAGGAATTTCTCGTATCCGTCTGATGCGCCCGCAGACACTCGCTTTTGAATGGCAGACTGCGTACGGCACTCGCTATGCTGGCAGACTACAACGACAACAACCGAGCCCCCTTCTTCAATGAACGCAAGACCGGCAAACAGCCCGACCGACGCGGCACCCTCAGGATCAACGGCGTCGATTACGAGCTCTCTGGCTGGAACAAGACCACCAAGGGCGGCACGGTCCTCACGAGCCTGATAGCCAAGGTCAAACAGCAGCCGGCTACGGCGTAACCCAACCGGGCCCGGTCGCAAGGCTGGGCCCTCACCTCTAGTTAGCTAGTATTCCCTCTCTTTTCCCCCTGCTAGCATAGAGAGCAAGTTGCTTTACCGAAAGTACACAAAGCGATGATCTCGATTCAGCGCGTTTACAAGCGCTTCTCGTTATACGGAAAGCCCAAAGACCGGCTGCTTGAGGCAATACCGGGCCTCGGCCACCG
>JAYTKJ010000849.1:0-3889 GCA_043730365.1 Acidobacteriota bacterium | reverse complement strand
GCCAAGGCGGCCCAGGAGAATGGCGTGCAAATCATCTGGAACGGGCCCACCGGCGAAACCGACTATGCGGCGCAGATCCAGATTGTCGACGCTATGATCAACCGGCATGTCGATGCGATCGTACTGGCGCCGATCGACAAGACCGCAATGATAGGGGTAGTGGACCGGGCGGCCAAGGCCAATATTCCCGTGGTCATTTTCGATTCGCCGGTGGATACACAGAACTTTGTATCTCAGGTGGCCACCGACAATTATGCGGCAGGCAAGATGGCGGCCGAACGGATGGGGCAATTGCTGAGCGGAAAAGGCAAGATCGCCATCGTCGCCGTACAGCCCGGAGCCGCGTCCACCATGGCGCGCGAGCAGGGGTTTGAGGACGCCGTCAAGGAAAAGTTCCCGGGCATCCGGATTCTGGACAAGCGTTACGGCATGGCCGATTTCGCCAAGTCTCTGGCAGTGACCGAAAACATACTGACGGCGCATCCGGATTTGGACGCATTGTTTGCCTCCAACGAATCCTCGACCGTGGGGGCCACCCAGGCGCTCAAACAGCGCCAGTCCAAGGTCAAGCTGGTGGGCTTTGACTGGAGCCCGGGCCTGCTGGACGATCTGCGCGCCGGCGTGATCGATTCACTGGTGGCTCAGCACCCCTTCCGGATGGGCGAAGAGTCAGTCAAAGCGGCCGTGGCCAAGCTTAAGGGCCAAGAGGTAGCGAAGATCAACAATCTTGCGCCACGGCTGCTGCTCAAAGAGAACCTCGACACTCCCGAAGTGCAGGCGCAGGTAATGCCCGACTTAAAAAAGTATCTGGGCGAATAAAAAAAGCCGGGCTCGACCCCTGTTGGAGGTCAAGGGCGCGAGCTTTCGCACCCGGCTTTGTTGATGTGGCGTTTCAGTTTGGCGCGCGGGCCAACAGCGAGCTGACCTTGGACATGATTGAAGTCATGTTAGGCGCCAGGCTGGTGGGAAAAAACGCGGCCACGGCCACCGTCAAAAACGCGGTCATCAGGGCATACTCAATCAAGTCTTGCCCTTGTCGATCCCAAAGCAGCCGGGTCACGGCTTGCCAATATTTTCGCTGTATGTAACTCTGCATGGTCCCTCTCCACGGTCTCATCCATAGTATGCAAGCGAACGTGTTCCGGGCCTACCCGGCAATAACCGTAGTGACCCTACTAAGCCACCTTACGGAGCCTGGACCCGCACCACGGTGAAGTTGCGCAGGGTCAGCACGTCGGTCGACGCTGCCGACAATTGGGCCCGAAAGTCGATCGTCAACGGGTCGGTCAGCACTTCATTGGAACTGCCGGCACCGGCGGTTATCGCTGATCCTTGCCCCCAGCTCAGGCTAGACCATTGCGTGCCGCCGGCAAAGACGCCGAGGCTAATCCGGCTTGTACCCGCAGCAGAAGCGCCTGGCGCGGTATGCGTGGCCATGACGGAGGCGCCCCAACGCACCTCAAAGCTATAGCCGGCTGTCGCGCCCTCATGGGCGAGGTCAAAGTTGATCTCCACGCGGTCTCCTGGAAGCAGCACACCACCCGGGATCGTACAGATGCCGAGGCTGGTACTGGAAGGCTGGCTGGTGGATACGCCCACGGAGGCGCACAGCGTCTGCGGAATGGTACCTGAGGTGCCCGTGGTCCGGTAGGACGCAATCAGCACGTCTCCGTTCTGGGGAGTGGCGGCCGGAACAAAGGCGATGGCGCTGCCCGAAAGTGTGTAGTCAAGCGTACGCTTCTGCAGCAGGCCGTTGCGGTAAAGCAACAGACTCGGCACCGGATTGGGGGCTTGCGCCAAGGTGAAGTCCCGGTTGGAGCCGTTGATCGAGCCCACCGGCAGTTCGCCATCGACAAACGACCCGGCCAGATACTGGCTAATGGTGCCGCCGCCGCAGGGGCCAGACGTGCCGTCCACTCGCACGCAGTCGTCAGGCGTCCCCAATACGGCCTCGATATCGCCGTCTTCACCAATGATGGCCGCGCGGCCGGGTGAGTACGTCAAACCTTTCTTGGGCCGCACGTTCAACTCGGCGTCGAGACCGGTGACATCGGCAATGGTGATCTCTGTGGCGTTCCCGCCTTGACCGCTGCCAGGGCCAAGCAACGGGTCGGCGATGCGCACGTCGCGTACGCGCAGGGCGTCAGCGGCGGGCTTGACGGCCCAGACTTCGCTGAACTCAATAGTTCCCCCCGCATTGATGAACCGCACCAGATAGTAGGCTGGCGCCGACGCGGTGGTGGTGGGCACCAACCGGGCGTTTAGGAAGCCTTCTGTGATCTGCAGTTCGAGCCGGTTACGCCCGATGAACGACGTGTCGCTAGCTTCAAAGCTGCGCCATTCGATAACGGCCTTCCCGTTGAACTTGGAACCGTCGGCTTTAAAGATGGTGTCGCGGACAGTTGAGAGCGGCGGCGCCGCCCAAAGCATCATCCCGCTCAGGGCGACGGCGGCCGTGGCGAGCTTCTTCTGTGTTGTCATTGGCGAAAAGTGCCTCCTACCCAGGCAAGGTAAGTGGCTGGGTCGGGAAACCCGCACGCGCTGCAACTGGCCGCGGGTCAGTCAACTGAATTAGGATCAGCGCGTTAGACGGAATCGGCTTTATTTTTTCTCCCTGTGAACGCGCTGGGTTTTTCGGATAGAATCAGATCATCTTGAGAGATGGCGCCCGATTCCTGATCGCTTTGGCTATGCCCGCCTTGTGCCATGGCGATGCCGATTTTTTTGAGACCCGCGTCCGGCCTTTGTTGGCCCGCCGTTGTTTCTCCTGCCACGCCGACTCGGCCCTGAGCGGGCTGCGCGTGGATTCTCGCGCCGGGCTGCTGGCGGGAGGCAAGGCAGGACCGGCGATGGTTCCTGGCCAAGCTTCGCAGAGCTTGTTGATTCAAGCCGTCGAGCACTCGCATACACGGTTCAAGATGCCGCCACAAGGCAAACTGGACGCCACAGAAGTGGCCGATCTACGCCGGTGGATCGACACGGGCGCCGCGTGGCCTGCGGCAGCACCCGCCGCCGTCCCCGTCAAGAAGATTTCGGCTGAGCAGCGCGCGTTCTGGTCTTTCCAGCCGTTGAGCAAACCGCCGATCCCCGCGCTGCGAGGCAAGAGCGCTGCTACCAACATCGACCGCTTTCTGCTGGCGCGCCTCGAGAAAGAAGGGCTGACTACGTCGCCTGAGACGGACCGGCGCACATTGCTCCGCCGCATCACGTTTGACCTGACCGGCCTGCCGCCCACACCCGACGAGACCGCGGACTTTGTCAAAGACACCGCCACCGGCGCCTACGCGCGCGTCGTCGAGCGGCTGCTCTCTTCGCGGCACTATGGCGAGCGCTGGGCGCGCTATTGGCTCGATCTGGCGCGTTACTCGGACGGCAAGCAAGGCGCGCGCGAAGATTCGCCGCTGGCCAACGCTTATCGCTATCGCGACTGGGTGGTGGACGCCTTCAATCGAGACCTGCCCTATTCTCACTTCATCAAGGCGCAGATTGCCGCGGACCTGCTGCCGGAGCCCGAGCGTGCCGCCGCGCTGCCCGGACTCGGCTTTCAAGGCCTGGGCGAGAGCGATGCCGACCGTTTGGATGTCTCCACGCGCGTCTTCCTGGGCCTCACCGTCGGCTGCGCGCAGTGCCACGATCACAAGTTCGATCCGATTCCGACGCGTGACTACTACTCGCTGCTCGGCGTGTTCTCCAGTAGCAAGGTGGATGAGTTCGCGCTCACCGAAGCCGCGCGCGTCGCCGCCTACAAAGAGGCCAAGCAGAGGCTGGCCGACAAACAGGCGGAGCTCAAGCGGTTTCAGGAATCGCTTACCAGGCAGGTGGTGGATATTCTGGCGGCGCGAACGGCCGACTATGTCGTGGCTGCCTCGCACGCGCTGCGCAAACAGCC